>DIPB01000162.1:5413-8253 GCA_002426275.1 Firmicutes bacterium UBA5499
CGCTTGCTGGGCATATAGCCTTTGCCCGTCCGTATCTTTGAAAACAGTTTGCGGTGGAGGTTAGCGCGTTTGTAGACTTCAACGTCCGTTTTGCCCTTGGCGTCAATCAGACGAAGGAGCGCGGTTGAAAACGGCTCGTCGAGTTTGCCTACCAAGTCATCGAGGCTTGACGGCGCGCCCGCAATGCTCGGAGCGAGCATTGCCTCCCCGGACACCATCGGTTCGTCTTCAAGGGCTTCGCGCTCCACATCGAGCAGTTGGCGCCGTCGAATTTTGTGTTTCTCGACGTAATGCGCGTCTATGTAGCTTACGACTTCGCCGAACAGCTTCTCGCTGACGGCAAACGCCGCCTTATCGAACACAGCGAGGTACACGTCCAAGTCGTGATCGGAGAGGAAGTCCCGTATTGCCGAGGTTGCCACTTGCAGGGCTTCGTCTTTCGGATAGCCGTAAATGCCGCTTGAAATGAGCGGAAAGGCTATGCTCTCGCACTTGTTCTCCACGGCAAGCCGGAGCGAGTTTGTGTATGCGGAGCGAAGATACTGCTCGCTCTGTTTGGCGTCCCAACGGCGATAAACGGGACCCGCCGCGTGGATGACGAGCTTCGCCGACAGAGCAAACCCCGGCGTGATTGCCGCTTCGCCCGTCTTAATCGGCGCCACCTTATCACAGGCGGCTTGCAGGACTGACGCGCCCGCCGCCTTAAATATCGCTCCGCAAACGCCGCCGCCCATTTGAAGATCGGTGTTCGCGGCGTTCACGATAGCGTCGACTTTCATTTTCGTTATGTCCTGACGGACGATGGTAAATGGCATAAAATCGATCTCCTCGCCTACTTCGAGTTATGCTTGCCGCACCAGCCGGCTATTTCGGGTATCAACTCCGTCGGAAGCGGTTCCTTGCGCTGAAGCCTTATGCCGCCCTTTGTCGTGCGGAAGCCCTGCAGCTTCTCAGCGAAAACGGCCGTCGCCTCACCGCCGGGAAACTTTATCGCCAGTTTATGTTCGCAGTAAACCGTCGCCGCGGCCTCAGATCCGCTGCCGGATGGATCTGGCGGAAGATCCGCTGCCCCTTGTCGATTTAAAAATCGGTATCAAAGAGGCGCGGCCGCGGAAGGTTTATCTGTTATCTGGCAAAAATTGGCCGTAGAATACGCGGCTGGCAGAGCGTTGGTTAAAATCGGCAAGCTGAAAGGCCATGAGCTTGTGGCCTTGGAGATTTATGCTCCGCTCAGCTTTCAGGCTCCGCCATGGGCTTTCCCGCCTCAATGAGCACCGGGTTACTTACCATGAAAAGAGCCTGCACACAGAGGAGCAAGCCGGTCCCGCAAAGCAGCCATTCGATTTTCACAAGATCTGCCAAAGGACCGAAGACCAGCATTCCCAAAGGCATCATGCTGCTTGAGATCATGGTCATGACCCCAAAGACCCTGCCCAAAAAGTTCTCCTCTACCTTCTGCTGAATTAAAACCATCGTCGGGGTATTGAAGATCGGCATGGCTACCCCAATCAAAGCCATGAAACAAAGATAGAGCCAAAAGGCTGGAATCAATCCCAACGCTATATTGCAAAGGCCGAAAATCAGATTTGCCAGCACCATAGTGTGAAGCTTATTTTTGAAGCCGCCCCACCAAGCCATAAAGGCTCCGCCCAGCATCATGCCCACGGAAAAGGTGATCTCAATGGCTGTGAGCCGCCAAACGTCATCGCCGAAGCTGCGGGTAACCTGCAAGGGCGTTAAAAAGGCGCCGGGCGCGGCTAAGAGACAAAAAGCGATATTAAACAGGCAGAGCGTCTTGATAAAATCATGCTGCAGCACGTAACCGATTCCCTGGCGGAAATCGCTGAAATAGCTCAGCTTTTCTTTCGCTAAAGCTTTGGCATGAGTGGGAACATGCAAAAAGAAAAGCAGAATTGTGATGGCGACGGCTGCTGTGACAACGTCAATGAAAAAGATCGATTCTAAACTCGCCCGGCTTAGCAATAACGCGCTGAGCATGGGAGAGAGCAGCATGACCAAAGACTGGATGCTGCCGTTGACCGCGTTCACGCGGGTGAGTTCTGCTTCAGGCGCCAGTTGCGGCAGCAATGCTCCCACGGCAGGCGTTTGAATCGCCGCGCCAAAAGCCCGGATGGCCGAAATCACGAACAGCAGCCAAAATGCCTGGTAGCCTAATACGTATAAAATAGCTAAAATCAGCGTGGCGCAGGCGATCATTCCGTCCGCCAGGATGATCAACAGCTTGCGGTTAAAGCGGTCCGCCCAAACTCCTGCAAACGGTGAAAGCAAAAATGTGGGCAGAAAACCGCAGACTATGGAAATGGTCATCATCATCCCAGACTTGGTTTGCAGCGTGATATACCATGTGATGGCATACTGCACTAAAGACGAGCCGAAAAGGGAGATCGTCTGGCTCAGCAAAAAGAGCAGCGGCTTCTGCTGCCAACTCTCTGTCAGCGTGAATTTCACAGAAAATCCTCCTGAAATCATATTTCCGCAAAGATCCTCGTCCTGCCGATCTTAAAATTCCAGGCGAATGCGAAAAGAAGCGCCTGCTCGGTCTTAACTCCTCCTTACCACAATTATCACAAATAACGCTCTGTTTGTCTACGCATCTTTCTGTGAAACAAACATAAAATCCTCCTGAAAGCTACAAGCTAAAAAGGCGCGATTTCGCAAATTGGGGATAGCGTCCATAAGCAAATTTTGTTACAATATACTCAAAGCGAAAATCGCGGGAGGGTATATCTAAGCCTATCTCTGCTGCCCTCGGCTGCTGAAGCCAGCCGCATGGCAACCGAGTGCAAACGAAAAGCTGGCTTTAGCTCAATTTCGAAGGA
>DIPB01000162.1:8479-8952 GCA_002426275.1 Firmicutes bacterium UBA5499
AGGCGGAATGGACTCCCATTGAATTTCCGGAGCTGACTGCGGTCTCAAAGGCTAATTTGGAGTACACGCTGAGGATCGAGGTCAGCAATGCCACTTTTTACAAGTACTCGTCCCAGAACGTGGACAGCACCCGCTGGAAGGCGATCTTCAAAGCCCTCTCCAAGGTTGAAGCCGAACACGCGGATTTGGTGGCCAAGCTGCTGAAGGTATCTGTTCCTGCGCCGGAATCCGCGGATCAGCACGGCGAGTCCGATCTGAACGTCATCAAAGAAAAAGCCCACGCCAGAGAGGTTCGCGCCACGGAGCATTACAAAAAGTCACTGGCGGAGGCCACGGAACCTAGGGTACAAGAAGTCTTTGGCGCCCTGCAGCTGATAGAATCCGAACATATCGTCCTCACTGAAGAATAGATTTATGGGAGCGGCTCTCCACAGGGCTGCTCTTTCTTTCAACTGATATACGGAAAGTAGTTT
>DIPB01000007.1:0-2828 GCA_002426275.1 Firmicutes bacterium UBA5499
GAGCATCGCCTTGCCATGGCGAAAGTTGCGGGTTCAAATCCCGTCTTCCGCTCCAAATATTTCAGCTTCCTCAGCCACTGCTGGGGTTTCTTTTTATTCAGTTGAGGAGGATTTTCAGACTCTGTGCAGAAGATCAAGTAGGTACATGACAAGATCTGCTTATAGCAAGGAGGAACCGGGATAAATGGAAGTAAACCTGGAAAGACTAGAAAGAAGTCAGGTCCGTATAAAATATGACTTGACGGCAGAGGATGTAAACAAATACCTGGAACAGACGGCAAAAGAGCTGTCAAAATCAGTGAAAATTCCAGGTTTTCGTCCGGGCCATGCGCCAAGCCGGGTGATCGAGGCCAGACTGGGCAAGAAGGCGTTCATGCAGGATGCGGTTAAAACTTTTCTGCCTAAGTTGCTGACTGTGACCTTAACGGAAGAAAAGATTGATTTTCTCAACTTTTTGAAGTATGATTATCAGCTTGACGATCTGGATTGGGGCAAAAGTTTTGCCGCTCAGGTTACGGTCGATGTCAAACCTGAGGTGAAATTGGCTACATACAAAGGGGTTTCAGCTCAAAAGAAGCTGCGGCCTGTGACTGATGAAATGATCCAACATGTCCTGCAGCAGAATCTGGATCGGTATAGCGAGCTTGTTCCCAGCCAAAAGACCAAAGCTGAAATCGGAGATTATGCCATTATTGATTTGGAGGGGAAAAGCGGCGGTGAAGTGGTGCCCGGCACCGTAGCCGAGGGCTATTCCGTAGCTTTGGGCAAAGGCTATTTGGAGGAAAAATTGGAAGCGGGAATTATCGGCATGGAAGTTGGCGAGACCAAGGTAATCAGCATAGAATATCCTGAGGATCAGCCTAATTCTGAGATCGCCGGCAAGACCGTTAATTTCACGGTAAAACTCACGGGAATCCAAGAACGTGAATATCCTGAACTAAACGATGAATTTGCCCAGGATGTCAGCGGCAGTGAGACTTTGGAAGAATGGAAAGAAAAGATCAAAGCCGACTTGGAAGCCAAAATCAATTCGCAGGCTGAGGACGCGCTGCAAAATGAACTGGTTGACAAGGTGGTTCAAGACAGCGCACTGGAACTGCCCCGCTTCACTTTGGAACAATATGAGATCTTAGCAGAGGAACGTATGAAAATGATGCTGGCATACCAAGGCATAACTTGGGAAGGATACGCTAAATTCCTCGAGAAGGATGGAAAAAATCAGCAGCAGGAAATCCGCTCTATTGCGGAGAAAGATCTGAAGGAAGACTTTGTGCTGCTGGCCTTGGCAGACGCTGAAAAATTTGAGCCTAGCTCTGAAGAAATTCAGGCTACGGTAAAAAAACTTGAGCAATCCGCTTCCAAAGATAGTAAATTAAGCCAAGATGAACTGGTAGACCGGGCATCAGCTCAACTGCGCAGTCAAAAAGCGCGCCAATTCATCAGAGAGCACGCTGTTGTCGAGGAAGTAATTGAGCAGCAGGAAGATAGGAGTGAGAAAAATGAGCACACTAGTACCGATGGTGGTGGAACAGACTAATCGCGGCGAGCGGGCGTATGATATTTATTCCCGGCTCTTAAAGGAGAGAATCGTCTTCATAGGCGGACCGATTGACGACGACACAGCCAATTTAGTGATCGCTCAGATGCTACATTTGGAATGCGAAGACCCAAGCAAAGATATTTACTTGTATATTAACAGCCCAGGTGGGGTAGTATATTCTGGCTTGGCAATTTACGATACCATGCAGTATATCAGACCAGACGTTTCCACGATCTGCATTGGAATGGCGGCAAGCATGGCTGCCTTGCTGCTATGCTCCGGCGCACCGGGCAAACGTTTTGCATTACCATATTCCAGGATCATGATCCATCAACCTTTAGGCGGCGCAAAAGGCCAGGCTAAAGATATTGAGATTGAGGCTAGGGAGATTCTCCGCATTAAGCAGATCGGCAATGAAATCCTCTCAAGGCACACTGGACAGGACATCTCAAAAGTCGAGGTGGATACGGATCGCAACTATTATATGTCCGCAGAGGAAGCCAAAGCGTATGGAATCATAGACCAGATTTTTACAAAAAAGGGTGAAGGTCTAGCCAAAGAGAGGTGATGAGATGTTTAAGTTTGGCGATGAAAAGGGTCAGTTGAAATGCTCCTTTTGCGGTAAAGTTCAGGAACAGGTCAAAAAACTCATAGCTGGACCAGGCGTCTACATCTGCGATGAGTGCATTGAATTGTGCAATGAGATCATCGAAGAAGAACTCAGCGAACAGACAAGTGTCGAGCTGGACAGCGTTCCTAAACCAAAGGAGATCAAGCAGATCCTAGATCAGTATGTGATCGGTCAGGAGGAAGCCAAACGTTCGCTCTCTGTCGCGGTTTATAATCATTACAAGCGGATCAATTCCGCTTCGCAAGTAGATGATGTGGAGCTGCAGAAGAGCAATATTTTGCTTTTAGGCCCAACCGGCTCAGGCAAGACTTTATTGGCGCAGACTCTGGCGCGAATCCTCAATGTACCTTTTGCCATTGCTGACGCCACTTCGCTCACAGAGGCAGGTTACGTAGGCGAGGATGTGGAAAACATTCTCCTGAAACTGATCCAGTCGGCGGATTATGATGTGGAAAAAGCCGAACGGGGCATTATCTATATCGACGAAGTCGATAAGATTGCCCGCAAGAGCGAGAATCCTTCCATTACCCGGGACGTATCCGGCGAAGGCGTGCAGCAAGCGTTATTGAAGATCCTGGAGGGAACCGTGGCTTCCGTCCCGCCGCAAGGAGGAAGAAAGCACCCGCATCAGGAATTTATTCAAATCGATACCACTAA
>DIPB01000007.1:2977-4735 GCA_002426275.1 Firmicutes bacterium UBA5499
ATTTTCATCTGCGGCGGCGCCTTCGACGGTTTAGAGAAGATCATCGAAGAGCGCGTAGGCAAAAAGACTTTGGGCTTCGGCGCAGATGTACGACCAAAAAGCGAGAAGCAGATTGGCGAGATCCTGCGGCAGTTAATGCCTGAAGATCTGCTCCGCTTTGGCCTTATCCCTGAGTTCATCGGCAGAATGCCGGTGGTTGTGGCTTTGGATTCCCTGGATCAAGAAGCGCTGATCCGCATTCTCCAGGAGCCCAGAAACGCGCTGGTCAAGCAATATCAAAAGCTCTTCGATCTTGACGGAGTGGCTTTGGAATTTGCCGATGGGGCTCTGGCAGCCATCGCGCAAAAGGCCTTGGCCAGAAAGACTGGGGCTAGGGGCCTGCGGGCAATTATGGAAGAGATCATGCTGCAGCTTATGTATGAGATCCCCTCGCGCAACGATATTAAGCGCTGCATTATCACCCAGAAGGTTGTGGAAGGATTGCAGGAGCCGGAAGTGATTCACGAACGCAAAAGAGAGAAAAAGGAAGAAACTGCATAAACCGCCGGCTTTCCGGTCAGCGAAACACCATCGACGCGAAGTACAAGGCGTTCGATGGTGTTTTTTTATCGGCGCGCAAGTATAGGGCTGCGTTTGTACCGCAACTTGCGGAACAGGTTGGAGTCTCTATTCAGCCGGAAGGTAGCTTCCGACGCGCTGACGCCGGTAAAAGCTCATCTTTTTGGCACCCATCCCCGGGATAATCAGTCCGCCCTGTGCTCATAATAAAGGCGAAGGGAGGATTGATCATGAATCCAAACGTCTTTGGGTTAATCAATTTATTTTTTGCCATCGTGATTGGCATTTATTTTTGGAACCTCTTACGCGCTCAACAGACCAGCCGTTCCGCTGTAGACAAAGAATCCCGCCGGGAGTTGGTTTACTTGCAGAAGCTGCGCTCCATCAGCCTTTCCGAACCGCTCTCCGAGCGCACTAGGCCCGCTAAGTTTCAAGAAATCATCGGTCAGGAGGAAGGTGTCCGCGCTCTGCGGGCGGGCCTTTGCGGTCCCAATCCCCAGCACGTATTGCTCTATGGACCTCCGGGAGTGGGAAAAACGGCTGCGGCCAGATTGGTCTTAGCCGAAGCCAAGCAGAATCCAGCTTCCCCTTTCAGCGCCAAGGCGCGTTTTGTGGAGATGGACGCCACGACCGCCAGGTTCGACGAACGCGGCATCGCAGACCCGCTTATCGGTTCGGTCCACGATCCCATTTATCAAGGCGCCGGCGCCATGGGCATAGCCGGCATTCCTCAGCCCAAACCGGGAGCGGTCACTCGCGCGCACGGCGGCATTTTGTTCATCGATGAGATCGGGGAGCTGCATCCCATTCAAATGAATAAACTGCTAAAGGTCCTCGAGGATCGGAAGGTTTTTCTGGAGAGCGCCTACTATAGCAAAGAGGATCCCAATATCCCACGCTATGTGCATGAGATCTTTCAGAACGGACTGCCTGCGGATTTCCGTCTGGTAGGAGCCACCACCAGGCTTCCGGAAGAGATCCCTCCCGCCATTCGTTCCCGCTGTTTGGAAATCTTCTTTCGCGGCCTCACAGCCTCCGAAGTGGAGAAAATCGCCCGCAACGCAGCCCAGAAGATCGGCATGGAGATTCAGCCGGCAGCCGTCAAGCTATTGGGGCAATACGCCCAAAACGGCAGAGACGCGGTGAACATAATTCAAATCACAGCTGGCCTGGCTTACGAGGAAGGCAAGAGAACAATAG
>DIPB01000007.1:4862-5053 GCA_002426275.1 Firmicutes bacterium UBA5499
AATAGGCGTAACCCATGTGGAATGGGTGCTCAATAACGGTCAATATGAGCCGCGGCTTGAACGGAAAAGCAGCGGCAACAGCCAAGTGGGATATGTGCAAGGTTTGGCCCTCAGCGGCCCCAACCAGGGAGTGCTGGTGGAAATTGAAGCCACGGCAGTGCCTGCGGAAAGGGGACAGGGCAAAGTTAAGG
>DIPB01000028.1:0-572 GCA_002426275.1 Firmicutes bacterium UBA5499
ACTGAAAAAGTAAAGATCATGGACAGCGTGGACATAAAGCGAGCCCTGCTGCGGATCGCCAATGAAATTATCGAGCGGAACAGAGGCGTTGCCGGAGCGGTGTTAGTTGGCATTCACAGGCGAGGAGTTCCTCTGGCAGAGCGCTTGGCGGCAGCTGTTTACCAGCTGGAGGGCGTGCGGGTTCCAGTTGGTACGCTGGATATAAATCTCTATCGAGACGATCTTTCCACCATCAGCTATCAGCCGATTGTCCGTAAGACGGAAATCCCGGTGGATCTCTCCGAACAGACTGTTGTGCTGGTGGACGATGTGCTCTATACGGGTCGTACTGTCAGAGCGGCGTTGGATGCGCTGATGGATCTGGGCAGACCAAAAGCAATTCAGCTGGCAGTATTAATCGATCGCGGTCACAGAGAACTGCCTATCAGAGCTGATTATATTGGCAAAGACGTCCCCACAGCGAAACGCGAGATCATTTCCGTGCGGCTGACTGAATTTGACGGAAAGGAAGAAGTTGTTATCATTGAAGGGAAAAGCGAAAGGGCATAGAGCACCTTTCGTTTTTTTTGAGA
>DIPB01000028.1:656-1264 GCA_002426275.1 Firmicutes bacterium UBA5499
AGCACCTTTCGTTTTTTTTGAGAGGGGGAAGAAGCATGGCAGAATGGAAACACAAGGATCTATTGGGAATCGAATCTTTATGCAGCGACGACATAGAAACTATTCTTGATTTAGCCGGCTCTTGCAAGCAGATTTACAAGAGACAAATCAAGAAATTCCCTACCCTCAGAGGGAAAACCGTAGTTTTGCTCTTTTTCGAACCCAGCACCAGGACCCGCACTTCCTTTGAAATAGCCAGCAAATGGATGAGCGCGGATTTGGTGAACATCTCCGTAGCCCAAAGCAGCGTGGTGAAAGGTGAAAGCCTCTACGATACGGCGCATACCATCGAAGCTTTGGGCACAGATTTGGTTGTGGTCAGACATCGCTGCGCCGGCGTGCCGCAAGCTTTGGCCAAGCTCCTCGGCTGCAGCGTGATCAACGCCGGCGATGGCGCTCACGAACATCCTACCCAGGCATTGCTGGATTTATATACGATTCGCGAACGGCTTGGCAGAATCGCAGGGCTGAAAGTGCTGCTTGTGGGCGACATCCTGCATAGCAGAGTGGCTCGCTCCCAGATCTACGGCCTACAAAAAATGGGGGCGGAAGTCACGGTGCTGGGTCCG
>DIPB01000028.1:1382-7286 GCA_002426275.1 Firmicutes bacterium UBA5499
AACGGTGCTGGGTCCCAGCACGCTTCTGCCCAAAGGCATCGAGTCCTTGGGCGTGAAAATCGGGACCTCCTTGGATGAGGAATTACCTCGAGCCAACGTGGTAAGCCTCTTGCGCATTCAAAAAGAAAGACAGCAGAGCGGACTTTTTCCAAGTCTGGCTGAATATGCAGAGCTTTTTGGGATCTGTGACCGGCGCTTGCAACTGGTCAGGGACGATGCCTTGATCATTCACCCGGGTCCCACAAATTTAGGGGTAGAGATCTGTTCCAATGCTGAAGAGGACAAGCGTTCTGCCATCCGCACGCAAGTGACAAATGGCGTGGCCGTTAGAATGGCCGCGTTATACTTGCTTTTAGGGAGAGGAGGGCTTGAAAGTGAGCTTAATCTATAAAGGAGCGCGGATCATCGATCCAGGTTCCGGCTTTGATGGACAAGCCGATCTGCTGGTTGAAAACGGTAAAATTGCGCGCCGGGGAACGGCGGATGAATCTTGGCAGGCAGCGGGGGAGGAAGATGTTTCAGGCCTGTTGATTTTCCCGGGGCTGGTGGATCTGCATACGCACCTGCGCGAGCCTGGAGGCGAACACAGAGAGACCATCGCCACTGGTATGGCGGCCGCCATGCGGGGCGGCTATACCACCATCTTTGCCATGCCCAATACGGATCCGCCGGTCGACAACCCGCCGCTTGTGGAGTTCGTCCGCGCTCAAGCGCGGAAAGCCGGCGGGATTACAGTGGAACCAATCGCGGCCATCACCAAGGGCAGGAAGGGTCAAGAGCTTTCGCCTATGGGGCAGCTAGCAAAGGCGGGCGTGAAAATCCTCTCCGACGACGGCTCGACTGTTGCCAACGCCAGGCTGCTGCGCCTTGCCATGCAGTATGCTGCCATGTTTCAGCTTGTAATCAGCGAACATTGCGAGGATGCGAATCTAGCGCAAGGAGGCGCCATGAACGAGGGAGTTACGGCGACTAAGCTGGGGCTGTCGCCGCTGCCCGCTTTGGCTGAGGAGGTAATAGTGGCCAGGGATCTGCTGTTGGCGCGGGAGACAGGCTGCAGACTGCATTTGGCTCACTTGAGCACCAAAGGCAGCGTGGAGCTTCTGCGGCGTGCCAAAGAGCGCGGCGTCAAGGTTACGGCTGAAGTGACTCCGCAGCATTTATTGTTGACCGAAGAGGCTGTTAGGGGTTATGATCCCAATATGAAGGTTAACCCGCCGCTGCGCAGCGAACAGGATAGGCAGGCATTGCTGGCTGCCCTGGCAGACGGCACCATAGATTGCATAGCCACGGATCACGCGCCGTGGGCGCGGCAGGAAAAAGAAGTTGAATTCGACGCCGCCCCCTGCGGCATGGTGGGTTTGGAAACGGCCCTCAGCGCCGTCTGGACCAAGCTGGTGGAAACAGGTCAAATCTCCGCGGCCAGGGCAATTGAAGCCATGTCTGCCAAGCCCTGTCAGATCGCCGGCATCCCGGGCGGCAGGCTGGATGAAGGCGCGAAAGCCGATTTTGTGATCTTCGATCCTAAGTGCAGCTGGCAAGTAGACCCTGAGAAATTCGCTTCCAAAGGGAAAAACACTCCCTTTTCCGGTTGGGAATTACAGGGCAGAGTGATTCGGACAGCGGCAGCTGGAGAAGTTGTTTATAGATTGGAGAATTAAAATGCCGGAGAACGTGGAAATAATACAAAATAAACCGTTGGGCGGCGATTATTACCGTTTGACGGTGTCCAGTCAAAGCCTATCCCGGGCGACGCCCGGTCAGTTTGCACACCTTTTGGTACAATCGCAGCAAGAGCCTCCCACTTGGGATCCGCTTTTGCGAAGGCCGCTGAGCATCTACGATCTCGAAGGGGACAAGGCCAGCTTTCTGTACAGGACGGTGGGCAGAGGCACCAAGATTTTGGCTCGAGCCAAGCCCGGCGAGAAACTGGATTTGCTGGGACCGCTGGGGCGCGGATTTCAGCTTGGCGCCGCTCCGACGCTTTTGATTGGCGGCGGAGTGGGAGCGGCACCCATGCTTTTTCTCGCCCATACCCTTCACGAGAGGGGTCAGGAATTTGCCGTTTTACTGGGAGCGCGCTCTGCTCAGGAACTGGCGCATGCCGGCGATTTCGCCAAGTATACGTCAGCTGTGTTTTTGGTAACAGACGACGGCAGTTTGGGCAGACAAGGCATTGTCACAGATTTCGTGCCGGAAATTATCGCGCAGTTCAGCGCCATCCCTAAGCTCTGCGCCTGCGGTCCCATGCCAATGTTGGCCGCCTTGGCTGCTTTGGCGGCAAAGGAGAAGCTGGCTTTAGATGTATCATTGGAGGCCAGGATGGCTTGCGGCGTTGGTGCTTGTCTTGCCTGCACCTGCTTTCTGCGAGACGGCAATACGGCTCGGGTTTGTGCGGACGGACCTGTCTTCCCTTATGAAGTGCTGGACTGGAGGGGTTAGAATGGTTGACCTGGCAGTTAACTTAGGTCCTCTGCGGCTGAAAAATCCCATCGCCGTAGCCTCCGGTACCTTTGGCTTCGGCAGAGAATACGAGCAGTTTTATCCTCTCCGGGACTTGGGCGCGGTGATTACCAAAGCCGTGACATTGGAAAAGCGCGTTGGCAATAAGCCGCCCAGGCTTGCGGAGACCGCAGCCGGCGTCCTCAATTCCATAGGCCTTGAAAATCCTGGGGTGGAGCAGTTTCTGGCGGCGGATTTGCCGCATTTGCGTCGCTGCGGAGCTACTGTGATCGTAAACATCGCGGGTCGCACAATACAAGAGTACCGGGCAGTTGCGACCCGTCTGGCGCAGGCGGAAGGAATAGCGGCGTTGGAAGTGAATATTTCCTGCCCCAATGTGAAGGAAGGGGGCATCGCTTTTGGCACGGAACCGCAGATGGCGCAGAAAGTAACGGCCGCGGTGCGCGGCGTTTGGCCGGGGCCGCTAATCGTAAAGCTCTCTCCCAATGTCACAGACATTGTCCTTTTGGCCCGGGCGGTGGTCGAGGCAGGCGCCGATATCATCTCGCTCATTAACACGCTCACCGGCATGGCCATCGACACTGACACCTGGCAGCCAAAGCTGGCCAATGTGGTGGGAGGTCTCTCCGGGCCCGCCGTCAAGCCCGTGGCAGTGAGAATGGTTTGGCAGGTGGCGCAGGCGCTTACGGTGCCCATCATAGGTATGGGCGGGATCATGACTGTGGAAGACGCGGTGGAATTTTTGCTGGCCGGCGCCACTTGCGTCGCAGTGGGGACGGGGAATTTCTGGCAGCCGACTTTGGCCGGAGCTCTCGTCGGGCAGCTTGCGGATTATCTCGGCGCCCGCGGATTAAATGATGTGAATCAGCTTGTGGGCAAAGTGGGCAAAGGAGGAGACAAATGGCGCAACTGTGTGTAGCTTTAGATTTCGCTGCCAAGGAAGACGCCTTAGCGCTGGTGAAGCTGCTGTCGCCGGATGTCAGGTGGTTCAAGGTGGGAATGGAACTGTTCGATCTGGCCGGACCCGGCATCATCTCTGAGATCAGGAATTTGGGCGCCCAGATCTTTTTAGATCTCAAGCTCCACGATATCCCCCGGACTGTGGAGCGGACGGCAGCGGTTTTAGCAAAGCTGGGAGCCGGCATGTTCAATGTACACGCTTCAGGCGGCAGGGCCATGCTCTCCGCGGCCAAGCGAGGGGCCGCGCGGGGAGCGCGGGAAGCGCATCTGCCGGCGCCACATTTGGTAGGAGTCACGGTCCTCACCAGCCTGGATCAGGAGGCTTTATCTGAACTGGGAGTAGATAGCACGCCCCAGGCCCAAGTGCTGCGTTTAGCCGCGCTTTGCGACCAAGAAGGATTGGACGGGGTGGTGTGTTCTCCCCTGGAGGCAGGATACTTGAGAGAAAAGTTGGGGAAAAAGTTTCTGCTGGTGACGCCTGGCATACGTCCGGCTGAAAGCGCTTTGGAAGATCAGAGACGGATTGCCACGCCAGGAGCGGCTGTGCGTTCCGGAGCGGATTTTCTGGTGGTGGGCAGACCAATTGCCCGCGCCGGGGATCCCAGGGCGGCGGCACTTGAGATTTTAGCGGAAATGAGGGGAAAAGCATGAATCAGGAAGAGGTTTTACAGATATTTAAAGACGCCGGCGCCTATTTGGAAGGGCACTTCCTGCTGACTTCAGGCAGGCATAGCGGCCAGTATGTGGAGAAATTTCAGGTCTTGCAATATCCGGAGCTCACAGAGAAACTCTGCGCGGAGTTGGCCGCGCGTTTCCAGGGACAAAACGTCCAAACCGTTGTGGGACCGGCCACAGGCGGCATCATTCTCTCTCAGCTTGTCGCCAGGCGCCTGGGAGCGCGTGCGCTGTTTGCGGAGCGGGAAGGCGGCAAAATGGCACTGCGCCGCGGTTTTCAGCTTGCGCCGGGAGAGCGGGTGTTGGTGGTGGAAGACATTGTCACTACAGGCGGTTCTGTGGAGGAGGTTTTGATGCTACTCCAGGAAAGCGGCGCCGCAGTTGTGGGCATTGGCCTGCTTGTGGATCGCAGCGGCGGTAAAGCTAAGTTTGGCGTCCCCACAGAGGCTTTAATGAAGCTCGACATTCCTTCCTACGAGCCGGCAGACTGTCCCCTTTGCAAACGGGGCGTGCCGCTCACAGAACGTGGAAGCAGACATTTGAAGTGAAAGCTTGAATTAAAAATAACGAGGAGCAGTAAGATGAAAATTGGAATTGTAATGGGAAGCAAATCAGATTTGAAAACCATGCAAAAAGCCGCGGAATTGCTTTCGGAATTTGGGATCGAATATGAACTGCGCATTCTTTCCGCTCACCGCACTCCCAAGGAGGCGGGAGCGTTTGCCAACGAGGCGAAGCAGCGCGGAATCGGCGTCATCATCGCTGGGGCGGGATTGGCCGCTCACCTGCCGGGAGTGCTGGCCAGCTGGACCGCTTTGCCTGTGATCGGGGTGCCTTTGTCCAGCCAAGCCATGGGAGGATTAGATTCGTTGGCTTCAATTGTGCAAATGCCCCCCGGGATCCCTGTGGCCACGGTTGGAATCGATAATGCCAAAAACGCAGCCTTGCTGGCAGTTGAAATTTTAGCTTTGGCAGAGCCCGCTTTAGCGGAGAAGCTAGCCGCTTACCGGCAAGCGCAAGCAGAAACTGTGCTGGAGCACGACAGGCAATTGGGAGCTAATGATTAAGACCGCTGCGATAATCATTTTTTTGCTGCTGCTGGGAAGGGCGGCGCTGGAGCCCACACAGCTTTCAATTACGGAGCTCTCCCTGCCAGGCGGCCCCGAAATCTCCATTGCGGTCTATGCTGATCTTCATTTGGCGAAAGGCAGAGCGCCTTTAGCCAAGCTGCAGCGGGCTTTGATCGCGGCCAAACCAGATCTGATTTTTGCCCTTGGGGACTTCAGCGAGAGGCATCTCACTGAGGAGCAAGTCGCTTATTTGCGGACGCTCTCTTCTGTGGCGCCTACCTATGGGGTATTGGGAAATAACGATGTCGATCCCCGCCTGCGGGGGCAGCTGCGAGAGGCTGGGATCACGCTCCTGGAGAATCGTGGGATAGAATTGCAGGCAGAGCGCGGCAATATCTACCTGTACGGAGCGGAGGATCTGCGCGCCGGCAAGCCGGACTTAGCGGGACTCGCAGACGCGGCTGAAGGTGATTTCGTCATCCTGCTTTCCCACTCGCCTGAGATCGTGACCGAACTTGCCGGCGTAAGTCCGGATTTGATCCTTGCCGGCCATACCCACGGCGGTCAGATTTGCTTGCCTGGCGGCCAGGGCATCATCACCCACAGCAAGCTGGGGCCAAAGTATGATTCCGGCAGTTTCCCTTGGGGAGAAGGTACCCTTTTCATCACCCGGGGCGTGGGCGCCAGCGGCATCCCGCTGCGCTTATTCTGCCTGCCCGAACTTGTCATCATCCGGCTG
>DIPB01000028.1:7378-8929 GCA_002426275.1 Firmicutes bacterium UBA5499
CATCATCCGGCTGGGAGGGAAATGAGCGGCCTGTGAATTTCGAGAGATAAACTCCTTATTGCAGGAAAAACGGATGAGCGTGTAGAACACTGAAATTAAGATCTCTCGTCAGCGACGCTAGCGCAGATGTTTTTTAATCTTTCAGTGCCCCGTCTGGTTCCGGCGCTCTCCCGCGTAGAGCCGTCAAGTTTGCAGGACGGCAACGTTCTTGTACGCCGTTTCCCAGGTGGCGAGACTTTTAACATGACCTGTGTTGTGTTAAGAGTCTTTTTATATGACTGGCACGCTTCTGGCTTGGCGCCAGGATAAAGCGTTCATTCGCGCATGGATATTTGATGGAGTTTTAGGAGGGTAATATGTAACATGATGAAGTTGGCGTTTTCTACCCTTGGTTGTCCGGATTTCAGTTGGCCGGAGATTTATTCCATGGCTAAAGATCTGGGCTTTGACGGAATTGAAATTCGAGGCTTGGGCAATGAGATCTTTGCGGTGAAAGCCAAGCCCTTCACCGCCTCGGAACTGCCTCAGACCATCAAAAAACTTTCTCAGCTGCGCCTGGAGATCCCTTGCCTGTCCTCCGGCTGTTGCCTGAGGTCGCAAGACCAAGCTGAGCGAAACTATGCGGAAATTACCCAATACATCGCCCTGGCAGCCAAGCTGGGGACGCCTTTTGTGAGAGTTTTGGCAGATCTGGAGCCGCAGCCCTGCGACGATGTGAATGAGGACATCGTTTTGGCTAACCTTCAGCGCTTAATTCCCTTAGCCGAAGCGCAAGGGGTAACATTGCTTTTAGAGACTAACGGCGTCTTTGCCGATACCTCCCGTCTTTGCCGGGTATTGGATCAAGCCGCCAGCGACGCTGTGGGCGCGCTTTGGGATACGCATCATCCCTATCGCTATGCCGGAGAGACCCCGCAGCAGACTGTGCAAAACTTGGGCGCTTACATCAAATACGTTCACATTAAAGATTCCGTAATGGAAAAGGGAGCCGTTTCTTACCGTCTGATGGGCGAGGGAGATCTGCCCATCGACGAGATCATGCTGGCTCTCCAATCCATCAACTACGACGGCTATGTCTCCTTAGAATGGATCAAACGCTGGTCAGCGGAGCTCAGCGACGCAGGAGTTGTCTTCCCGCACTTCGCTAACTTTATGAGCAAATACGTGTCGCTGCCCAGGAGCACGGGGCGCCTGTTCGATAATAAGGCCCACACAGGCAAGTATCTCTGGGAAAAAGATTCTTTAATCGATTTGACGTTTCCCCAGGTGCTGGACAAGGTTGTGGACGAATTCCCGGATCAATACGCCTTCCGCTATACAACCTTGGATTATACCAGGACTTATTCTGAGTTTCGCGATGATGTGGATACTTTCGCCCGCTGCCTGATCGCGCTGGGAGTGAAACCCGGCGACAAGGTTGCCATCTGGGCCACCAACGTTCCGCAGTGGTTCATTACCTTTTGGGCCACGGTGAAAATCGGCGCGGTGCTGGTGACTGTCAATACGGCCTATAAGATTTACGAGGCTGAATATTTGCTGCGTCAATCTGAT
>DIPB01000049.1:0-3255 GCA_002426275.1 Firmicutes bacterium UBA5499
GGTGGGCACAGAGGAGAAATCCTTCTCTCAATTGCTCTCTCTTACCGTAAAGAAAGTTACGCAGCTCTTAAACAAATAAACGTAAAACACGAAAAAGAGACTAAGAAGGTCTCGCCCGACGGCGCCGCCTTCTTAGTTTTTTTATTGAAGGGAGTATTGGTGATGAAAACACAAAAGTTAGTCTCAACCGCTCTGCTGCTGGCTTTAGGATTGCTGCTGCCCACGCTGTTCCACATGGCGGGATTAGGCAAGCCTTTTTTACCGATGCATCTTCCGGCGCTGCTGGCAGGGTTCCTCCTTGGTCCGGCCAGCGGCGTCTGTGTGGGCGTGCTCACGCCTTTATTGAGCAGTCTCCTTACCGGCGCTCCGCCGCTTATTCCCCCCATTGCGCCGCTGATGATGGCCGAACTTGGCTGCTATGGTCTCGTAGGAGGCTTTTTATATCAAAAGCGGCACGTAAATGTCTATTGTTCCCTGCTGCTTGCCATAGCCGCGGGAAGATTGATCTATGGACTGCTTGGCGCCATCGGAGCTAGTCTCCTGCCTGCTTTAGGATTTCCACCCATACCTGTCTTTTACTTATTCACGGCAGGTCTTGTGGAAGCGATCCCCGGTGTAATCTTGCAGCTTTTCATCGTTCCTTTAGCTGTGGCCGCAGTGGAGCGGAATATCTCCGCCCTCTGGCGCTGGAGGAGGGCCTGAGTTGAGCGAGCTCTTAGTGGTTGGCAGTCTCTGCGCAGACTATTATCAGTCTCCGCCGGACGCTTCTGCCCGCCTTTTCCCGGGCGGGAAAGGCGGAAACCAGGCGGTGGCCGCTCGCCGTCTGGGGGAGACAGTCTGTCTGACCGCTATGATCGGAGAAGATCCGGAGGGCGAATTTTTGCTCCGCCACCTTGAAAAGCAAGGGCTTTCAACCGTAAACATCCACAAAAAGGCCGGCGCTAGGACAGGGCGCTGTGCCATCAAGCTGACAGCTGCAGGAGAAGCTCGGATCCACGGCTACCCCGGCGCCAATCTTCTCTGGGAGCAAAAAGATTGGCAGCGTACTTTACAGCTGCTGGAACAGGCGGACTGTCTGCTTGTGCAACTGGAGATCCCGCCGAAATTTGTTCTGGAGCTCCTAGCTGTTGCCCAGGATTGGAATAAATTGACGATCCTGAATTTAGGACCGCCGCGGAAGATTGAACTTCCTGCGCTGACGGACAAAACTTATCTGGTCTTAAACGCGCAGGAAGCGTACTTCTACACTGGAATCTTTCCAGGAGATTCCGCCGCGGCGCAGAGAGCGGCAACGGTGCTCGGGCAAAAAGCCAAACACGTTATTATCACTCTGGCCTCCCAAGGCGCTTTTTTAGCCTCAGCTGACAGCTTTCATCTCATTCCTGCGCCGCACAGGGAAGTCGCGGACTCCACAGGCGCCGGCGATGTCTTTTGCGCTGCGCTGGCAGTTGCCCTGCTCCGGGGAGCTTCCGCCAAGGAGGCAACCGGCTTTGCTTGCAAAACGGCCTCCGTTGCCGTCACCGGGCTTGGAGCTCAGAGCGTCAACCCATTAACTGAAACAATTTCTCCTTTATTCCCTTGATGTTCTCCAACTCCGAGACCACGGTCAACGGAATTCCAAGCTGTTTGCTGACTTCCTCAAACAGATAATATGTCTCTTTTTTGCGCACCAACAGCTGTACCGGTTTAGCTTCTTCGGCAGACATAAGCTCCACGAAAAGATCAAGGCAGTTCTCCCCATCCTCTTTCAAGGCGCGAAAATTTCTATAGCCAAGGATCATGCCGCTTTGATGCTCCACGAAAAGACACATTTGAGTAAAGGTTGGTCTATCGCCTTTCTTCTCAGCGATCGGTATGGGACAATAGAAAGTCTCAACCTCCCAAATCCCTGCCGAGCGTTTAATATTTTTGAGTCTCCTGAGCAGCAGCTCATCGCTGATGCCAAGAACTAAACAATTATCCTTCACCTCTAAACTCCGATACTGATCCTCCCAGAGCAAACTGGCAGATCCTTTTACTGGCACCCTCACCAGCAACTTCGGCGTCTGGGGATAGCCGGTGAGAACAGACTCGCGCTTACACCGCTCAGCTATCAAGACTGCCTGCCGAATGATGTGAGTCAAGAAACTGCAGCCTTGTTTGTCTAGAAACCAAGGCAGCTTTCCCGGCGCGTAATCGCGAAACTGCGGCCACTGACCCTTGCCACGGAATTTCAATCCCAAAGCGTGAATCGTCTTCAGATCCTCCGCCCTCAGTTCGTCTCTGTTTCCATAGGCCAGCGCCAGACACTGCTGCTTATACTGCATTTCTTCGCTGTCCGTATCCCCAAGCAACTGTTCTGTGAGATTGAGCAATCCTTCTTCGCCCGTATATGCCACAATGCCAACTAGTTTCCCTGCATTTCCTAAAATGCTGCAATAGGCTACGTCTCCCGTCTGCGGATCCTCTACCCCGAAATTATTGTTATCATACATCCAATTCCAGCATTTGCTTTGCTTAAACTGGTCTGCAGCTTGATAAAGCTGCTGCCATTGTTCTAAAGTTGGTTTTTTCAAAAAATCATCCTCCTGGTTCTAAAGCGGTACCTGCAGCTTTTTCTCAAAGTATCAGCTTGTCTATGTCCTCACTCTTACTATTTATTCTTTGAAAATCTCGCTTTCCCTTTTTGAATTGAAAAAGGATCCTTCCTGCGCTGGAACTTTAGCCCGGCATAGTTATTTCGTATCTATTTTTGATCCTTATTTCGCCTTAAACGTACTCTTTCCTGCTTCCAAAATCATCCTTTCCGCCGCAGGCGCTCACCAATTTATTTTTCTAAGTAAAAAGGACTAATCTCATTCATGGCGAATTAAACTAATATATTGAAATTTTTAAAGGAGATGAGCGCATTGGCTGAGCAATTGTGGGAAAAAATAAAACGCAAATATGCTCTTGAGTTCAGGGCGGTTTCCGAAACTGAGTATTGTATAAACTGCGAGGGCTTTATGGATAAATTCCGTACCGCAAAAAACGCTTCCACTGATGCCTCCAAGGGTTTGTTTTACCACTGCCCTAAATGCGGATTCATCGTTCAAGTAATGAGACCCGGTCACGATGTAGTAAATCCAAAAGAGATCTAAAGAAGGGCCACCCGGACGGGTGGTCCTTCTTTCGCAAGAAAGGCTTCACAGGAAATGGGCGCCCAAACGCATTTTGCTCACAAGCAGATAATATTAAAACCCCCGGCAATTAGCCAGGGGTTTGAAAAAAGGATCC
>DIPB01000049.1:3486-3634 GCA_002426275.1 Firmicutes bacterium UBA5499
CGACCTATTAGTACCGGCTAGCTTCGCGCATTGCTGCGCTTCCACACCCGGCCTATCTACCAACTCGTCTCGTTGGGGTCTTACTTCCTCATGGCAAGCCATGGGAATGGGAAGTCTCATCTTGGGGCCGGCTTCACGCTTAGATGCT
>DIPB01000037.1 GCA_002426275.1 Firmicutes bacterium UBA5499
ATGGGGAAGGCGCGTGCGTTTAGGTTTATAAAACCTCCCCATTATTTGCAGGCTTTGCTAAAATATAGTTTGAAGGTACTTGGCAGCTTACAAGTAGGTGTTACGATGGGTAAACACTTAGTGATTGAGGACCGCTGCACGATAGACTTTATGCTTCGGCAAGGCTCATCGCTCATGGAGATTGCTCGCTTCCTTGGAAAATATCATACCACGATTTCCGGAGAACTGAGAGGTCGATCGGTCTCCAGCGATAAATCAGCTCCTTTCAGGGTCCCCAACAGATGCGTTCATCGCAGAGAATGTCATATGAGCAATCTTTGTAAACATCAAGGGGCAGACTGTCAGCACCCTAAACGTTGCTCTCTCTGCTCGAAATGTAATATGAATTGTCCCAAGTTCTCTGAGGAACGATGCGGAAAGTTACAGACGTCTCCCTATGTTTGCAACGGCTGTTTAGAAGAGAAAAAATGCACCCTGAGAAAGAAATATTATCTCCCTCAAGAGGCTCAACGAAAATATGAAGCGCAATTGAGCACAGCCAGAGAAGGCATAAACGTAACCGAAGCGGAAATGGAAGGCCTGGATAATTTCGTTAGTCCTTTAATTCAAAAGGGACAATCCCTTAACCATATCTTCGCAAACAATCCCAATGAATTTCAAATCTGTCAAAAGACTTTGTACTCATATATCAACTCCGGCCTTCTCCAAGCCCGCAACATCGACATGCCAAAAGTTTGCAGGTTTAGGCCCCGCAGGGAAAAATCTATGGAACGAAAGGTCGATTCGAAATGCAGGGTCAGGCGCACTTATGACGATTATCTCAATTTCAAACTGGAAAATCCTGATCTCCATGTTGTACAAATGGATACATTGGAAGGGAAAAAGGGAGGCAGCGTTCTGTTGACGATTCATTTCGTAGCTAGCTCTTTTATGCTCGCCTTCTACCGCCAACGCAATACCGCACAATCGGTAATAGACGTCTTTGAAAAGCTCTATGCGGTTTTAGGTAAAGAACTGTTTATGAAAGCTTTTCCGCTGCTTCTAGGAGACAATGTAACCGAATTTTCAAATCCGCATGAGATTGAATATGCGACCGATTCAACTCGCAGGACCAGGGTTTTCTATTGTGACCCCCGAATGCCCAATCAAAAAGGCTCGCTTGAGGAGAATCACGGCTTAATCAGACGGGTTTTACCCAAAAGAAAAAGCTTTGACCAGCTGAATCAGTCAGACATAAACCTAGTGATGAACCACGTCAACTCCTATTCGAGGAAGAGGCTAGCCAACAAAACGCCATACGAGACATTCAAGTTCTTTTATGGGCAGGAACTCTTGGACAAGCTGGGAGCAGAACTAATTCCTCCCAACGAAGTAATCCTGCGCCCAGACTTAGTCAAGTCAAATGCCGAGTGCCTGAAATCAAGAATGGCTATCATTTTTAGGGGTGCTTTTACTTGTTCCGAAAAAAGGGTAATTTGCACCTTGGCTATTGTGCGCCTATTTTCAGGTCCCCAAACGTGTTTTATCCCCCCTGGTTTTGCTCTTTTTTCAAGCTAACCTCTCTTAAAGGTGCGTTTACTCTTACAAACGTGCATTTACTTCTTCAAGTCAGCTTAAAACAGATTTTTGCTCAGATAGCGGTCGCCGCGGTCTGGAAGGATCACCACAATGCGGCTTCCTTTTTCAGCCGTAGCCGCTGTTTGTCTGGCTGCGGTCAAAGCCGCGCCGGAAGATGAGCCGGCAAGGATCCCTTCTTTGGCTGCCAGCAGACGGACTTCCCGGAGCGCTTCTTGGTCCGTGATCTTCACAACCTGATCCACCAGATCCATGTCCATGGTTTTAGGCATAAAGGTGTTGCCGATCCCCTCGATGGAGTAGCATCCCGGGTCCCCGCCGCCCATGGTGGAGCCGCATGGATCCGCCATGACGCATTTCAGCTGGGGGATTTTTTCTTTTAAAAACCGAGCCGCTCCCGACAACGTGCCACCGCTGCCGGCTCCGGCAACCAGATAGTCCACTTGCCCGTCCAGGTCGCGGTAGATTTCAGGACCAGTAGTCTGGTAGTGAGAGAGGGGATTCTGCGGGTTGGTGAACTGGCTCAGCAGAACTGGATCGTTCACTTGCCGCCGTAACTCCTCCACTTTGGCAAACGCTCCCTGCATTCCTGCTTCCAAAGGCGTGTGCACGATTTCGGCTCCCAAGGCGCGCATGATGGCTTGCTTTTCCACAGAAAACTTTTCCGGGACCGCGAAAATTACACGATATCCTTTTCCCAAAGCGGCCAAGGCGATTCCGATTCCCGCATTTCCGGCTGTGGCTTCCAGAATGGTGCTGCCGGGCTTCAGGATACCACGCTCCTCCGCATCTCGGATCAACGCTTCTCCCATGCGATCCTTCACGCTGCCGCCTGGATTCCACAGTTCCAGTTTCGCAAACACGTTGACCTCCTTTGGGAAATCCATGTGGTTCAGCTTCACCAGCGGTGTGTTGCCGATCAATTGACGAATGTCTTCATAATATTTCATTTTATTATCCTCTCTCCGCTTGCCTGAAGGCGTCCTGGAGGTCTGCCGCCAGATCCCGCTTGTCCTCGATCCCAACTGAGAGCCGGACTAAATTATCTACGATGCCGATTTCTTGCCGCAGCTGATACGGGAAGGAGGCGTGAGTCATG
>DIPB01000105.1:0-2070 GCA_002426275.1 Firmicutes bacterium UBA5499
ATCATTCGAAAGCTATATGAGGACAATGTGATGGGCAAAATTCCCGAAGAGCGTTTTTACAAGATGTCGGCTGAATATGAAGCCGAGCAGAAGGTCCTGGAAGAAAGGATAACCAAATTAAAGCATACCATTGATACAGCAAATGAACAGTCCCTCAATACCGACCGCTTTTTGGCACTAGTAAAAAAGTACACAGAAATTACAGAATTGGATGCAGAGATTATCCGAGAGTTCATTGATAAAATTATAGTATTTAAGGCTGAAAAGGTAGATGGCCACAGAACCCAGCGGATTCAAATTTTTTATAACTGCATTGGCGCTATCGATTTACCAAAATAAACGAAAAAACGGCATAGCCTAATATCAACGACTATGCCGAATTTTTCAGGAATTATAAATCCCTATCTGACCGCCCCTAAGGCCCGCTTTTTTTTTTGCGGGCAGGGATTGAGTTTTTCAATGTCGAATTTTAAGTAGCAATTGGGAATTTTAAAAGCGGCTGATCCGGAACAAACCTAAGGCGCTCTTCCCCAAAAATTGCGCTTTGGGATAGGGATTCAGAATTTACTTAACGCCTGGTCAAGCGGGAGCAGAAAGAAGGAAGAATGGTGAAAGCTGAAATTATCTCTGTGGGCACGGAATTGCTTTTAGGACAGATCGTGGACACCAACGCAGTTTATCTCTCAAGACAGCTGGCGACGCTGGGGATCGATCTTTATCATCGCACCACTGTGGGAGATAACCCCCAGCGGGTTAAAACGGCGGTGGCAGAAGCTCTTCAGAGAGCGGATCTGGTGATCACAAGCGGCGGACTGGGACCTACGGAAGATGATCTTACAAAAGAGATGGTATCCGAGGTCTTAACTCTGCCGCTGGTCTTAGATCAAGCTTCTTGGGAGCGGATTCAGAAATATTTCAAGGAGCTGGGCCGTCCCCTGACTCAGAATAACCAAAAGCAGGCGTTAATTCCCCGGGGAGGGCAAGCTTTGCGCAACGAGCGGGGCACGGCGCCTGGAGTGATGGTGGCGAAAGACGGCAAACTCGTTTTTTGCCTGCCAGGTCCTCCGGAAGAATTGGAACCGATGTTCCAGGAGCAGGTCTTGCCTCGCCTGAAGGGGAAACACGGCGTCATAGCCTCTCGGGTGCTGAAGATTGCCTCTTTGGGGGAGAGCTTGCTGGCGGAGAAAATCTCGGACCTCCTGGAGGCGCAGACTAACCCCACCATCGCGCCCCTTGCCGGCAAAGGAGAGGTCACATTACGCCTCACCGCCCGGGCTGAAAGCCAAAAAGAGGCGGACGGTCTCCTTGCGGCTTTGGAGGCGGAGCTTCGCCGGCGGCTGGGCGATGTCATCTACGGCATAGATGAAGATACTCTGGCAGGCGTGGTTTTGAATTTACTGCGCGTCCGCGGCCAGAGCCTTGCCACCGCGGAATCGTGCACGGGCGGTCTTTTGGCGAGCCGGCTTACGGATGAGGCTGGCGCGTCCGATGTTTTCAAGCAGGGAGTTGTCACATACAGCAACCGGGCAAAGCAGGATCTCTTGGGGGTTCCTCAAGATCTCATAGCCAGGGAAGGGGCAGTGAGCCCGCAAGTGGCTGAGCTAATGGCCCAAGGTGTGCGCAAAGCTGCAGGCACGGACTGGGGAATTGGGATCACCGGCATTGCCGGTCCCGGCGGAGGCACCCCTGAAAAACCCGTGGGCCTGGTTTATTTGGCTTTAGCCGCAGAGGATGGAGTGGAGGTGCGGGAGCTGCATTGGCCCGGAGCGAGAAAACTTGTGAAAAGAAGGACCGTGATCTTTGCTTTAGATTTGCTCAGGCAACATTTGCTCAGGAAGGAAAAGGGTAGCCGGTGTCGAAATAATTAACTGGGATACGCAGGAGGGATAGGAATGCAGCAGGAGAAGGAAAAGGCGCTGGAGAGCGCCATTAGGCAAATTGAACATCAACACGGTAAAGGCTCCATCATGAGATTGGGCGAGGCGGCCGTCAATTTGCAGGTTGATGTGATCCCAACTGGCGCTTTGACGCTTGATTTGGCCTTGGGCGTCGGGGGGGTTCCTCGGGGCT
>DIPB01000105.1:2172-7739 GCA_002426275.1 Firmicutes bacterium UBA5499
AGGGGTTCCTCGGGGCAGGGTAGTGGAAATTTACGGGCCTGAATCTTCAGGAAAAACTACAGTGGCGCTGCACATCATTGCCGAAGCGCAGAAAGCGGGAGGCATAGCCGCTTTCATCGACGCGGAGCACGCCTTGGATCCAAAGTATGCGAAGAAATTGGGCGTGGATACGGATAACTTGTTGATTTCCCAGCCTGATACGGGAGAGCAGGCTCTGGAGATTGCGGAAGCCTTGGTGCGCAGCGGCGCCATCGATGTTGTGGCCGTAGACTCTGTGGCCGCTTTAGTGCCCAAAGCCGAGATCGAAGGCGAGATGGGAGACAGCCATGTGGGCCTTCAGGCCAGGCTGATGTCCCAGGCCATGCGCAAGCTGACGGGAGCCATCAGCAAATCCAAAACCACGGCGATTTTCATCAACCAGATTCGTGAAAAAGTGGGAATCATGTTTGGCAATCCGGAGGTCACGACAGGCGGCAGAGCGCTGAAGTTTTACGCCAGCGTGCGCCTGGAGGTGCGGCGGGTGGAAACGATACGTCAGGGCAATGAGGTCTTGGGCAACCGCACCAAAGTGAAAGTAGTCAAGAACAAGTTGGCGCCTCCCTTCAGAGAGGCCGAGTTTGACATCGTCTTCGGCCAGGGGATCTCCAAAGAGGGCTGCATCTTGGATGTGGCGACGGATCAGGAAATCGCCACCAAAACCGGCACCTGGTATTCGTACGGCGATACTAGGCTAGGACAGGGCAAAGAGAACGCCAAAGCTTTTCTGCGGGAAAATCCTCAGTTAGCTCAAGAGATCGAGCAGAAAGTCAGAGAAAAGCTGGGGCTGGCGCAGGTCCGGCAGCCGAAGACAGAAGAAGAGGCAGCGGCAGGTGGGGAGAAATAGTGCCCCAGGGGGAGAAAATAGCGCTTCGTCTCCTTTCCAGGCGCTGGCTGACGCGCAAAAAGCTGGCTGAAAAGTTGGCGGCGCGCGGCATAGAGCTTCAGGAGATCCAACAGACCTGCCAGCGCATGGCCCAGCTGGGCTATCTTGACGATGAGCGGTATGCCAGGGCCTGGCTGCGGGAAAAGCTGGCCGCGCAGAAATGGGGGCCGCTGAGATTGCGGCCGGAACTGATCCGGCAAGGGATCTCGCCGGAGCTTGCGGACGGTCTTGTGAAAGAAGCTTTTCCCCAGGGAGAGGAAAGCCAGCTGGCTTTGGCTGTGGCCAAGAAACTTTCCGCCTCCGGCGGCAGCAGCGACTGGCGTCAGAAATTGGGGGCCGCGCTCTTCAGACGAGGCTTCGCTCCCGACGTTATCTGGCGGGTTTTGGACCTGTTGGCAAAGGAGAATTTTCTTGACAGACAATAGCAAAAGGATTAGAATTATTGGCAGAAAAAGCGCACTGGTATGTTGTTTCAAGCCGGGCTGGCGCCCGGCTTTTGCACATGTAATTGGCAGGAGGTGGCAAATATAGTTATTTTATTTTATCTACTTGGACTTTTGCTTGCAGCCGCATGCGGCTTTTATATCAGAAAAATAGTTGCCGAAGCTAAAATCCGTTCGGCGGAGGAAGCGGCTCGCCAAATCCAAGAAGAAGCCAAGCGAGAGGCCGAGGCTGGGAAAAGGGAATCGATCCTGGAAGCAAAAGATGAAGCGCATAAACTTCGCTCCGATTTGGATCGGGAGATCCGCGAGCGGCGGGCGGAAGTGCAAAGAATGGAAAAACGTCTGCTGCAGCGCGAGGAAATGTTGGATCATAAAAGCCAGAGCTTAGAGAAGAAAGATGAACAAATCGCCAAACGGGATCAAGAGCTGAACCAGCTGCGGGAAGAGGCTGAAGCCTTACGTGAAAAGCAGCGCAGGGAATTGGAACGCATCAGCGCCCTCAGTTCGGAAGACGCCAAGCAGCTGCTTTTGTCCACGGTGGAGGAAGAAGTTAAACACGACGCCGCTTTGATGATCAAAGACATTGAAGGACAGGCAAAAGATGAAGGCGAAAGAAAGGCCCGGGAGATCATCTCCACTGCCATCCAAAGATACGCGGCTGATCACGCGGCTGAGACCACGGTCTCAGTGGTGGCTTTGCCTAACGATGAGATGAAAGGCAGGATCATCGGTCGCGAAGGCAGAAACATCAGGACTCTGGAGACTCTCACCGGCATTGATCTCATTATCGACGATACGCCGGAGGCAGTGCTGCTGTCAGGGTTCGATCCCGTCAGGCGCGAAGTGGCCAGACTGGCATTGGAAAAGCTGATTGTGGACGGCAGAATTCACCCGGCTCGGATCGAAGAGATGGTGAATAAAGCTCAAAAGGAAGTGGAGAACACAATTCGCGAGCAGGGCGAACAGGCTGCCTTTGAGGTTGGGGCGACGGGGCTGCACCCCGAATTGATTAAGACGCTCGGCAGGCTCCATTATCGCTCCAGTTACGGGCAGAATGTGCTGAAGCATTCTGTGGAAGTGGCCCACCTGACTGGCATGATGGCAGCCGAATTGGGCGTGGATGAAACCTTGGCCAAACGCGCGGGTTTACTTCACGATTTAGGCAAAGCCATAGACCATGAGGTGGAAGGACCGCACGTGGAAATAGGCGCGGAATTGGCTAAACGCTATCATGAGTCGCCGGAGGTTATTCACGCCATCGCGGCTCACCACGGAGATATTGAGGCCACCACCATCATCGCGGTCTTAGTTCAGGCGGCGGACGCGATTTCCGCGGCCAGACCCGGGGCCAGAAGAGAGACATTGGAAAACTATCTCAAACGCTTGGAGAAGCTGGAGAAAATCGCCGATTCATTCGACGGCGTGGAGAAAGCGTATGCCATTCAGGCGGGCCGCGAAGTGAGGATCATGGTCAAGCCGGATAAAATCGACGATGCCAGCGCGGTGCTCATGGCCAGGAAAATCGTCAAGCGCATCGAGGATGAAATGGAATATCCGGGGCAGATCAAGGTGACAGTAATCCGGGAGACCCGCGCGGTCGATTACGCGAAATAAAGACTCTGGAAAGGGGTGTCGGAAATGGCAATTAGTCGGAACTTACATGACGGATATGATCACAGCAGCGTCAATCTTCTGCTTTCCATTTTGATCCGTTATCCGCAAATCAGCACTTTAAAGTTCCAGCAAGAAGATCACACCTTTCGTTTCACCTTTATGCTTAAGGCTGAAGAAAGCATAGACTCCAAACGAATCACTTCCGGCATCAAAAAGTCGCTGCTGGCTCACTGTCAGCTTTTGGGCGACCAGCCGGAACGCTGCCTGGTGGAGTTGAAAAAATTCAGCATTTATGGACGCTTAGAGGTGATCCGAGATCTGGCCTCGCTTTCCGGCGCCGAAATCTCGCTTTTGATTAATCTAGTTCAGGATGCTTTCGGTTCCCGCTTGATTGTGGAAAACCAGGAAGGCCTCGGCGATGATGTCATCTGTCAAGACGAAGTCATCTCGGCTTTTCTAGAAGATCTGCAGGACTGTCCAAAAGGGCATACTCTCTATGGAATGAGGGAAAACGGACACGTGCTGGTTTTCAATCATCAGGATTTGGAGTTGGGCAGATAAGTGCGGTTATTATTGATCGGAGATATCGTCGGCAGGCCGGGCAGAAGAGCGTTAGTGGCGCTTCTGCCCGGCCTTGCGGCTAGATATTCTCCTGACGCGGTGATCGCCAACGGCGAGAACGCAGCCGGCGGACGAGGTATCTCGCGCAAGATCGCCGAGGAATTGTTTGCCCAGGGGATTTCTCTCCTCACCATGGGCAATCATACTTGGGGCAATAAAGAGATCTTCTCTTTCATCGACGACGAGGCGCGCTTGCTGCGCCCTTTGAATTATCCGTCCGGCGCGCCAGGCAAGGGCTGGACGATTCTGGGCACGTCCGCCGGAGAATTGGCGGTGGTTAATTTATCGGGACGCACGAATATGGCAGGGCCCTTGGATTGTCCGTTTCAGGCCATGGAAAAGCTGCTGAAGGAAATTCCTCAGCTGCCGGTGGTGATCGATTTTCACGCTGAGACCACTTCGGAAAAGGCGGCCTTAGCTTGGTTTTTGGCAGGCAGGGTTTCGGCTGTGGCCGGAACCCATACCCATGTCCAGACTGCCGACGCTCGGATTTTGCCGGGAGGTACGGCCTTTATCACGGATTTGGGAATGACCGGACCGGTCGATTCAATTTTGGGAGTAAAGACCGAGATCATTGTGAATAGGTTCCGCTCCGGACTGCCGCGGCGGTTTGAAGTTGCCTCTGGTCCGGCGCAGCTTGCCGGCGCTTTTCTGGAATTGGACGGCCTTGGCAAAGCAATCGCCATTGAGAGTTTTTGCGAGTTTATCGACAGGGAGGAAGAAGAAGGTGGCACTGGCTCGGACATATGACCCCCAAGCCACGGAGAAGCGCTGGTATCGCTACTGGCTGGACGGGGGTTTTTTTCATGCGGAAGTGGACAGGAGCAAAGAACCATTTTGCATTGTGATTCCGCCCCCTAACGTTACCGGACAACTGCATCTTGGCCATGCCCTGGACAACACGCTCCAGGACATCTTAATTCGTTGGCAGAGGATGAAGGGGAAAAACGTAGTCTGGATTCCAGGCACGGATCACGCCGGCATCGCGACGCAGATTAAGATCGAAGAAGAGCTTGCCCGGGAGGGGAAGAACCGTTTTGACCTTGGCAGGGAGAAATTTTTAGAACGAGTTTGGCAATGGAAAGAGCACTATGGCAACAGGATCTTCGATCAGCTGAAGGATATGGGCGCTTCCTGCGACTGGCAGCGGCAGCGGTTCACTATGGACCAGGGTTGCTCGGAGGCAGTGCGCGAGGTCTTTGTGAGCCTATATAACAAAGGCCTGATTTACCAAGGCAGCTACATCATCAACTGGTGTCCCAGGTGTCAGACCGCGCTTTCGGATATCGAGGTGGAGCATCAGGATCAGGACGGCAAGCTGTGGGAGATTGGCTATCCTTTGGCTGACGGCACAGGAGAGCTTGTGGTGGCCACCACAAGACCCGAGACCATGCTGGGCGATACCGCGGTGGCCGTACATCCGCGGGACGAGCGCTACGGGAACCTGGTGGGCAAGGAGCTGATTCTGCCGCTTGTGGGCAGGAAGATTCCAGTCATCGCCGACGAGTATGTGGATCCTTCCTTTGGCACCGGCGCCGTGAAGGTCACGCCAAGTCACGATCCAAACGATTTCGCCATGGGACAGAGGCACGGTCTGGCGCAGATCACGGTCATCGGCCCTGACGGTAAGATGAATGCTGCGGTAGGGAAATATGCCGGCTTAGATCGGTATGAATGCCGCAGTAAGCTGGTCTGCGATCTCCAGAAGGAAGGTTTGCTCAGAGGAATCAAAGGGCATCAGCATGCCGTGGGCAGCTGTTCGCGCTGCAAGACCACGGTGGAGCCCACATTGTCCAAACAGTGGTTTGTGAAGATGAAGCCGTTGGCAGAGCCAGCCATCGCGGCTGTCCGGGAAGGAAGGGTGGAATTCATTCCCGGCCGCTTTGCCAAGCTGTACCTCAACTGGGTGGAGAACGTCAGGGATTGGTGCATTTCCCGGCAACTGTGGTGGGGACACAGGATTCCTG
>DIPB01000064.1:0-1953 GCA_002426275.1 Firmicutes bacterium UBA5499
GCCTAAGGGCGGCGGCCATGCGCGCCGTGCGCGCGGCATACGACAAGACCCTGCTTTTGGGCAGAAAGTGAGGGAGGGGACCATGCGCATCGTCATCAAGGTCGGCACCTCCACCCTGGCCTATGGCACGGGGCGGATGAACATACGGCACGTGGAGCAGCTGGTAAAGGTGCTCAGCGATTTGAAGAACGCGGGGCATCAGGTGATATTGGTCAGCTCTGGGGCCATCGGCATGGGCGTAGGCAAGCTAAAGCTGGCCAAACGGCCCGAGGATGTGCCCACCAAGCAGGCGGCCGCGGCCGTAGGCCAATGCGAGCTGATGTATACCTACGACAAGCTCTTTTGCGAATATAATCATACCGTAGCCCAGATCCTGCTCGGCGCCGAGGATGTGCAGGACGAGGTGCGGCGGAATCATGTGGAGAATACCCTTTTCCGCCTGCTGGAGCTGGACGCGCTGCCCATCGTCAACGAGAACGACACCGTGGCCACGGAAGAGCTGGGCATTGGCGATAACGACACCCTGGCCGCCATCGTAGCCGTAACGGCACGGGCGGATCTGCTGGTGCTGCTCACGGATATCGACGGACTCTATACCTGTGATCCACATACAGATCCGGGCGCATGCCGCATCCCCCGGGTGGAGGCGATCACGCCGGAGATATTGGCCCTGGGCGGCAGTGCAGGGAGCGGGCTGGGCACGGGGGGAATGGCCACCAAGCTGGCGGCCGCGCAGCGCGCCACCGCGGCCGGGGTGGATATGGTGATTGCCAACGGCCAGGATCCGGCTGTTCTATACGATATTATCGAAGGCAAGGGCGTGGGCACCTTATTTGCAGGAAGGAGAGACGAGGCATGACGACGCGGGAGATCCTGCTATCCGCCGCCAAGGCCAAAGGGCCGATGGCCGCCGCCTCCGAGGAGCAAAAGAACGAGGCCCTTTTTGCCATGGCAAAGGTGCTGATAGAACATACGGACAGCATCCTTGCTGCCAACGCGCAGGACTTGGAGGCGGCCAAGGGGCATATCGGAAACGTGATGCTGGATAGGCTGGCTTTGAGCAAAGGCCGCATCCGGGCCATGGCCGAAGGGATTACCCAGGTTATGCACCTGCCCGATCCTGTGGGCCGGGTGTTGGAGCGGGTGGAGCGGCCGGGCGGGCTTATCATCGAAAAGACCAGCGTAGCCATGGGCGTGATCGCCATCATCTACGAAAGCAGGCCCAATGTAACGGCGGATGCGGCGGCCCTTTGCATAAAAAGCGGCAACGCTTGCGTTCTGCGGGGCGGCAAGGAGGCTTACGCCAGCAACAAGGCCATTACGGACGCTTTGCGCGAAGGCTTGGGCAAGGCAGGGCTGCCGGTCAAGGCCGTGGGATTGGTGGAGGATACCACCCGTGCTTCTTCGCTGGAGCTGATGCAGGCCACGGGCCTGGTCGACCTGCTGATCCCCCGGGGCGGTGCAGGGCTAATCCGCGCCTGCGTGGAGCAGGCCACCGTGCCCTGCATCGAGACCGGCACCGGCATTTGCCACGTGTACGTGGATGCGGCCGCCGATTTGGATATGGCCCTTAACATCATCTACAACGCCAAGACCAGCCGCCCTTCCGTGTGCAACGCGGCGGAGGTGTGTTTGGTGCACGAGGCCATAGCCGCAGCTTTCCTGCCTAGGCTGCAAGAGCGGCTCGTAAAAGAGCGGAGCAGCCGGGGCGAAGTGCCGGTAGAGCTGCGCCTTTGCGAAAAAGCCGCCGCCCTTATCCCGGGCACGCCGGCCGGGGCTGCGGATTTTGACACCGAGTTTTTGGATTATATCCTGGCTGTGAAGGTGGTGGGGAGCGCCGGGGAAGCCTTGGCGCACATTGCCGCCCACTCCACGGGCCACAGCGATGCCATTGTCACCGAAGACGAAGCAGCAGCGGAGCGCTTTTTGCGCGCTGTGGACAGCGCAGCCGTG
>DIPB01000064.1:2045-2335 GCA_002426275.1 Firmicutes bacterium UBA5499
AAGACGAAGCAGCAGCCGAGCACTTTTTGCGCGCTGTGGATAGCGCAGCCGTGTATGTAAACGCCTCCACCCGCTTTACGGACGGGGGTGAATTCGGCCTGGGCTGCGAGATGGGAATCTCCACGCAAAAGCTGCACGCCAGGGGCCCCATGGGCCTAAGGGAGCTTTGCACGTACAAATATATCATCCGCGGCTGCGGGCAGATCCGTTGAGGACGGAAGCGGTCATCATCCTGGATCTGCACGGCAAGAACGTTTACCAGGCCCGCGTGGCCCTGGAGGCGACGCTAC
>DIPB01000064.1:2481-2768 GCA_002426275.1 Firmicutes bacterium UBA5499
TATGGCCACAATACCAGCCTCAAGGATATGATCTGGGCCGAATACGCAGGCCACCCGGCAGTCCTGCGCCTGGAAGCCGGCGATAACCCGGGCCAGACCGACCTGGTGCTTAGGGAGCTGTGAAAAATAAGCCTTTTGCCTTAAATCGGCAGAGGGCTTTTCTCTTGGCAAGTGGCGTATAAATAGACTATAATAAAAAAGAATAAACTCATTTTGTCGAATCGGAGGAGTCCATGCCCAAACGGCTGATCCGGCGCGCCGCTGCGCTTATTCTGGCCCTGTGCGCC
>DIPB01000064.1:2897-3547 GCA_002426275.1 Firmicutes bacterium UBA5499
TTCTGGCCCTGTGCGCCCTCGCGCCCTCCCTGGCCTTTGCCCGGGATGAATTGAAGAACACCGATCCTGAGAAATATTACATCGAACTGGATACGGGGAATCAGGTTGTCACCGTTTATCAAAAGGACGATGCAGGGGACTATACCCGCATCGTGCGGCGGATGGTCTGCACCTCGGGCAAAACCGAGCCCCGGGGCATCGAGCCCGCCTCGCCCACGCCCAGCGGCAGGTGGAAGATCGGCGCGCGGGAACGCTTTGGCAAGTTTGCGGCCTTTGGCGGCGAGTATGCCCGCTATTGGACGCAGATCGTGGGCGGCGTGTATTTCCACTCCATTATGTTCGGTAAAAGGGAGATCACGGCGCTCAAAAAAGGTCCCTTCTCCACCCTGGGAAACAGGGGTTCCCACGGCTGCGTGCGCCTCTATGTGGAGGACGCGAAGTGGCTCTATTACCATGCCTGCCCTGGCACCACGGTGAATGTCGTGACCAAGTCCATCAAAAAAGGGCTGACCGCCTCCCTTAAAACGGATATGAAATTTGCCGATTACGACGCCTTCCAGCAAAACATCTTCGATAACAAACCCCTGCCCTACCGCGAGGCTTGGATTGCTGTGAACAACATCCAGATGCGCACGGGTAACGGCACCAAC
>DIPB01000064.1:3652-4480 GCA_002426275.1 Firmicutes bacterium UBA5499
GATAAGCTGATCCGCAAGCTGAAAAAGGATACTAAGGTGCGGGTGCTTCAGGAGGGGGATCCGTGGGTGAAGATCGACCTCGACGGCCGCGAGGGCTATGTGAAGCGCTGCTACATCACCTATGAAGAGGGCGTGATGCAATCTAGGCCGGATGGCAATTACGTTTCCGGCACGGTCTACCTGTACGCGGAGCCAAGCACCAAGGCCAAGCGCCTCTACAAGGTGGCCAGGGACAGCACCATCACCGTGGTGGCTGAGCTTAGCGGCGGCTGGACGCTGGTGGATTATTGGGGTACGCTGGGATATGTCCAGAGCCGCCTCATTAAAACAGGCTGGGCTACCATCTATGAAACCAAGGAGGGGCAGGCGGCATGAAAAAAATCATCCTCAGCGCCCTGATCCTCATTTTGATCCTGCTGACGCTGATCTGCATCGTGGGCTTCCGCCAGGAGATCATGGCCGGAGAGCCCCTCGCCTTCCTACGCGCCCCCGGTGAAACGGCCGTAACGGCGGAATCTTCCGCAACGCCGCTTCCTACTGCTGCGCCTAGCCCCACGCCTACGCCGCCTCCCATTGAGGAGGATCCGGCGCAAAATGCGCAGCTGGCCTGGGAGGCCCTCTTTTCCTACCCCTCGCACGAGGCTCCCGTGCGGGTGCTGGCCCTCTTTACCAAGGCGGGCAGCCCCGGGGATACGCTCTACAGACAGATGCTGGCGCAAGGCAAGCTGATGAAAAAGGGCGTATACTATGCCGATGGGGATGGAGAGACCAAGGCTTGGGCTGCCGAGGCCCTCGCGGCCGTGCCCGCGGGCCTGCTGGATAGCATCT
>DIPB01000064.1:4602-5560 GCA_002426275.1 Firmicutes bacterium UBA5499
CCGTGGGCCTGCTGGACAGCATCTACGCTGAAACTCCTACCCTGGCCCTGGCCGCCTATGAAGCCTTGCGGGAGGCGGATCGCAACGATTCCGTAGAGGTGATCTGCGCGGGCATTACGGAGGAGGTGACCGCCGCCCTGCGGGAGGACCATTTCTCCATGGGCGCGGCTGCCGGCGTATATGAAAACGAACTGCGTGTGGTCTACGCGGAGGAATTTATGGCAAAAGAATAGCAGGCCTTGGCGCCTGCCCCAATAAGAGGGTATTAAAAAGCGCCGTATATAGGCGCTTTTTTGATCATTCCATCCCCACCCCAAAGGTGCGTATCTGTGCCGTGCGCTCGGCCAAGTCTGCCAGGGGGAAGTCTTTTAGATGGCTGGTAAAGGCCTTGGGTTCGGCCGATACGAGGTGGGCGTTTTCGGTAAAATACCACACACCCAAGAGGCTTTCGTTTTCATCGTAAAAGGCGGTGTAGATCAGGTTGCATGGGCAATCCGCCGCCGCTGTGAGCACGCCCGCCATGGTGGTGAAGCCGGGGTAGTTATGGGCCAGGCGCAGGTTTTGTACTTCGATGGGGATGCGCGCTTCGGCCGCCGCCTGCCACTGCAGCGAAGCGGAAAGGCGCACATCCGCGCCGGGTTCGATATCCGCCAGGGGATACCAGAGCGCAGCGTAGCCGGTTTCACCGGGCAGGATCACGGTTTGATCCGCAAAGATGGGGGTGAATTCCACCTCTTCGGTTTTGCCCTCGAGTGCGAAGTTGAAGGTGGCCTTGGTGAGCGTGAGGGGCGCGCTGCCGATATTTTCGTAGGCGAGCGCGCCATAGAGCACGGGGCCTTCCGCGCCTTTGAAGGTATAGGCTACGGTATCTTTGATTTCGGCCTTGGGGCTGCCCTTGCTGGCCGGGGCCTGCGTTTCGCCGGCTTCGGCGGGGCGGGCGGCGGAAGCGCCGGTCACG
>DIPB01000064.1:5669-11786 GCA_002426275.1 Firmicutes bacterium UBA5499
GGCTTCGGCGGGGCTGGCGGCGGAAGCGCCGGTCACGTCGATCACCACGGCCTCCGGCTCCTTGGCACAGCCAAGGAGCGGCAAAACACAGCATATGCAAAGCAAAAGCGCTCGGATCCGTTTCATAGCCCGATTATACCATGGGTTCCTCCAACCGTCTATAATGGTAGGTGGGCCGGATATTCAAATTAACGATATTGTAATATATCCAAAGCGTGATAAAATAAGAACAATCGGGGAATAGGCGTTGTTCCTCCCAAGGCGGCGCCTGTAGTATATTTGACTATTTTCAGCACGGAGGTTTTCACTATGGCAAAAAAGACCATCGAGGACGTAAACGTAAACGGCAAGCGGGTGCTGGTAAGGGTAGACTACAACGTGCCCCTCACCCCAGAAGGAACCGTGGCGGAGGTTAAGCGTATCGTCGCCTCTTTGCCCACGGTCGAGTATCTGCTCAAGAACGGGGCCAAGGTCATCCTCTGCTCCCATCTGGGCAGGCCCAAGGGGGAGCCAAAACCGGAATTCTCCCTCAAACCCGTGGCTGCGGCGCTTAAAAAGCTTTTGCCGGGCACGCGGATCGATTTCGCGGCCGACTGCATCGGCCCCGAGGCGCAAGAGAAGGCCCAGACCCTCAAGGCAGGGGAGATCCTGCTTCTGGAGAACTTGCGCTACCACAAAGAAGAAGAAAAGAACGACCCCGCCTTTGCCAAGGAACTGGCCTCGTTGGCTGAGCTCTATGTATCCGATGCCTTTGGCACGGTGCACCGGGCGCACGCCTCTACAGCCGGCGTGGCCGCTTACCTGCCCGCCGTGGCCGGCTTCCTCATCGGCAAGGAGCTGGGTGTCATGGGCGAGGCCCTGGAAAACCCCGCGCGGCCCTTCGTGGCTATTCTGGGCGGGGCCAAGGTTGCGGATAAGATCGGCGTAATCACGAACCTTTTGAAAAAGTGCGACACCCTGATCATCGGCGGCGGCATGGCCTATACTTTTCTCAAATCCCGGGGCCTTGGGATCGGCAAATCTCTGCTGGAAGCGGATAAAATCGATCTGGCCCGGCGGCTGGAGGCGGAAGCCAAAGCCCGGGGCGTCCAACTGCTGTTGCCTGTGGATGTGATCGTGGCCGACGAGTTTGCGGAGACCTCAAACCACAAAGCGGTTTCTGTGGAAGAGATTCCGGCGGATTGGGAGGGCATGGACATTGGGCCCAAAACCATTCAGCTGTTCCGGCAGGCTTTGGTTGGAGCTAAAACCGTGGTTTGGAACGGTCCTTTGGGAGTCTTCGAGATGAAGCCGTTTTCCCTAGGCACCAAAGCGATTGCCCAGACTTTGGCGGAGCTCGAGGACGCCACCACCATCATCGGCGGCGGCGACAGCGCGGCTGCGGTTGAGCAGCTGGGCTACGCGGATAAAATCACACATATTTCCACTGGCGGAGGGGCATCCTTGGAGTTCTTGGAGGGTAAGGAATTACCCGGCGTGGCTGCTCTCTCCCAGCGATAGGAGATGTAACTTGTGCGTAAACCGATAATTGCAGGCAACTGGAAAATGCATAAGACCACAGCCCAGGCCAGAGAACTTGCCTGCGGTCTGGCTGCGGAGCTTGTGGACTATAAATGGGCGGAAGTGGTGTTGGTTCCTCCGGCCACGGCCATTGCCACTGTGGCTGGAGCCGTGGCCGGAACGAAGTTGGCCGTGGGCGGCCAGAACCTGTTTTGGGAAGAGGAAGGCGCGTATACAGGCGAGATCTCGCCTGGGATGCTGCAGGAGCTGGGCTGCGCTTACGTGATCATCGGTCACTCAGAAAGACGCGGCTATTTTCACGAGACGGACGAAGACGTTGCCCGAAAGGCGCGCGCGGCTTTGGACCATGGGCTTTCTCCCATCATTTGCGTGGGAGAGACCCTGGCGCAGCGCGAAGAGAACAAAGTGGAAGAGGTAATCGGCGCGCAGGTGAAAGCCGCTCTGGCGAAGGTATCTCCTGAGGAGGCAGCCAAAGTGGTCATCGCTTACGAGCCCATTTGGGCCATCGGCACAGGCCGTTCCTCCAGCGCCGAAGACGCGCAGCAGGTGATCGGCTTTATTCGCCGCACGGCCAGCGAAGTTTTGGGAGAAAAGCAAGCCGCGGAGCTGCGCATTCAATATGGCGGCAGCGTCAAACCTGAAAACATCCATCAATACATGGCGCAGAGCGATATAGACGGAGCTTTGGTCGGCGGCGCCAGCCTCTCAACCCAGCAGTTTTCCAGCTTGCTGCGCGCCGCTATAGTCGAGGAAAAGTAAATGAAAACAGTCGCCAGACCCAAACCGTTTGTCCTGATGATCCTGGACGGCTGCGGCCTGAATCCCAACACAGAAGGCAACGCCATAGCCCAGGCCAAGACTCCTCAGCTGGACGCGCTGTTCGCCCAATACCCCCATTCCAAGCTTGAAGCCAGCGGCAAAGCTGTGGGATTGATGGCAGGACAGATGGGAGATTCCAATGTCGGCCATTTGAATTTGGGAGCAGGTCGAATCATTTATCAGGAATTGGTGCGGATCAATGCAGCCATCGAATCCGGGGAGCTTTTTCAAAATCCGCAATTGATTGCCGCCATGGAACAGGGGAAAAAAGGCGCGCTGCACCTTTTGGGATTGCTCTCTCCCGGCGGAGTTCACAGCCATCAGGAACACCTATTTGCCCTTTTGAAAATGGCCGCAGCGCACGGAGTCCAGAGGATTTACGTTCACGCTTTCCTGGACGGCAGAGACGTGCCTCCTGCCAGCGCCGGCCCTTTTCTGGAAAAGCTGGAGGAGACTTTATCCCAGCTTGGCCGCGGCAAGATCGCTTCCGTCAGCGGCCGCTATTACGCCATGGACCGGGATCAGCGCTGGCAGCGGACTGAGAAAGCTTGGCGCGCCATGACCCTGGGAGAAGGACAGAAGGCAAGCGGCGCCCGGGAGGCTTTGGCTCGGTCTTACGCTGAAAATGTGACTGACGAATTTGTTATCCCCACTGTGCTGGTGGATTCTCAAGGCAATCCTGAAGGCCTGGTGCGGGACGGAGATTCCTTGATTTTCTTCAATTTCCGCCCCGATCGGGCTCGGCAGCTGACCCGCGCCTTCGTAGATCAAGATTTCGCGGGCTTTGCCAGACCGCAAAAGCCTGACGTTGCTTTCACCTGCCTCGCGGAGTATGACGCCACAATCGCCGCGCCGGTAGCTTTCCCGCCTCAGGAGATCACAAATACCTTGGGCGAGGTGCTGAGCGCTCAAGGCCTGCGGCAGCTGCGGATCGCCGAGACAGAAAAGTACGCCCACGTGACGTTCTTTTTCAATGGCGGCGTGGAAACGCCCAATCCCGGCGAAGAGCGGCAGCTGATTCCTTCGCCTAAGGTGGCAACCTATGATCTAAAGCCTCAGATGAGCGCCGAAGAGATCACCCGGGAGACCGTCAAGCACGTCGGTGATGATACTTACGACGCAATCATCATGAATTTCGCCAACTTGGATATGGTTGGGCATACTGGGATCATGGAGGCTGCAATCGCCGCCGTGGAGACAGTGGACAGCTGCGTGGGCAAGGTTGTGGAGGCGGTGTTGGCCAAAGGCGGAGCCCTGCTCCTCACCGGAGACCACGGCAACGCCGACGTGATGGTGGATCCGCAGACCGGCGTTCCCCATACGGCCCATACTCTCAATCCCGTGCCTTGTCTTGCCATCGTGCCGGGCCGAGAGAATTTCAAGCTGCGGGACGGCATTTTGGCGGATGTGGCCCCAACGGCTTTGGCGATCATGGGCATTACCAAGCCGGAGCAGATGACAGGCCAGTCTTTAATCGTGAAGGAGGAAAGTAATTAAATGGCAACTATTATTGATGTATATGGCCGCGAAATCTTGGATTCCCGCGGCAATCCTACAGTTGAAGTGGAAGTCACCCTTGAAGACGGCGGATTCGGCAGAGCGGCTGTGCCTTCCGGAGCTTCCACAGGCGCATTTGAGGCGGTTGAACTCCGAGACGGAGATAAAAGCCGTTACCTTGGCAAGGGCGTGACCAAGGCCGTAGAGAACGTAAATTCAGTGTTAGGGCCGGAACTGGTGGGCATAGATGCCAGCGATCAGGTGGCCATCGATCAATTGATGATCCAGCTGGACGGCACTGAGAATAAAGGTAAATTGGGCGCCAATGCCATTTTGGGCGTCTCACTGGCAGTGGCCAAAGCCCAGGCTGATTCCGCGGGCCTGCCCCTTTATCAGTATTTAGGAGGAGTTGGCGCCCAGGAGCTGCCGGTGCCCATGATGAACATCTTAAACGGCGGCGCCCATGCGGACAATAATGTGGACATCCAGGAGTTCATGATCATGCCGGTGGGAGCGGAGAGCTTTGCCCAGGCGCTGCGCACGGGAGCCGAGGTTTTCCATTCTCTCAAGAGCGTCTTGAAGGCTAAGGGTCTCAACACCGCAGTCGGCGACGAGGGCGGCTTTGCTCCCAACCTTACTTCCAATGTCCAGGCCATTGAGGTTATCCTCCAGGCCATTGAGGCTGCGGGCTATACTCCGGGAGAAGACGTGAGCATCGCTTTGGATGTGGCCTCGTCCGAGCTGTTTGCAGACGGCAAATATAATTTTGCCGGCGAAGGACTCCAGCGGAATACTGATGAGATGATCCAGTTCTATACCGAGCTCTTGGAGAAGTATCCAATCGTTTCCATTGAGGATCCTTTGAGCGAGGAAGAGTGGGACAGCTGGCAGCAGCTCACCGCAGCTTTAGGCGGCAAAGTGCAGTTGGTGGGCGACGATTTGTTCGTTACCAATACTAAGCGTCTGGCCAGGGGCATTGAGCTGGGCGTGGCCAACTCCATCTTAATTAAAGTGAATCAGATTGGCACCCTCACCGAGACATTGCAGGCCATTGAGATGGCTAAAAAAGCCGGTTATACCGCGGTTGTCTCCCACCGCTCCGGCGAGACGGAAGACACCACCATCGCGGACATCGTGGTGGGAGTGAATGCCGGGCAGATTAAAACCGGCGCCCCCTCTCGGATCGACCGCGTTGCCAAATACAACCAGCTGCTCAGAATCGAAGATATGTTGGACGACGTTGCGGTATATCCAGGGAAAAAAGCTTTCTACTCCGTGAGATAGTTAAATAGGTAAAATCGATTTTCGCAAAATAAAAGGCGAGTCTTCGGACTCGCCTTTTGCCATTGGCACAGTCGCCTTTTGGCTTCTTAACCCATATGATAGGGAAAGAAAGGTAGCCCTATTGATAAGGAGTTGAAAGGGCAAATGGAGCGTGTGAAAAAAACGGTAAGTCAATTTCAGGAACAGTTACTTGCTCTTCCCCACGTCTGCGGCGTTGGGGTTGGGAAGAAAATGGTGAGGGGGCAATGCACGGATTGCTCCGCGCTTGTGGTGTTCGTGGAAGAAAAAGTTCCCATTTCAGAGCTGCCGCCGCAAGGAGCGGTACCGCAGCAGCTGGGCAATGTGCGCACGGACGTTATCCCCATAGGCGAAATCCGCCTTCTGGGGGAACGCACCCAGCGCGCCCGGCCAATGCAGCCCGGAGTCAGCATTGGTCACTATAAAATCACAGCCGGCACTTTGGGAGCCGTGGTCTATGACAATAAGACCCAAGAGCCGTGGATTCTCTCCAACAATCACGTCTTGGCCAACAGCACTTCCGGCAAGGACGGCAAAGCCAAACTGGGAGATCCCATCTACCAGCCGGGTCCCTACGACGGCGGCACAGCCGCCGATCAGGTGGCTGTGCTTGCTAAATTCATCCCCATGCTGAAAACCGTCTCGCAGGCGGATTGTCAGATCGCGCAAGGGGTAGAGAAATTTCTCAACCGCCTGATCGGTCTTTCCGGACATGACTACAGCGTCCAGTTTTGGAAAAACCAGCGCACGGCCAATATCGTGGACTGCGCTCTGGCAAGACCCACCAACCGGCAGCTGCTGAACGATGAGATCATGGGCATCGGCCAGGTCAGAGGCACGAGGCAGGCCAAAGTGGGAGCCAAGGTGCGCAAAAGCGGCCGCACCACGGGCATCACCACAGGCGAAATCATCGCCGTGGACGCGGTCCTGCAAGTAAAGGTTGGAGATAAAGAAAGCGCTGTGTACGAGGAGCAGATT
>DIPB01000064.1:11912-15013 GCA_002426275.1 Firmicutes bacterium UBA5499
GCCAGGGAGGAGACAGCGGCTCCTTAGTTCTGGATGAAAACGACGCTGCCATCGGTTTGTTGTTTGCGGGTTCAGATCAGGCTACCATCTGCAACCGGATTGATTTGGTGCTCAGGGAACTTGACGTCCATTTTCAGTAGCAGAAGCCGCGGTCGAAGCATAATTTATTATGCGTAGTTAAGGCAAATTCCTGCCTTACCCTACTGAAAGGTGTGGTATTTTGTGGAGATACAGACGGGAGGGAGGCGGGAGATACCCCAATTGAGTCCTAGGGAACAAGAGGTATTCATTCTTGTAGCGCAAGGGTTAACAAATATCCAGATTGGTAAGAAGCTCTTCATCGGAGAGAAGACTGTGAAAAATTACGTAACAAAAATCCGTAAAAAATTAGGCTTGGCACACCGCACTCAAATCGCGCTCTATGCGATTCGGGAAGGTTTGCTGGATATTTCTCAGCTGCCCGATCTGGAGGCTAGGGGAGATTTTAATGCATAAAGTGGTTCGCTTCCAAGACTCAGGAGCAGAGGTCGAGAAGCTGCAGCTCGCACTAAAGGAATTGGGGTTTTCACCTGGCCCTGTGGATGGTAAATTCGGATTCCTCACCGAAGAGGCATTGCTTGCCTTCCAGCGCATGTACAGCCTTAAACCGGACGGTTTAGCTGGACGGGAAGTTTGGCAATTATTAGCACAGCGGGGATTGCCCATTCTGCAATTCCCGCATCCGCTCTCAGAAGGGCAAAGCCTGATGAGAGTGGATGCGGAATATCAGTTGGCTGCAGGCACTGTCAGGGCTGTAAATCGCGTGGGCAAGAGGTATCCCGGCCAGCTCATCTACATACCGCAGCGCAAAGTTTTGGCGCTGTGGGATCCCCAGGCCGAACCCGAAGGAGAGTTCTCACAACAGGATTTGAGCTGCGTGGGAATATATGGCTGGCGTTTGGGTGAGAATTTAGTGTGGACGGGGGAAGAAGAGCTTGCCATGGTCGTCCGCAGGACCGGCAAGAGATGTCTCGCCATCGCCAAGCTTGAGGATTGGGATTTTCTGTCGAAAAAGAAAACGTGGGCCAAACGGATTGCTGCTATCCGGCTAAGCTTGGTGCGCGGCGGCCTTGCGGGATTGTTTTTGGAGCTGCAGCCGGGAGCAGGCAAGCGACGGCGCAGGTTGGCCGAGTTCTTGAAAAAGTTGGCTGCGGAATTGGCATCGCAAGGACGCTTGCTGTATCTCAAATTGCCGGCAAGGAAAAAAGAAGATCCCACAAACGACAGCGATTGGTCTTTGGACTTTCGCGCTTTAGGAGCCGCGGCCAGCGCGGTTGTGCTGGACTTTTCCGTAGGCCAGAAAGGATCCTTCTTTTTGAAGTGGCTTGACGACGCTTTGCATTACGCCAAAGGCGCGATCCCGGCCTGGAAAATCTTGCCATTGTGCGGAGAGACATACAGCGCCGGCCAGACTAGGCAGCTGCTTTCCGTAAGAGAAAAGGATAGGGTAGCTAAGATCGTCCTCCACCAAAGGTTGGGAGGAATTGCCTTCGAGCTGGGGAAAGGTCCGGACAAGCGTTATTTCGTGACTGAGTGCAGGGCCTAAGGCTCCTGGTGAAAGTTGTAATGATAGCCAAAGCCGAATTTCATGCCGCCGGAATAATACTCTTCTACGCTGGCGTCTTCTTCATCGTTTGACAGATAGCGGATCCTGGCGAGGCTTGGACCTAAGTCTACGGCAGTGGTAAATTGAGCTCCGGGGTTGCTTACTTCCACAAAGGCGTTAAGGCCAAGTTCTTGTCGTGTCTCCCAAAGATCGCTGCTTTGGATTGCGCCGATCCCTAAGCCCAAATAGCGCCGCTGCTCTCCCTGGGATCCCAGATCGTATTTGCAGCGCAGCCCCCAGCGCCACTCGTCTTGATCTTGGCCCAGCCCGAAGGAGAAAATGGGCTCCAGCACGATCTTGTCGTTTAACCGTAAATTGAGGCTGATCCCTCGTTTTGGCTGCGCGCCGCCGAACCAGATTCCTAGGCCTACGTTCACTTGACAGCCGGCGGGAATAGTCAGCAGTAAAAATAGAAAAATCATGAGCCGTAATTTGCGCATCGCTTTCGCCCCTTCATGTGTTTTTATAATTAATTCTCCGAGCGAGCAGCGATTTCCTTTTTTAGGAAACTAAAGAGATTTTTTCTGAAGGAATCCGGTCACGGGGAGTCGAAATATTTATAGGAATAGCCTTAAAAGTAGGAGCGTGCTTATGTTACTTGCGATAGACGTGGGCAATACCCATACTGTGCTTGGAATCTTCGACCGTGACAAATTAGTGGTAAACTGGCGGATCGCCACCAACAGAACGGCTACTGAAGATGAGTTGGCCGTGCTGTTGCGCAATTTGTTTGCGGAAGCGAATCTGGATTTTCAGCAGATTAAAGCCATTTGTATCTCTTCTGTGGTGCCTCCTCTTTTGCGGTCCCTTGAACTTTTGACGGAGAAATATTTTCATCAGCGCCCGCTTTTGGTCGGGCCGGGAATAAAGACCGGACTCACCATCAAATATGAGAATCCCAAGGAAGTGGGAGCGGACCGGATTGTCAACGCTGTGGCCGGGTTGGAAATCTATGGCGGGCCCTTGGTGCTCGTCGATCTGGGCACAGCCACCACCTTTTGCGTTCTCTCGGAGCATTGCGAATACCTGGGAGGCATTATTTGTCCTGGGATCGGCATTTCCGCTGAAGCGTTGTTTCAGGCTGCGGCTAAGCTTCCAAGAGTGGAACTTGTCAAGCCCAAAAACGTCATCGGCAGGAATACGGTCAGCAGCATGCAAGCGGGCCTCCTGTATGGCTATGCCGGCCTAATTGATGGGATCGTGGAACGGATTTGGCAAGAGCTGGGATTTAAAACGCAGGTGGTGGCCACGGGCGGCCTGGCGGGTTTGTTGGCGCCTGAGACCAGCACGGTGCAGAAAGTGGATCCTTTTTTGACGTTGCAAGGCTTGCGGTTGCTTCATGAGCGCAACGCCGATTTGGCGTAGGAACGTTAAATACTTCAGGGGGTGGAAGGCGTGGGGAGTTTTCAGTATGGCGGGCAGGCGGTAATCGAAGGGGTAATGATGCGCGGCCCCG
>DIPB01000064.1:15103-16494 GCA_002426275.1 Firmicutes bacterium UBA5499
GGTAATGATGCGCGGCCCCGAAGGCATGGCCATTGCGGTGCGCAGGCCGGACAAACAAATCGTGGTGGAAAAGCGGCAGGTCCGAGCTTGGGCTCGGCGATACAAATTTTTGGGCTGGCCGCTTTTGCGCGGCGTGGTAGCGTTCATCGAATCGTTGGTGATCGGCATGAGCGCTTTGAATTTTTCGGCAGGTTTGTTTGCCGAAGGCGAGGGTGAGGATCTGGGCGCTAAGGAGTTGGCGCTGACAATTCTTGTCGCCTTAGGCTTAACTTTTTTGCTCTTTGTGGCTTTTCCCGCTTTTGTAGCCTCTAGTCTGAAAACCAGGATCGCCAATACCGTGCTGTTGAATCTTGTGGAAGGTTTTTTGAAGATCGGCTTGTTTGTCCTGTATATTGTGTTCATTTCCAGGCTGCAGGACATCAAGATGGTTTTTCAATATCACGGCGCTGAGCACAAGACCATTCACGCCCATGAAGCGGGACTTCCCCTGACAGTTGAGAATATCCGTCCTTTTTCCACCATTCATCCCCGCTGCGGTACCAGCTTTTTGCTTTTGGTCTTTTTTGTTAGCATTTTCATTTTTTCTTTTTTCGGGAGACCTTCCTTTTGGCTGAGGATTGGAATTCACCTGGCCATTTTTCCTTTGGTTGCCGGGGTCTCCTATGAATTGATCAAGCTGGCAGGTAAGCCTCAGGGAGGTTGGGGCCAAAAAATCGTGAAAATCATCACCGCTCCCGGCATGTGGCTGCAGCACTTAACAACGCGCGAGCCGTCGGCAGAGCAGATTCAAGTCGCAGTGGAAGCCTTGGAGGGGGTCATGAAGGAATAATCAGTCTGGAGGAAAATAATTTGCTGGAAAAGTTAGAGTCGCTGCGGGAGCAGTATCTGCAATTGGACGCAGAGTTAGCTAAACCTGAAATCATCGCGGATCAGCCAACCTTTCAAAAATATGCCAAGGCCCATGCCAACCTCAGCGGAGTGATCGCCAAGTATGAAGAGTATTTGGCCTTAGACCAGCAGCTTTCTCAGGCTAAGGAGCTGCTGGCAGATGATGATCCGGAGGTCTCAGCTCTGGCTAAGGAGGAAATAGTTAAGCTGGAGTCCAGTCTCGAGGCCTGCGACAGGCAGCTTAGGCTGTTGCTTTTGCCTAAAGACGAACGTGATGAGCGAAACGTGCTGGTGGAAATTAGAGCCGGCACAGGCGGCGAGGAAGCCGCGCTTTTTGCCGCGAATCTCTTTCGCATGTATACGCGTTACGCGGAACGCACAAACTGGACTACGGAACTGATGAGCGTCAATGAGACGGAGCTTGGCGGCTTTAAGGAGATCATTTTCATGGTTATGGGCAAGGGCGCCTTCAGTCGTCTGAAATATGAAAGCGGCGTGCATCG
>DIPB01000064.1:16612-19615 GCA_002426275.1 Firmicutes bacterium UBA5499
AAACGGAGGCGGGGGGCAGAATTCACACTTCCGCCGCCACGGTGGCGGTGCTGCCGGAAGCTGAAGATGTTGAGCTTGAAATCAGCCCTAATGATTTGCGGATCGACGTTTATCGCTCCTCGGGGCACGGCGGCCAGAGCGTTAACACCACAGACTCGGCGGTGCGCATCACTCACTTGCCTACGGGAATGGTGGTCACGTGTCAGGATGAGAAATCTCAGCTGAAAAATAAAGACAAAGCTTTGAAGATCCTCAAAGCCAGGCTGTTGGATCAGCTGGAACAGGAACACAGACAGCGGGAAGCCCAAAACCGGAAAAGCCAAGTTGGTTCCGGGGACCGCAGCGAGCGGATTCGCACTTATAATTTCCCCCAGAGCAGGGTCACGGACCACAGGATAGGGCTGACGCTTTATCGCCTGGAAGAAATCCTCGACGGCGATCTGAATGAAATCATCGACGCGCTGATCTCAGCTGAAGAAACCAGGCAGCTTGAGAATCTTGAATAAAATGTTTACGCTGCGCGAAATTCTGACCCGTTCCACAGAATATCTCAAAAAAAACGGCATCGAGGGAGCCAGGCTTGACGGCGAGTTGCTTGTGGCCCACGTTTTGGGTCTGAGCCGGCTGAAACTCTATCTCCAGCTGGAACGCCCCCTGGAAGAGACAGAATTAGCCGCTGCCAGGCGGCTGCTTTGGCAGCGCGCCAAAAAACGGCTGCCTGTGGCGGACCTTCTGGGGAAGAAAGAGTTTTACGGGCTTGATTTCTTTGTGGACGAAAGCGTGCTCATCCCCAGGCCCGAGACCGAATTATTAGTGGAGCGAGTGCTCGAGTTCGCTCCCGGCGCCCAGACAGCCCTGGAAGTGGGAGTGGGCAGCGGCGCCATTGCCGTTAGCCTTGCCAAAGCTCTGCCTAAGCTGCAAGTTTGGGCCACGGATCTTTCCGAGCAAGCCCTGGCCGTCGCCCAAAAAAATTGCCTGTTGCACCAGGTGACAGGACAGGTGCATTTGTACAAAGGAAGTTTAGGCGCTCCCCTGGAAGAGCTGGCTGGCTCTTTTGAGGTTGTGGTTTCCAACCCGCCCTATATTCCCAAAGGAGAACTTGCCGCTTTGGCGCCGGAGCTCAAGTGTGAGCCCCAGCTGGCTTTAGACGGAGGCGCGGACGGGTTGGCAGTGATCAGACCTCTGGTGCGGCAGGCCTTTTCATTCCTTTCGCCGGGCGGTTTACTGGCGCTGGAAATCGGCTCCGGACAGGGACAAGCAGTGACCGGCATAGCGCAAGAGGCAGGGTTCGCCGACTCCCAGTGTCAAAGCGACTACGCAAGACTGGAGCGTCTTTTTTTTGCTTGGAGGCCTGGAAAATGACGACATCTTTTCTTAAAGTGCCGGCTGCAGGCGCGGAACGGGAAGAAATCCTGCGCCGGGCAGGGCAAGCCGTCAGAGAAGGAAAGCTGGTGGCGTTCCCAACGGAGACGGTTTACGGATTGGGAGCCAATGCTTTCTGTGCTGAGGCTGTGGAGAGAATTTTCCGCGCTAAAGGCAGACCCGGGGACAATCCTCTGATCGTTCATGTGGATTCCGTAGCTCAGGCCCGTACCGTCTGGGGAGACGTTTCTCCCAGCTGGGAGAGGCGATTTCAGCTTTTGGCCGAAAAATTCTGGCCCGGGCCGCTGACGATCATCGGGCCTGCCTCAGAGCGGATTCCTGCCAGCGTGACCGCGGGCCTGGCCACAGTTGGCGTCCGCATGCCGGATCATCCTGTCGCTTTAGGGTTAATCCGCCAGAGCGGGGTGCCCATCGCGGCTCCCAGCGCGAACCTTTCCGGCAGGCCGAGTCCCACACGGGCCTGCCATGTGCGGGAAGATCTGGATGGGAAAGTGGAGTTGATTCTGGACGGAGGCGCCACGGGGATCGGCGTTGAGTCTACGGTTTTAGATTTGGTATCGTCCCAGCCTACTGTGCTCAGACCCGGCGGAGTTACCGTCGAGGAGCTGGAGAGCGTGCTGGGACAGGTGGGATACATAAGCCAGCTCAAACCGGGCGAGGCTGTTCGCTCTCCGGGGATGAAATATCGGCATTATTCTCCCGAGGCAAAGTTAATTTTAGTGGAAGGACCGCAGGCGTCGGTGTTGTCCGCCATGAGGCGGCTGCTTGTCCAACAGAAAGCTCAGGACAGGCGGGTGGGAATTCTGGCCAGCCGCGAGACGCTGGCAAAAGAAGAGTTCGCAGCGGCGGATCTGGTGCTGCTTGCGGGAGAACGCCGGGCGCCGGAGACCATCAGCGCCAGGCTATTTGACAATTTTCGGACCTTGGATTTCAGAAAAATGCAAGTGGCGATCATGGAAGGCATCACGCCCCAAGGGTTGGGACTGGCTGTGATGAATAGAGCCAGGAGGGCGGCTGCTGAAATTATCCGCGTCGAGGGGTGATAGTCGGTGAAGAAATTTCGATTCAAACCTAATCAGCTGGTAAAGATCAGAATAGACACTCAAGCGGAGGAATCAGAACGCTACGCCAGCCGAGTTGAGGATGTGGGGGAGAAGACCATCACTTTAGCAGCCCCGATGTTCAAAGGCATGGTGCTGAATTTGCCGCCTGGCAAAAGCATTTGGGTGGAATTGGTGGTTAAAGACTGCAATTACCGGTTTTTAACGGTCGTGGTGCGGCAAATTCTCCAGCCCATACCTTTGATCACGGTGGAAAAACCGGTTGAAATTGAACGCTGGAACCGCCGGCGGCTTTTTCGCTTGCAAGTTTTTTTGCCGATCAGCTTTCGGCGTGGAGAGGAGGAAGTAACAGGCAATACCATAGATCTTAGCGGCAACGGCTTTGCAGCTCTATTTCCAGGACGGCTTGAAGAGCCGAAACCGGAAGACGTGTTGGAGTTTATGCTTTCTTTGCCCAATGAATTGCTTGTGGGTAAAGCCCGGATCGTTCGCAAGGAGCTGCGGAAGCCAGATCATACCTGCTTGATGGCTGAATTTCAAGATTGGTCTGAAAAAAGCC
>DIPB01000064.1:19739-20286 GCA_002426275.1 Firmicutes bacterium UBA5499
CTGAAAAAAGCCAGGACACCATTATCGCATTTCTCTTCGCGCAGCAGCGCAAACTGCGCGAGCGAGGCCGGCCTTAAGGAGAACTTCTTGCGGAAAGGAGACTCGCGGTGTCGTACTTCTCTTTGTCCGGCAGCACAAATGGATTTGCAGCGCGGAGCTTGACGGTGGTAAATGCAAGCCGCAGGAAAGTTTTGGCGCGGAAATTGGAAACCGCCGTCACCTTCTGGGCCCGGATGCGGGGCCTTTTGGGGAAAAAAGAGCTTCCGCCTGACGAGGGCTTATTGCTTGCTCCCTGCAATTGGGTCCACACCATGGGGATGCGTTTTCCCATCGATGTGCTCTTTTTGGATGCCAGGCAAGTGGTTGTGGCCGTGGAATCGTTGCCTCCCAATAGATTCGGGAGACCGCACACGAGCGAGGCCGTTTTGGAATTGCCTTGGGGAACAGCTGCCCAGAGCGGAACAGAGAAGGGAGACCAACTTTACTTTTTGATTTTAACTTGCAAGCAGGAAATTGAAAACCTGCGGCGAATAGTTTGATCGATATT
>DIPB01000064.1:20506-28158 GCA_002426275.1 Firmicutes bacterium UBA5499
GGAGCCTGTGCAGATGCCTGCCCAACGGGAGCGCCCAACCCTGAAGAATAATAGCGAGGAAGCAGTGCGGGGAACTGTGGAGCGCATTGTCTTCCGCAATGAGGAAAATGGGTTTACAGTCGCCCGCTTCATGCCAGACGACGGAAAAGAGCTCCAGACAATTGTGGGGCGCTTTCCGCAGCTTCACGAGGGCGCTAATCTTCAGGTGGAGGGCAAATGGCAACATAACAGCCAATACGGCTGGCAGTTGGCGGTTGACAGTTACCAGCTGATTGTGCCGACCTCCAAAGCGGGCATCGTCCGTTACCTCAGTTCAGGCCTGATTAAAGGAATAGGGCCAGTGACAGCCAAGAGACTTGTGGACGCCTTTGGGGAAAAAACCTTGGAGGTTATCGCCAAAGAGCCTCAGCGTCTGTTTGAGGTTGCGGGGATCGGCCAGGCGAAAGCCAAGCAGATCCAAAGCGGGCTCGCCGCCCATCGAGAGATTGAACAAATTATGGTAGCATTGCAAGGGTGGGGGTTGACTCCCACCCTTGCCGTTAAAATTTATAAAGCCTACGGCGAAAACGCGCTGGATGTTGTGAAAACCCAGCCTTACCGTTTGGCGGACGAGGTGTGGGGGATCGGTTTTCTCACAGCAGATCGCATCGCTCAGCAGGTGGGAATTACCGGCAATTGTGAAGCGAGAGTGACGGCTGGGATCAAATATTTTCTCGGCGAGGAAGCCAATGCCGGTCATGTATATCAGCCGTTATCTGAATTTTTGCCAAAAGTTGCCCAATCCTTGGCCGTGGAGACAGCGGATTTGGAGCGGAGCTTAAGCAAGCTGCAGGCGGAAAAAGAGGTTTTCAAGGCTCCCCTGCCAGACGCGGACCAAGCGCTTTATCTGGCGCCTTACTATTATGCCGAATGCGGCGTCTCAAGGCTCCTTGCCTCTTTGAGCAAGTGCGCCTTGGGCTTTAAGACTCCGGATTTGCCGGAGAAAATCAAACAGGCGCAAGAGACGGTTGGGATCCAGCTGGCCGCGGAGCAGAAAAAAGCTGTGGAAAAAGCCGCGCTCTGCGGCGCCCTCGTGCTCACAGGCGGGCCTGGCACAGGGAAGACCACAGTTGTCAAAGCAATCATCGAGTTGCTGACTTCATTAGGGTTAAAGGTCAATTTGGCCGCCCCTACAGGCAGGGCTGCCAAACGCCTTAGCGAGGCCACAGGTAAAGCTGCCAAAACCATCCACCGGCTTTTGGAATTCTCGTATAAAGAGGGGGAAGGATTTGGCTTTGCCCGCAATGCTGAGCGGCCCTTAAAGCTTGACGTGCTCATAGTCGACGAGGCCTCCATGGTAGATCTCCTGCTGATGTATAACCTGCTGAAAGCCATGCCGCCGGCCTCCCGTCTGATCTTGGTTGGCGATGTGGATCAGCTTCCGTCTGTGGGCGCAGGCAGCGTGCTGAGAGATTTAATTCGCTCGCAAGCCATCCCGGTTGTCACGCTCACTGAGATCTTCCGCCAGGCGCAAGAGAGCATGATCATCGTCAACGCCCACAGGATCAACCAGGGTCTGCTGCCCACTTTCACTGCGGTAGGCTCGCGCAGGGACTTTTTCTTCATTCCGCAAGAAGATCCCCAAGCCATCGCGTCCACCATTGTGGCTCTGGTGAGCCGAAGACTGCCCCGCTTCCTAGGCACCAAAAGCGTAGAAGAGATTCAAGTGTTGACTCCCATGCGGAAAAGCCCCATTGGCGTTACAGCCTTAAATTATCTGCTGCAAGAAGCGTTAAATCCCCCCGATCCTCTCAAAAGCCAGCTGACAGTTGGCAACACCACTTTTCGTTTGGGCGATAAGGTGATGCAAATTCGCAATAACTACCAAAAGTTCGTTTGGAACGGGGATATCGGCCTCATTCGGCAGGTGGACTCTCAGACGCAGCAGCTCGCGGTAGAATTTCAAGAGGAAGATGACACGAGGGAAGTGCGCTATGAAGCCGGAGAATTGGACGAGCTGGTCTTAGCTTACGCCACCTCGGTCCATAAAAGCCAGGGCAGCGAGTTCCCTGCGGTGGTAATGCCGGTTTCCACTCAACATTACATCATGCTGCAGCGGAATTTGCTCTATACAGCCATTACCCGCGCCAAACGGCTGGTTGTGCTTGTGGGGACCAAGAAAGCCATTTCCATTGCGGTGCGCAATATTAAACCTGTGGAGCGATATAGCCTGCTGGCGGAACGCCTGCGTCAGGAAGCAGAGCATAAACCGCTTTTTTCCTGAGGTGAGATCATGACAATGCCGCGGTATATAGTTTACTTCGTCACCATGGGGGACAAAGTCTGCCTGGGCCTGAGTCCGGATCCCGCCTTTGATTGGCGATATTGGCAAAGCCTGGGCTGCGCTTCTTTTCCCAGGCAGCTTGCTCCGCCCTTGCCGTTGTTTGCGGCGCAGAAGCTGCTTGCGGCTTTAACCAAGCGGCCGTTTATCCCCAATAAAATTTCATTTTTCGGAAGATTGGCTTTGGCATGGCGGGCCAGGAAATTCACCCCGCAGCCGGCTCCGGAAAGCCGCGCTGTGGCGGACGATTTGCTCCGCAGGCTGCTGGCGGGCAGGATTTATCTGTGGGAGGAGCTGGAGCGGCTGTGGAGAGAGGATGATTTGTCTCTGGCTGTGCAGAAGCTGGTGCTGGAGGGAAAGTGCCTCCTGACCGCGGCTGTGGGGCTGGACTCTTGGGGCCGGCTGGTTTGCCGCCGCTGCGGCGGCAGCAACCTTGAGCCAAATCGCTGGTGCTGTCCCGGACAGATTTGCGTTGAATGTACGGAATGTTCCGCTTTAGGAAAGGCTTCAACTTGCAAGGGGCTGGTGGCCATGGCCCGGGAAGGAGACGATCCTCCCAGGCGAGTGCGGCTGCAATTGCCCTTTGCCCTTACGAAAGCTCAAAGCACAGCCAGCCGGCAGCTGGCAGAATTTGTCCGCAGCGAAAAATCGACTCTGCTGCTGTGGGCTGTCTGCGGAGCAGGTAAAACTGAAGTCTCTTTCCAGGCTGCGCAAATCGTTTTAGCTCAAGGGGGACGGGTCTTGCTGGCCGTTCCCCGGCGTTCCGTGGTCCGGGAATTGGCAGGGAGGCTGGAGGGAGCTTTTCCAAATTTGTCTCTGCAGGTCCTCTATGGCGGCGTAGACCGGGAGCAAAGGCGCCGCAGCTCGCCTTTAGTGTTGGCCACCACGCATCAGGTATTGCGCTTTTATCGTAATTTTGATCTTGTCATTCTCGATGAGGCGGACGCCTTCCCTTATCGCGGCAGCCGTATGCTGCAGCAGGCTGCGGAGCGGGCTTTGCGTCCAGGGGGGAAGCGGATTTTCATGACCGCCACTCCGGATCGCGCCTTGCTTAAGAAGGTACGAGTTGAAAACTGGTCCTTAGCGCGCTTGCCCGTGCGGCACCACGGCCGTCCTCTGCCCGTGCCGGCAGTGCTGCTGTCCGCATTGAAAGAAGAGCCATTGGAGCTTCCCGAGCAGGTTTTGGCTCAAATTCAAAGTTCCCGCAGTCTGTTCATTTTTGTGCCCACAGTTGCTTTATGCCTCAAAGTGGCGCAGCACCTTCGGCAGAGAATGGGGGAAGTGGAGAGCTGTCATGCTCAGGATCCGGAACGGGATAAAAAGCTTGCGGCTTTTCGCCGAGGGGAAGTCAGGTATTTGGTTTCCACCACTGTGGCAGAGCGAGGCATCACTATCCCGGGAGTTGATGTGCTGGTGCTGTTCGCCAATCATCAGCTTTTCGACGAACGGGCTTTAGTGCAGATGGCCGGCAGAGCCGGCAGAACGGCTGCTCAGCCCACAGGCGAGGTTTGCTTTGCGGCGGTTAGCCAAAGTACAGCCATGACCGAGGCGATTCGCCAAATCCGGGAGCAAAATCTGGAAGCAGCGAGGCTGGGATTAATTGCCGCCTAAAGGCAAGATTTGTCCTTTTCTTTCATATAGTTAAAGGGGGGGACAAATATGTGGATGAAAAATTGGCGACTTAGCCCAGGCTCTAGAGGCCCTTTGGTTTTTGGCGCGCAAGAACGTTTGCTGGAATTGGGATATCGGCTGCCCAGAGACGGCGAATTCAGCTTCCAGACCCAAGAGGCTGTCGGCGCTTGGCAGGAGCAAATGGGGCTGCCTGTAACAGGCGCGCTGACTCCAGAAAATTTGGAACAGTTATGGCAGGCCGCGGGGAAAAGTTTGAGCTTTGGCTGGGGTGAACAGCTGGCGGAAAGTGGATTCCCTGAGGCGAGCCTGGAGGTGAGCCTAAAAAGTTACAGACTTTTTTTATATAACCAGACCCGGCTGGTTAAAGCGTTTCCCGTCTCAGTGGGAAAAACATCCACGCCTACTCCGGTGGGGAGGTTTAGGATTTTGGAATTATGGGAAACCCGCCGTTGCAGCTTGGGCAGCCGCTGGCTGAGCTTTACCCCTTACAGGCATAGCATTCACGGCCTGTTGCCAGATCAAAAGCCGGGATTTGCCAACACTCTGGGCTGTATTCAGTTGGCTTTGGCAGACCTGGAAGAATTGACGCCATACCTGCAAGTGGGCACGCCGCTTTTCATCAGTCAAAAGGAACGGCTGCCACAGAACGTTGAGAGTCAATGGCTGTTCTATTATCCCAAGAAAGGAGAGAGCATTGAAGAAATCTGTCTGCGTTACAGAGTGGGAATCAGCCAGCTACTGGCGGCAAATAACCTTTGCCGCAGGGAAGAATTGGCTGCCTGCGGCAAGTTACGGATTCCCATCCGGTGATTGTTCGCGTCTGGGAGCGCTGACAGCGGTAACGCTGCTGAGGATGATCTCCCGCTCCCTGCGGACGCCGTCTTTTTCCCAGATGCGTTCTCTGATTTCAACCCGGGGGATCACCACCTGCAGCTCGTGAGGGATGGGAAGCCAGCTTTTTCGTTCTATGCGCAGCCGGCACAAAGGCAGCCGGAGGTCTACAGAATCGTGGGTTTTGAGCTGACAGAGACGTTGCAAAAAGTTGCGCGCCCTTGTCCACATGAAACCACCTCCGCAGCGTTTTCTTTAGGATATGTAATCGCGGAGGCGGCTGTGACAGTGGATGGCCGCGCGTCAGTTCGCTTGTTCTAGGAGTTTGAGAAATTCCGCTTCCGTGAGGAGCTCGACGCCGAGTTCTTCAGCTTGCGCCAACTTAGAGCCCGGGTCTGTTCCCACCACCACGTAATCGGTTTTTTTGCTCACCGAGCCGGTGACTTTGCCGCCCAGGGCTTCGATTTTTTCTTTGGCAACCGAGCGGCTGAAACTGTCTAGGCTGCCTGTGAGCACAAAGGTCAGCCCCGAGAGGGAGCCGCCGGTTTGCGCGAGGGTCGAGCTGAAATTCAGCCCGGCCTTTTTCAGCTTGGCGATGATTTTTCGGTTTTGTTTGCGGGTGAAGAAATCGCGGATGCTTTCGGCAATTTGCGGACCGATGCCGCTGAGCTCCGTGAGCTCCGGAAGCTTTGTCGCCATTAGTCTGTCCAGGGTTTGAAAACGAGCCGCCAGGAGCTTTGCTGCTTCCAAGCCCACATGTCTAATTCCCAAGCCGTAAATCAATCGCTCTACGGAATTTTGTTTGGAGGCCGCGATGGCTGCGATCAGGTTGTCGGCTCTCTTGACGCCAAAGCGTTCCAAAACTAGGAGAGACTTGGCGGTCAGAAAATAGAGATCCGCGGGATTCGATATCAGGTCCGCGGCGATCAAACTCTGAATTAGTTTGGGTCCTAAGCCTTCAATGTTCATGGCATCCCTGGAGGCAAAGTGAGCGATTCCCTCCCGCAATTGGGCGGGGCAGCCCATGCCAACGCAGCGGATGGCCACTTCCCCGGGGGTTTTCACTAATTCCGAGCCGCAGGCAGGACAGACGCTGGGAAACTGGAACAGCCGCTCTGAGCCGTCCCGTTTCTCCGGCAACGTGCGGACGACCTCCGGAATCACATCGCCCGCTTTTTGAATGATTACCTGATCGCCAATGCGGATGTCTTTTTCTTTAATGTAATCCTGGTTATGCAGGCTGGCCTTGGAAATGGTGGAACCTGCCAAATGCGTGGGCCGCAATATAGCCAGGGGCGTGATGGCGCCGGTGCGTCCCACCTGGACGACGATGTCTTCCACTTTGGTTTGCGCCTGGCAGGGAGGAAATTTGTAGGCTATGGCCCAACGGGGGCTGCGGGCCGTAAATCCCAGCTGTTCTTGGGAAAGCAGGCTGTTGAGTTTTAAAACTGCCCCGTCGATTTCATAGGGTAGATGTTCCCGGTTTTGCTCGAGCTCGTCGCAATAGGCGATGGCCTCGGCTATGGTTTCGCACTGGCGCACCTGAGGGTTCACGGGCAGGCCGTAGCTTGCCATGACTTCCAAAGCCTCACTTTGGGTGATTATGCCCTGTTCCCAAAGGGGGGCTTGGTCTTTTTGCGCCAGGGTATAGACGAAGAGGTTCAAGCGTCGCCCGGCAGTGACCTTAGGATCCAGTTGCCTGAGGGAACCGGCCGCGGCATTGCGGGGATTGGCGAAGGTTGGCGCACCTTCTTCTTCGCGTTTTCGGTTCAAAGCGACAAAAGCGTCTTTGGGCATATAGACTTCTCCCCGCACTTCCAAGAGGGCCGGGGGAGTGCCACGCAGCTTCAAGGGCAGGCTTTTGATAGTGCGGAGGTTGGCAGTGACGTCTTCGCCTTCAATGCCGTCGCCTCTGGTTACGCCCAGCGTGAAGATGCCGTTTTCGTATGTAAGGGCTATGGCTAGGCCGTCGATTTTCGGCTCCAGCATGAATTGCATAGCGGTTGTCTCTAGGTTTCGCTGCAGTCTCTGGCTGAAAGCTGTCAGCTCGTCATGGGAAAAAGCGTTGGCCAGGCTGAACAGGGGAATTCGATGCCGGACTGTTCTGAAGGCGGATAAGGGCTTAGCGCCCACCCGTTGGGTTGGAGAATCCGGCGTGACAAGTTCCGGATGAGCTTCCTCTAAAGCCGCCAATTCACGAAAAAGGGCATCATATTCAGCGTCAGACAGCTGGGGATCATCCAGCACATAATAGCGCCAGTTGTGGTATTGCAGCTGCTCGCGGAGCTCATGGATCCGCGCTTTGTTTTTTTCCATCTTATTTTGCTCTTTGAGCTATAGCTTGCGCGTCCGCGCTGCTGCCGATGGCCAGAAAATCGAAGACGTTTGAGCCCTGGGCTTCCAACAGGCCCATCAAGGTTTTCAGGGATTTATCCGTGCCGAACGGTTTCGGGGTCACGAAAGCGATGGTCCTTTTTCCGTCCAGGTGATTGCAGCGGGTGATGGCATCTGCCACCTCGGCGGCCACCTTGCCGCCGAAGAATCCCACCGTGGGACTGCCGACGCAAACCAGATCGAATGGGATCACATTGATGGGTCCAGATCCTGCGGCCTCCAGCAGTTGTACCTGCCATTCGTTGTTTTCCAGAGCATGGGCCAGGGCAGAGGCGGCTTTTTGAAGTCTGGATTCAGTGCTGTAAAGAATCAGCGCGCGCATAAGCGAATTCCTCCCTGTACGAAGATGTTTAAATAAAACAAAAAACTTACACAACCAGTGCAAGTTTTAAACTGCAAAAAATGGTGGGGAAGAGCGGGCTCGAACCGCTGACCTCTACGATGTGAGCGTAGCACTCTAACCAACTGAGCTACT
>DIPB01000064.1:28310-28581 GCA_002426275.1 Firmicutes bacterium UBA5499
CGATATTTTCAAGACAATTTTATATTAGCACAGGCAAGGAGCGTTGTCAACCGCCTGCCAGGAAAAATGCCTGTCCATATCTCATCATTCACATAACACCAAGAACCGTGATCGTTCTTTATGTGGCCACCCTCAGGACAACAGTGGACGCACTCGACTTCATTGAAAGCAAAAAGCTTACCTTGATACTGGCAGTGTCTACATCAAGGATATGGCTCGAAAGCATCATCGACATGCTTCCAGATCGTTATCATGTCACCGGCGAGAACGA
>DIPB01000064.1:28661-31599 GCA_002426275.1 Firmicutes bacterium UBA5499
TATCATGTCACCGGCGAGAACGAGAGATTCTTTTCATGCTAACGCACCTATATCACTGGAAGGGCAAGCGATGCTAGCTGCAGATTTACTACAAAATGCTAAAGCTGAAGACTATGACGCGTTTATAACGCACCGGCTCCACTTGAAACAGGAGCTTGGAACAAAAACGAGCGAAGTGAAAATGCAGATGGCTATAAGCGTTTTTTCATCGTAAAGGAGACACCAAAAAGGGGTCGCAAATGTTCAACAAGCCATTGAGGAATACGGGAAGGAATATGTTGGCTTCTTCTGCATTCTCACGAAAAAGAAGCTTGATCCATTTGAAGCCCGCTCTATCGCCGGAAGGGAAAGTCGGCAAGCTGCTTTGATGATATGAAGAGCGCAGGATACACTCTTAGCGGGAGATGTAGACAATCACAGAAATTAAGTATTGCGGCAGGTATGGCATTCTGATAACTGAAGCCGGGTTGTTGCGGCGGGAAATTATGGCTGCGTTCGGGCTTCCTCCGGATAAGAAGCTAGAAAATAATATCGATAATAAAATCTTCCCGTTTGGCTGTCCTCGTTTCAAAGTTAATTAGATATTTAAATTCATTGGCAAATACCACCGAGTCTGTCAGAGTTGTTTTTAAAATACATGTGTTTTCATCGGCTTCGTTTACATGTTTGTCGTAGAAAGCAGAAAAAACTTGTCTTAATTCTTTTCGCAAACGCTTATTTGATTCTTTGAGGGGATGTCCAATGTTCTCGCTCTCTCCATGTGCTACAAAAAGGTTGTGGCAAAGCGCGACCCATGGATTAAGCGTGATCTCTTTTATCTTATTGCTCAAAGCATAGGTAGTGATATAAAAACATTTGTCTTTATAGTACGCGTTTACATTTCTGATATTTGCTTTTCCATTATTCGTGGTAGCAAGCGACATTACAACATCTTTTCCGTATAAATCCTTCATAACTTGAAGCGCTTCTTCAAAGTAATTCATGACTTGTCTCCTTTAATATCAGTGTTTGGCTACAATCAAATTCACATGGAGATTATTAAATATACTAGCCAGTCAAAAGTTCTCACGCGCCACATAGAAAAAAAGTAACTCTTTCAAACGATCTTATGCGATCCTTAGGTTATGCTCAGTAACCGAAAGAAGGCTAAATCACGAAAGAGTTACACACACAGTTTAGCAGATTTTTTCGAGATTAACCAGTAGCATCCAGAATTTTATTGACGCCGTATTATGGCAGTTTCTCTTTAGCCACGCTGTCTGGTAGCTGGAAGGACTTTTGAACGCATGGGTAAAGGTGATAAGAAAGTACGCTCGGCGATGGCATCAAAGTGCCGAATGAAGGGCGTCGCATGCCTTTAAGCGGCTGGATTGTGATTCTGATGAGGATTCGCTAGTCTCCTAGCTGGGCAGAAGTTTCCACCGCCCAGTAAAATATAATGAAACGGATCACGGGAAAATATATGGATAGATAATCAAGAGGACTCAAAGTCTGGAGAGCCGGAAGATGAAACGCTCCATCCGTCGAATGAAACTGGCTTCCTAAGCTCTCAGCTGGCGATTATGCGGGGGGCATGTGTTAAGTTGCCGGACGGCTGCAGGAAAAAAGCGGTCTCGCGACGAATCCCCACAGTAATTCTTATAAAGGGGAGAGAAAGTTGAAGATAGGTTTCATCAGCGATACTCACGGCTCGGCACAGAGTTGGGAGCTGGCGAGTAAGTATTTTCAGGGAGCGGAGCTGGTTCTGCATGCGGGCGATGTGCTTTACCATGGACCTAGAAATCCGTTGCCGCCAGGTCACGGACCATTAAAACTGGTTGAGCTTTTGAACGATTCTCCTTGGCCGCTTGTGATCTCAAAGGGCAATTGCGACGCTGAGATCGATTTGGAATTGTTGGCCTGGCCTGTGAACCAACTCTATGCTTTTGTGCCGCTGCCGGAAGTAAAGATCCTGCTGTCTCACGGTCAGGTGGGAGAAGAGCAGCTTTTGGCCTGGGCGGAGAAATTCGGCGCTGAGCTTGTGGTCAGCGGGCATACCCATCGGGCGAAATTAGAAAAAATCGGACCAGTAGTTTTTTTGAATCCAGGCAGTCCGTCTCTGCCCAAGGATGGGCCCTCATCTGTAGCTACGCTGGAGGATGGAGTAATTGGCATTATTTCCTTGAGCGACGGCAAAGTCTTAGCGAAAATGAAGATATCATAGGACTAGTCGTCCGGTCTGAGCGGACTAGGACAAAAGGCTCATTTTTCAATAGTCGGAAGGAATTCCTAAATAAAAATCGAATCTATAACATATAATATAAATTGAGATCCGAGTGAAAATGGCAAACCCAGCGAAAGCTGGCGGCGCAAAGCTACAGGGTCTAAAGCCGTAAGGCCAAGACAGCCAGCTGCCACTGGGAGAAGGGATCTGCCTTCTTTGTAAGTGGCGGATCTTTTTTTTGAGGTGTAGGCAATCATGAAGTTCTTCTGGCAAATTTTGATTTTTGCAGAGGCACTTGCGTTGTTGGTCTTGATTCGTTACTGGTGGCATTTTAATACGAAAAAAGTAAATCATCAGATCATCAGCTACCGGGAGCGTCTCCGCTTCCGCAGAGTGTCTAGGCTATGTTGCTGTTTCATTTTAGGTGGTATCATCTCGGCGCTGATTCTTTTTCTCAATCTGTAGCCGAGTGAATAAGTTTCCCCCACTAATTTCCCCAAAAGAGCCCGCAAGGGCTCTTTTAATTTGATGTGGTGTGCCCGGCATGGGCGTAGCTTGGCGGTGAAAGTCCGCTATGGGCTTGGCAGTGGGAACCATTAGCCAAAGGCAAGGGTGTCCACTGTGAGGTGGAATCTGAAGGAAGCCGGAGGCAAAGTCCTGACCCGATGAACAAAAAACGTATATGAGGCTGAATTAGGGCGGACAAGTCTGTCACACAAGACGAAGTCCAACACT
>DIPB01000163.1:0-440 GCA_002426275.1 Firmicutes bacterium UBA5499
TACCCGGTGGAGAAGATGATGCGGGACGCTAAGATCACCCAGATCTACGAAGGGACAAATCAGATTCAGCGCAATGTGATTTCCCTTGAGCTGATCAAACAAGCCGCCCGCAAGCGCTAGGAGGGAACAAATTGCAGATCATAGTCTGTCTCAAACAGGTACCTGATACCGAGGAGGTAAGGATAAATCCCGAAACGAACACGCTGCAGCGGGAAGGGGTTCAAAGCATCATCAATCCCTTCGATATGTATGCGCTGGAAGAAGCTTTGAGGATCAAAGAGAGCCTCGGCGAGGGGGAAGTCACAGTCCTGAGCATGGGTCCGCCCCAGGTGGAGGTAGCTTTGCGCGAAGCGCTGAGCCTTGGCGCCGACAGAGCGGTTCTGCTTTCCGATCGTGCCTTTGCCGGCGCCGATTCTTTGGCCACGGCTTATACCCTCTCC
>DIPB01000163.1:518-877 GCA_002426275.1 Firmicutes bacterium UBA5499
ACGGCTTATACCCTCTCCAGGGGCATCGCGAAACTGGGCGAATTCGGCCTTGTGATTTGCGGTAAGCAAGCCATAGACGGAGATACAGCGCAGGTCGGTCCCTCCTTGGCGGAACAGCTTGCCATTCCCCATGCCACGTATGTCCGCAAGGTGCAAAGCTTCGACCAGCGGAAAATCGTGGCGGAACGCATGACCGAAGACGGCTATGAGGTAATTGAGCTAGCTCTGCCGGCTTTGCTGACGGTTTTGAAAGATATCAATCAGCCTCGCCTGCCGTCGCTGAAGGGCAAAATGCGGGCGAAGAAGGCGGAGATAACCGTGTGGGGAAAAGCGGATTTAGACGTTGAAGAGGAGCGTCT
>DIPB01000163.1:1062-4934 GCA_002426275.1 Firmicutes bacterium UBA5499
CAAAGGAACAACCAGTGTCAAATGCTGGAAGGAAACGTTCAGGAACAAGCCGAAAGCTTAGCCGGAGAATTAAAAAAGATCGTATAGCGCAGAGAGGAGCAACTAAGGTGGGAGGGATAAAGGTCGATTCAGGCCTTTGCACAGGCTGCGGCCTTTGTGCAAAACAATGCCCGTTTGGGGCTATAATAATAGAAGATAAGAAAGCAGTGATCACAGACGACTGCACCATGTGCGGCGCTTGCGTTGATGTTTGCCATTTTAAAGCCATCAGCCGCGAGGTTGTGGCAAAGGGAGCGGTGCCCGCTTCCTCGGGCGTCTGGGTCTATGCCGAACAAATTGAGGGAGCGATAGCTCCGGTTGTCTATGAACTGCTTGCAGAGGCCAGGAAGCTGGCTGCAAGCCGCAAAACCACCCTTGCAGCGGTGCTTTTCGGCAGCAACTTGGCTCAGGCGGCAGATTCTTTAATTGCCCATGGGGCGGATAAAGTCTATCTGCTGGAAGATCCCAGCTTTGCCGATTATCATGACGAGCTTTATGCAGCTGCGCTCTCGGAACTGATTGAAAAAGAACATCCTGAAATCTTGCTTTTGGGCGCCACCACAATCGGCCGTTCTTTAGGGCCCAGAGTGGCGGCCAGGCTTCGCACAGGCCTCACTGCGGACTGCACCGGACTTGAGATCGATCCGGAAAGAGGGCTCTTGCTGCAAACCAGACCGGCCTTTGGCGGCAACATCATGGCGACCATTGTTTGTCCCAATCATCGTCCGCAGATGGCGACGGTTCGTCCTAAAGTTTTTCCGGCCTCTATGGGGGACCCGGAGCGGACCGGAGAGCTCGTGCGCCTGCAAGCGCCACAGCTTCAGTTGCATAGTAAGCTGCTTGAGCGGGTGAGCCAGCGGGAAGAGAACGTGAACTTGCAGGAAGCGGAAATTGTGGTGGCCGGAGGCAGAGGCCTGGCTGATGAAAAAGGCTTCGCACTGCTTTCTCAGCTGGCTGCGGCTTTAGGCGGCGTTGTGGCAGCCAGCCGGGCGGCGGTGGATGCAGGGTGGATCTCTTATCCGCATCAGGTTGGACAAACCGGGAAAGTAGTCTCTCCTAAGCTCTATATCGCCTGCGGCATTTCAGGGGCGATTCAGCACTTAGCAGGAATGCAGTCTGCCCAGACCATCGTCGCCATCAATAAGAATCCGGACGCTCCCATCTTTCAGGTTGCCCACTGGGGGATCGTGGGCGATGTTTTTGAAGTGATCCCTGCGTTACTGGCAGAGCTAAAATAATTGGGGTGTGAAAGATGAAGCTCTCCCTGGTCGGCTTGGAAAATGAACATGGTGCTTTTAAGCAATTCGACGTGCTGACGCCTGCGCCCAAGCTCATTGCCCCTGACGGTACAGAGGTGCTGGCCAAAGCGCCTCTGCACGTTACAGGCACCGTCACTAATACCGGTCCCTGTTATCACGTCTCGGGGGAGATTGAAGCTAAGCTTTCCTTAGTGTGCGCCAGATGTTTGGAACGTTATCTCTTGAAGCTCAAAGTGCCTCTGATTGAGGATTACGCCAAAAGCGGGTCCTCAGATGAACAGGAGGATTGGCGGAGCTTTCAGGGAGATGAAATTGAACTTGACGGCGCGATAGAAGAAGAGTTATACTTAAATTTGCCGTTGCGTGGTTTATGTGACAAGAATTGCCAGGGGCTCTGCCCGATCTGCGGTACGAACCGCAACCGGGAGCAATGCAACTGCAAAGAAGAACGAGTGGACCCGCGCCTGGCAGTTTTAAGCAAATTACTTGACAATGCTCCGGGGGGAGGTGGAAAAGATGGGACTACCTAAATATAAGCATTCCAAAGCTCGGGGCGCGAAGCGGCGTACCCATTGGAAGATTCAAGGACCTGGCATCGTTGCCTGTCCCCAGTGCCACCAGCCAAAACTGCAGCACAGGATCTGCCCGCACTGCGGTTTCTATCGCGGCAGCAAAGTGCTTGCAGAAAAAGCAGAGTAGAGAAAGACCTCACAGGTCTTTCTTTTTTTTTGCGCGACCAGATAAGCACGCATTGTCTTCCTTCTTGAGATCCATCAAGGAAATTTAACGGTGGAGAAGTACGATTTCTCATACTACTTCCACCTAGAGAGAAACGGCATGGTCTGTCGAATACGGCACGAGCGCCGTATTCGATCCTGCAGACATTCATTCTGTAAATGAGGCGAAGAAATAGCGAGAGGCTGAAGGCGGAAGCGAACGAAATAAAATGCTGGGAGGGAATTGGGAGCAAATAAACGAAATTCTGTACTTTTTTCTTGCATTGCCTTTATTGAACTGCCCAACTCGGGCCAAGCTATGCTATAATGAAAGAGCTTTTTTACCAAAGAGGAATACGATGGCTGAGGTGAGCTGCAAGGGGATTCATGGACAATGGTAAGAGCAGTTTGAGGGAATTATCCCCAGACCAGTTAGAGGAGAGGACGGCCCGCAGCTGCTTGAGAAATATATAAAGAAGTATCAGCATTATTACGCCTTCCGCCGTGAGCTGGTAAAGGCCGCGGGCGCCGTCAGCTGACAGAAACTTTTTCTTGCAAACGTCCGCTTTTTTCGCTATACTGAAATCACCAGGTCTTAAGAGCAGGTACCTAGGAGGAGAGAATGGGCAGAAGAACAGACCGCCGTCAGGCAAGGCAAACAGAGCTGGTGAAAAAAATCGCTGAAGATCCTTTCCTCACGGACAGAGAGCTGGCGGAGAGGTTAGGGGTCAGCGTTCAGACAGTGCGCTTGGATCGAATGCAGTTGAATATTCCCGAAGTGCGGGAGAGGATCAGAGATGTGGCTCAGGACGCAGCCCATAAGATGCGTTCCCTAACCGAACAGGAGGTTGCGGGAGAGCTTCTGGATCTGGAGCTTGGCAAGCGGGCGATTTCCGTTTTAGAGACCACAGGCGAGATGGCTTTTCAAAGATCCGGCATCGTACGGGGTCATCACTTGTTTGCTCAGGCTAATTCTCTGGCAGTGGCGCTGGCCGATTCGCCGGTCGCTTTGACTGGCACTGCCACGGTCCGCTTTTGCCAGCCGGTTAAAGTCGGAGAAAGACTGGTGGCGAAAGCTTCGGTAATAGAAAATATCAAAAATAAATATACTGTGGAAGTGAGAATAACTGCCGAAAGGCGGGAAATATTGGTTGGCACTTTCGTAGTGTTCGCCCTGGAGGAGGTAAACGATGATTAGGATCGCAGTTGACGCCATGGGCGGAGATCACGCGCCTGACCAGATCGTCGCCGGCGTAGCGCAGGCAGCGAAGAAATATGAAATCACCCTGGTGGGACCGGAGTTTCTGCGGGAAAAACTGCCGGCCGGAGTAAATCTGGCGGTAGCCTCCCAATGGATCGAAATGAACGAACATCCAGCCGCGGCTTTGCGAAGCAAAAAAGACGCTTCCCTCTTGGTGGCCGCCGAAATGGTGCGGGATAGCAAAGCCGACGCCTTCGTGAGCGCGGGCAACAGCGGCGCGGCTATGGGCGCGGCTCTGATGAAGCTGGGGCGGATTCCCGGAATTTCAAGGCCCGCCATTGCCATTCCTCTTCCCACCCGCGGAAAAAATCCTTGTCTCATTTTGGATGCGGGCGCTAATGTTGATTGCACGCCGGAGAATTTGCTGCAATTCGCCCGCATGGGCTATAGTTACTACCAAGCGGTCTTTAAAGTGGACTCGCCCCAGGTAGGGTTGCTGAATATCGGCGAAGAGGAGACAAAAGGCAACCAGCTGACGCTGGCTGCGCATGAGCTTTTGGCGGCAAGCGCTCTGAATTTCATCGGCAACATAGAAGGCAAAGACCTCACGGTTGGCAATGTCCAGATTGCAGTTTGCGACGGTTTTGTGGGCAATGT
>DIPB01000163.1:4986-6747 GCA_002426275.1 Firmicutes bacterium UBA5499
GAAATGATGAGAGCGTCTATTTCGAACACACTGCTGGCAATGTGATTTTAAAATCAGCCGAAGGCTTGGCTGAGAGCATCTTTAAGATCCTCAAAGAAGAAGTTGGGAAAAGCTGGCTAAGCAAGGCGGGAATGGCTTTAGCCAAGCCGGCGGTCAAAGCTCTGGTCAGCCGTTTTGATTACGCGGAATACGGGGGGGCTCCGCTTCTGGGCGTAGATGGAATAGTGATGATTTCCCACGGCAGATCCGATGCCAGGGCCATCGTTCATGCCATAGACAGCGCCGCTGCCTGCGTAGAAAAGCAAGTGGTACAGAAGCTCAAGGAGGGAAAGTGAATTGACAAACGTAGGGATAATCGGCACAGGCTCCTATATTCCTCAAAAAGTGCTCACAAATCAGGATTTAGAAAAGATGGTGGAGACCTCGGACGAATGGATCGTCTCCAGAACCGGAATTCGGGAGCGGCGCCTGGCGGCAGCAGATGAAAATACCTCTCAGTTGAGCATCTACGCAGCTGAGGCCGCTTTGGCCGATTCGGGACTGAAGGCGGCAGAGCTAGAGCTCATTATCGTTTGCAGCATCACTCCCGATGCCCCTTTCCCGGCGACTGCCTGCTTGGTCCAGGCGGCCTTGGGCGCTAAGAATGCCGCCGCCTTCGATTTATCCGCAGGCTGTTCAGGTTTCGCCTACGGTCTGGCCGTGGGCGCGCAGTTCATCCAGACCGGCATGTACCGTCACGTTTTGGTCATTGGAGCGGAGAAGATCTCCAAGATCACGGATTGGTCGGATCGTAGCACCTGCGTTCTTTTCGGCGATGGGGCGGGCGCCGCAGTGTTAGGTGCGGTGCCGGACGGCTACGGTTTCCTGTCCCACGAATTGGGCGCCGATGGACAAGGCGGCCATCATCTGGAACTGAGCAAAGAGACTAACTTTATCAAGATGGATGGGCGCGACGTCTTCAAATTCGCAGTTCACGTCATGAGTCAGGTGCCTGTGGATTTATTGCGCAAGGCGGGGCTCACGGAAGCAGATGTGGATCTGTTTATTCCCCATCAGGCTAACATCAGGATTATCGACGCGGCTGCCAAGCGGCTGTCTTTGCCCAGGGAAAAAGTATATGTGAATGTGGACAGGTTCGGCAATACTTCCGCAGCTTCCATCGCCATCGCTTTAGACGAAGCGGTCAAAGGCGGCTTGCTCGCCACAGGCGATATCCTTTTGATCGTGGGCTTCGGAGCTGGCCTCACCTGGGGAGGCAATGTCATGAGGTGGTGGAGAGAGACCAAATGAAATTAGCGTATCTCTTTCCGGGACAAGGTTCACAGTCTGTGGGCATGGGAAAGGAGCTGGCGCGAAAGGAGCCGGCTGCCAAAAAAGTGTATGAGCTGGCGGACTACGCAGTTGAAAGACAGCTGAGCAGGCTTTGCTGGGAAGGACCTGCCGAAGAACTGGGGAGAACCAGCAATACGCAGCCGGCGATTTTGGCCACTTCCCTGGCCACTATGGCAGCTCTCAGCGGGCGGGGAATCAAGCCCCAGGCCGCAGCCGGACATAGCCTTGGCGAATACGGGGCTTTAGTGGCCGCTGGGGTGCTGGAGCCGGAGCAGGCGCTGAGGATGGTGGCTAAACGCGGGGAGCTGATGGAGAAGGCTGTGCCTCGGGGAGGAAAGATGGCAGCGGTTTTGGGCCTGTCCGCCCGGCAAATCCAAAAGCTCTGCCGGGAGGTAAGCGCGGAGGTTGGGATCATTGAGCCGGCCAATT
>DIPB01000163.1:6906-9506 GCA_002426275.1 Firmicutes bacterium UBA5499
TTACAATTGTCCGGGGCAGATCGTGGTCAGCGGCTGGGAGAAAGCCCTGGAGGAATTCGCGGCCAGAGCGCGCCTGGACGGCGCCAAAAGGATCGTTCCCCTGGCCACCAGCGGCCCCTTTCACAGTTCGCTGATGGAACGGATCGCGCCCCAGTGGCAGGAAATAGTGGAAAAAGTCCGGCTTGCCCCGGTAGCGGTGCCATATGTGGCCAATGTCAATGCGGAATATCTCTCAGAGCCTGCTACAATCAGAGCCGCTTTGGTACGCCAAGTGAGCAGTCCGGTTTTGTGGGAACAGAGCATGCGCAAGCTTGTGGACGACGGCTTCCAGCTTTTTGTGGAAGTGGGGCCTGGCCAGGTGCTCTCAGGCCTGGCCAGGAGAATCTCGCCGCAGGCGAAGGTGCTTTCCACAGATACGTATGAGCAATTATTAGCTACCATAGAGGAACTGGAAGGGGGAGTGGGAAATTGATTCTTGAGGGAAAAGTGGCAGTTGTCACGGGAGCCGCCAGGGGGATCGGGCTTGCCACGGCCAGGGAGCTGGCGCAGGCGGGCGCTGAAGTGGCCATCTGCGATTTACGCGAGGAGGATTTGGCGGCAGCGCAGATCGACGCTTTGAAAATCGCCGCCAACGTCACCCAGGCGGAAGATGCTGAAAAGCTCGTGGCCGCCGTTTTAGACAAGTGGGGCAGGATCGACATTTTGGTTAATAATGCCGGCATCACCCGGGACAATCTCCTCTTGCGGATGAAAGACGCGGACTGGGATGCGGTGCTAAACGTTAATCTGGGCGGGGTCATCAAGGTCACCAGAGCCGCCGTCCGCCCCATGCTTAAACAGCGGGCGGGCAGCATCGTCAACATCGCATCTGTGGTGGGGATCATGGGCAACCCCGGGCAAGCCAATTACGCGGCCAGCAAAGCCGGAGTCATCGGATTCACAAAGGCGGTGGCAAGAGAAGTTGCGCCGCGTCAGATCAGGGTCAATGCCGTGGCGCCCGGTTTCATCCAGACGCAAATGACGGCCCAGCTGAGCCAGGAGGCGAAAGCCAAACTGGAAGCGCAGATTCCCATGGGAAGTTTAGGCGTCGGCGACGATATCGCCAAGGCGGTTTTATTCCTGGCCAGCGACCAGGCCCGGTACATTACGGGACAAGTCTTGGCGGTAGACGGCGGAATGTCGATGTGAGATCTTGGCAAAAAGCCAAAGGCATAGTATAATCAGCTTAAACTTGGAAGGAGGTGAAAGAGAGCATGGGCATTTTTGAAAAAGTTAAAGATCTGATCGTTGATAACTTGGGAGTGAATCCTGAGGCAGTTACGCTGGAAGCTTCTTTCGTGGAGGATCTCGGCGCTGATTCATTGGATGTGGTTGAGTTTATCATGGCTTTGGAACAGGAATTTGAGCTGGAGATTCCCGACGAGGACGCCGAACAGATCAAAACCGTGGGAAATGCGGTAGATTATATTACCGAACGTGTCAAATAAGGCGGAGGCCCACGGCTGCGTGGGCCTCTATTTGGAATTAACCATGGGCTCAGGGGGGAGTAGGCATTATGAACTTGGAGAGGATGAAACGCTTTCGGGGGGAAGGCCGGCCGGTGGTGGTTACAGGATTAGGCGTTATTTCACCGGTGGGAATTGGCTGGCAGAATTTTTGGCGAGCTTTGCTGACGGGAACAAACGGCGTGGGCAAAATTACCCACTTTGATCCTGCGCAGTTCTCTACCCAAATCGCGGCGGAGGTTACCGATTTTAAACCCGAAGACTATCTGGACAGGCACGAACTGAAGCGCATGGATAGGTTCACTCAGTTTGCTGTTGTGGCTGCGAAAATGGCTGTGGAAGATAGCGGCCTTACGATGGCAGAGGAGGATTCCGACGACGTGGGCGTGGTCATCGGCTCTGGAATCGGTGGCATCGAAACCATGGAGCAGCAGGCAAAAATCCTTCATACCAAAGGACCGGGCCGAGTCAGTCCCTTTTTTGTGCCCATGATGATCAGCAATATGGCTTCAGGACAGGTGGCGATCAGTCTTGGGGCTAAAGGACCGAATACTTCTGTGGTCACCGCCTGCGCTTCCAGCACCCATGCTTTGGGCGAGGCATTGCGGCTCATTCAGCACGGAGAGGCCGAGGTAATGTTGGCCGGCGGAGCGGAAGCCGCGATTACGCCGCTTGCTGTGGCCGGTTTTTGTTCCATGAAAGCGATGTCCACCCGCAACGATGAGCCAAAGAGAGCCAGCAGGCCGTTCGATGCCCACAGAGACGGCTTCATCATGGGCGAAGGAGCTGCGGTGTTGGTGCTTGAGAGTTTGGAACACGCCCAACAGAGAGGCGCGACGATTTATGCACGGCTGGCGGGCTATGGGGCTACCTCCGACGCATATCATATCGTAGCTAATTCTCCAGACGGCGAAGGTGCTGCCCGGGCTATGAAGCGCGCCTTGGCGGATGCGCAGCTGAACTTGACAGACGTCGACTATATTAACGCGCATGGCACCTCCACTCAGCTCAATGATTCCAGCGAGACGGCTGCCATCCGGTCAGTGTTCGGAGAGCACGCGCGCAAGCTCGCCATCAGTTCCACCAAATCTATGA
>DIPB01000163.1:9590-11064 GCA_002426275.1 Firmicutes bacterium UBA5499
AGTTCCACCAAATCTATGACCGGTCACCTTTTGGGAGGCGCCGGCGCCGTCGAAGCTGTGGCGACGGTTTTAGCCATCAGGGATGAAGTGGCGCCGCCCACCATCAATTACCAGCATCCGGATCCCGCCTGCGATTTGGATTACGTTCCCAATCAGGCGCGGCCCCTTAAGGTGCGCGCTGCGCTTTCCAATTCTTTCGGTTTCGGCGGGCACAATGCTGTCATCGCGTTTACGCGCTTTGAAGGCGAGTGAAATGGAAAGAGAACTGACAGGGTTGCTCCGGAGGCTGGGAGTCGAGCTATCTGCCGAGCTTTTGGAGCTTGCCCTTTCTCATCGCTCGTATGTTTTCGAACATAAACGCAGTCACGTTCAGAGCAATGAACGACTGGAATTTTTGGGAGACGCTGTTTTAGGTCTTGCCACAGCCGCGCGTCTTTACCGGATTTTTCCAGATCGCAGCGAAGGGGAGCTGGCCAAAATCCGCTCGGCAGTTGTGTGCGAAACGACTTTGGCACGCAAGGCGCGGGATTTGGGTTTGGGCTCTTATTTATTATTGGGCCACGGCGAGGAACAAAGCGGCGGGAGAATGCGCTCTTCGCTTTTGGCCGATGCCTTGGAAGCCGTGATCGGCGCCATTTATTTGGATTTGGGCTATGAAGCCGCCTCTAAGTGGATTACCAGATTGCTGGGAGACGAAATGATCCAGGCTGCCAGCGGCGACGGCTTAGACTACAAAAGCAGACTTCAGGAGAAAATCCAACACACCCACAGACAAGCCCCGACTTACGAGCTGCTTTCCCAACGTGGTCCTGATCACGCCAAATTCTTCCGGGTGGGAGTGAAGCTGCAAGGGCAAGTTCTGGGAACTGGCGAAGGCTCTTCGAAGAAAGAAGCCGAACAGCTTGCTGCCCGTTCCGCCTTAGTTGAGCTTGGTTTGATGGATTGATAACACCATGCGGTCATTATTTTTGCTCCCTACATTTTGGTAGCAGGAATTCCGTTGTAAATCGAGAAAAGATTAAAAGAAGTCGGCTCCCGGTTGATGTGATTCCATTCTTTTATGGAGGGAGGGAGCGGCCTCTTTGAAGCGCCGCGCCGCGATGTGGACCGTTGTCCATATAGCATCTAATCAAGCCTTGGCAGAGATGCTGAAAAACATGCTGGTTGAAGAAGGTTTTATGGTGCAGCTCAGACCGCTGGGGGTTATTCACATGGGAGCTGCCAGCCAATATGAACTGCTGGTGCCGCGGTCTGAAGCTAGAGAGGCTCAGGAGGTTTTAATGGAGAAATGGCCGACAAAAGCGCCTGGCCAAGAAGAGGTGACAGATGGCTGACAGTAAGTTTAGCTTCTGGTGGAGCAAGCCGAAATACGTAACGGTGATTCCGCGTCAGGCAGAGAAAAAAGAAATCCCGGAAGGTCTGTGGACCAAGTGTCCCGGCTGCAGCGAGCTTCTCTATAATAAGGAATTAGCCC
>DIPB01000163.1:11208-11688 GCA_002426275.1 Firmicutes bacterium UBA5499
AGGTCTGTCACAAATGCGGACATCACTTCCGCTTGAACGCGCTTGAACGTTTGCGCCTGCTCACAGATCCAGACACCTTCCAGCCTTATGCAGCTCTGACGGCCACAGATCCGTTGACCTTCGTTTCTTATCAGGAAAAACTGAAGAAAAATCGCCTCAAAAGCAGGCTGCAAGACGCCATCATCACAGGGGAAGCGACTATTGAGGGCAACCCCGCGGTGATCGGCGTTATGGAATACGGCTTTATGCTAGGAAGCATGGGCTCGGTTGTGGGAGAGCAGGTTGCCAGGGCAGTGGAGGCGGCCTGCCGGAAGAGACTGCCTTTGGTTTTGGTCTGCGCCAGCGGCGGAGGAGCCAGAATGCAGGAGGGAATGCTCTCCTTGATGCAGATGGCGAAAACCAGCTCTGCCTTGGCCAAGTTTGAAGAGGCCGGGCTGTTTTATCTTTCCATTCTCACAGACGCAACCATGGCTGGAGTGT
>DIPB01000163.1:11742-12817 GCA_002426275.1 Firmicutes bacterium UBA5499
GACGCAACCATGGCTGGAGTGTTGGCCAGCTTCGCGTCTTTGGGAGACGTCATTCTGGCGGAACCCGGAGCCATGATCGGTTTTGCCGGCCCGCGGGTAATTGAGCAGACTATTCGGGAGAAGCTGCCAGGCGGCTCTCACACGGCTGAGTTTGCTTTTCAGCACGGTATGGTTGATAAAATTGTGGAACGAAAAGACTTGAAAGCAACGGTAGGCAAACTGCTGGCCTTTCATCGACCCGGAAGGGGTGAAGGGCAGGATGGCTAATGATTTGGATTTCGAAAGACCAATCGTGGAATTGGAACGCAAGATTTCCGAGTTAAGCTCCTACACCCAGGAGAGCGGCATCGATTTTTCCCAGGAGATCGCCAGTTTAGAGGAACGTTTGGTTGCGCTGAAGGAGCAGACTTATGAGAATCTCACCCGCTGGCAGCGGGTGCAGCTGGCTCGTCATAGCCAAAGACCGTTTGCTTTGGACTATATCGGCCGCATCTTTCCCGATTTTTTGGAGCTTCACGGCGATCGCCTCTACGGCGATGATCCAGCCATGGTGGGCGGGCTTGCCACCTTCGGCGAGCAGACCGTAACCGTAGTGGGACAGCAGAAAGGCCGGGATACCAAAGAAAACATCCGCCGCCATTTCGGCATGCCGTATCCGGAAGGATACCGCAAGGCTTTGCGCTTATTCCGGCAGGCTGAAAAATTCGGCCGGCCCATTATTCTCTTTATCGATACCCCAGGCGCTTTTCCGGGTCTGGAGGGAGAAAATCGGGGGCAGGCTTGGGCTATTGCCGAAAATTTGAAAGTCATGGCCGGCTTGACTGTGCCCACAGTGGGGATCCTCATTTCCGAGGGCGGCAGCGGGGGCGCTTTGGGAATAGGCGTTGTCAACAGCTTGTTGATGCTTGAGAACGCTTATTACTCTGTTATTTCCCCGGAAGGATGCGCGGCGATTCTGTGGCGGGACGCGGGCAAGGCTGCAGCTGCGGCCGATGCCCTGAAATTGTCCGCCCAGGATTTGGTGGAACTGGGCATAGTGGATCAGCTGATCCCAGAGCCAATGGGCGGAGCGCAT
>DIPB01000131.1:0-1672 GCA_002426275.1 Firmicutes bacterium UBA5499
GGAAGAAATGAATGAAACGAAGGAGATTGACGGTGCCAACATTTCGCTGTGCGCCTGGAACACCACTATTCCTCAGCTGCGGCCTGTGATGGCTGTGATGTTTATCATGCAGATTCTCGGCACCATGCAGGTCTTCACCGAACCGTTCATCATGACCGGCGGCGGACCCAACAATGCCACCATGACCATTTTGCTTTTGATTTATCGCTACGCCTTCACTTATATGGATATGGGCGTGGCCAGCGCGGCTTCATTGCTGCTGTTTGTGGTGCTGGCGATTCTCTCATATATTTACTTCAAACTAGATAATCAAGCAGCATAGAGGAGGATAAACGAGATGGCTGAAAAGGGACGTACTTTAATCGGCAGGATGGATCTGAAAAGACCCTCAGTGAAATTCGGCTATACATTGCTGCTAATCTTCTTGCTGATTGTGGCAGTGGCAACGCTGTTTCCGCTCTTGTGGGTGGTGATTAGTTCGGTGAAGTCCAGCGCTGAGATTTTTCGGGTACCGCCGACGATCTGGCCGGAAAATTTCCAGTGGGGGACTTACGCTAATGTGTGGAGCAAGTTTAATTTCTTGCGCTATTTTAAAAATACTGTGGTGCTGATTGCCGGGGTCTGGTTTGCGCAGATGCTGGTGACCACTTTGTCCGCTTATTCGCTCTCTAAGCTGAAACCGCCTGGCCATAAACTGATCATGTTTGGGTTTCTGGCCGCTTTAATGGTGCCGGGCCTGGCCATGATGATCCCTAAGTACGTGATTTTGAAGCACCTGCCGCTTATCGGCTGGAATCTCCTGGACAGCTACTGGGCTTTTTGGCTGCCAGCAGGCGCTAATGCTTTCAATATCTTTCTTTTGAAGACTTTCTTCGATGGGATCCCCGATGACTTAATTGACGCGGCCACCATCGACGGCGCCTCCGAGCTGAGGACGTTTGGGCAGATCGTGCTGCCGTTGTCGAAGCCTATTTTGGCCACGCTGACCATCTTCATTTTCCTGGGCGTGTGGAATGATTTTATGTGGCCGTACATTGTGATCACCACCACTGAAAAGCAGCCTTTGATGGTTGCCATCTTCAACAGCGTATTCAAAAGCGCGGTGTTCGCACAGAATGATATCATGGCAGCCATCACTATCGCTATTATTCCGCCCATCATCGTGTTCTTTACTCTGCAGAAGGATATCACCCGCGGGATCACGCTCACAGGACTTAAGGGCTGATTTTAGAAAAACTCAATTTAGTTACGAGGCCACCCGTAGACGCGGGTGGCTTTTTTTGTTCGCGCTTATCGAGTGATTGTCAGCCAACAGCCTAATTTTCAAAAAGAATGTCTATACAGCCGGATAATAAAAAGCGGAAATAGTGGAGACTTCATCTGTTTTATTAAGCGTCCGCGAAAATATCATGCTGACTTTGCGTAAAGGGGGGTGGGCAGAACTCGAAGAATGCTGCGCCACGCTTTTTTTGTTTTCGGATCTCGCGCGTAGGACATATCCATGTGCTGATTGCGGCTCCTATTCTACGCGTTTCCGAGCTGGTTTTGGTGGGCAGCCTTTTTATCTTTCGTATTAGGGACTTTACGATTTGAAGTCCGGATCTATTGAAATAGCTGGGGTTTTTCATACATATTTAACAGATTTTTAAAAATATTTTTAAAAATGGAAGGA
>DIPB01000131.1:1808-2014 GCA_002426275.1 Firmicutes bacterium UBA5499
ATGGACAATCACAAATACAACAAATGAAGTGGGAGCGAAATGACCAAACCTTTATACCAAAAAGTGAAAGAGCAGCTGCAAAGCGATATTAAGCGCGGAAAATGGGCTGTGGGCGATTGCCTGCCAGGGGAATTGGAATTATGCCAGAAATTCGGGGTCAGTCGGTTCACCGTGCGGCAAGCTTTGCTGGAGCTGACCAACGAGGG
>DIPB01000131.1:2162-2408 GCA_002426275.1 Firmicutes bacterium UBA5499
TTGCTGGAGCTGACCAACGAGGGGCAACTGTCCAGACACGCGGGAAAAGGAACTTTTTTAGAATCTGCCAGACCCGTGCAAAAAACAGAGGAAACGAACAAAGGCAAACAGCTTGGATTCGTGCTTCCGTACGTAGCTGACGCCCATACCGGCAGAATCTTAAAAGGGGCCGAAAAGGAGGCGACTGCCAATGGCTACAGGGTGATTTTTGTTAATTCCCAGGATGTAGCAGACGAATGGAGCTTG
>DIPB01000131.1:2677-6225 GCA_002426275.1 Firmicutes bacterium UBA5499
ATCAGGCGGTAAAGCATCTCCTCGCCTTGGGACATACCAGAATTGCGCTGATCTGCTGCGACCGGGAAATGAGTTCAATCGTACAGCGAATTAAGGGTTATCAGTTGGCCCTGCAAAGCGCCGGAGTCGGCATTTGTCCGGAATTGCTTTTGCTGAAAAAAGAAAGAGTGATTTCCGATGCGGAAATAGAGCGATTTATCAAGGGCAACGAAATGACGGCTCTTTTCACAACAGATTTAATTGCCATCAGAGCTATGAGGCTGGCCGCTCAATTAGAGGTTAGGGTTCCAGAAGACTTATCAATCGTGGGCTTTGATAACATTGCGGTAAGCAGTTTGGTTTTCCCAGCTTTGACTACGGTGGAACAGCATTGCGAAGAGATGGGAGAGCAAGCTGTGAAGATATTGATTAACAAAATTCAAGGAGCAGATCACCTTACGCAAACAATCCTGAAGACAGAATTGCTGACCAGGATGTCAACCGCGGAGGGAATACATCCTGACTCTTGATTAGAGAGGTGGCGTCATTTTAACGGTTGTCCAAAGCGCTAATATAACACAGGGAGGATAAAAGGTGAAGAAAAACATCTGGTTACTGTTAGCTGTTTTTTTCTGCTTGCTGAGCGGGTTTGCTTTTGCAGACGATTATTTTTCCGTGCCCATAGAAATACAGGGCAAGCAGAGCGCTCAGATAAACTTAACGACTCCGGCGTTTGCCAATGTTTTTTTTCCAGAGCAGAAATTGGAATTTTGGCTTTCCGCTCACAACACGCTCGGTGCGGAACAAGAGATGTTCGGGTATTTCGCGCTTTCAGATGTCAGAGGAAGAACTATTGATATTGTCCGCAAAACTTTTCGGATTCCCGCCAATGGCGAAGCAAAAATCCCTATAGAATTTTCTACGGAGCAATTTGGTTTTTTTACTCTGCAAGGAAGCGTTTACTCTGAGAGAAGCGACGGCGAAAACATATCTTTCAGCGCTACCTTAGCGCGGATTAGGAATCAGCGCCTCTCCGAGGACAGCATCTTCGGGATCTGCGCTCATCTTAAGCGCTATCAGGATCCGCAAAAACAAAGCGATAGCATCAAACTGCTGAGCAAAATGGGCGTCAGCAGCGTACGGGACGATATGTATTGGAATCAGGTCGAATATACCAGGGGCAAATACCAAATGCCTGCCGCGCAGGTGGATTATATCCAACAGCTGAAAGAAAACAAGATCGAAATCCTGCCGATCCTCTGTTATGATCACCCAAGTTATCCTGGTAAAGTTGTGGATAGCGCGGATGCGTATGGCCGCTACGCCGGATTTGTTGCCAAAAACGTCGCCCCTTATACGGATCATCTGGAAGTATGGAACGAATGGAACGGCGGGTTCGGCACCCGCGGCGCGAATAGTCCGCTGGAATATACGCAAATGCTGAAAGCCGCTTCCAAAGAAATAAAAGCTGCGGTCCCCCAAATGAAAGTAGTGGGCTGCGCCACAGTGGTGATCGACCATGCCTGGATCGAAGAGGTATTTAAAGCTGGCGGCGGCGATTACATGGACGCGGTGTCCATCCATCCTTATCGCTATCCTGTCAGCCCCGAGGCCAGCGGGCTAGTTGGGGATTTAAACAAATTGGTGGCAGTGATCGACAAGTATGGGGGTAAGCAAAAAATTTGGTGCACAGAGACAGGCTATCCAGTAAATGAAAATTTTTCGGGCCTAACGGCGGCCAAGTATATGGTGAGATTTTATTTGTCGGCCCTATCCGTGCCTCGAGTGGAAAAGATCAATTGGTACTGCTGGGATAGTCAGGATGAAGGTTCAGGTTCATGGAATATGGTGACCAAACAATTCACGCCCAGGGAGGCTATCCCAGCTTACGCCACCATGACCTATAACTTGGTGGGCGGTAAGTTCAAAGAGGCGCTGCCTCTGCAACCGCATCAATATCTATTCCATTTTGAGCGCGGCGGCGAACATGTCTATGCCCTTTGGTCTGAGGAAGGTTTTGAAGGCCAGATCTCATTGCAGACTAAGCTTCCAGTCAAGGTCATGGACATGTGGGGCAATAGCTATGAATTATCTCCCCACAGCGACCAGATAAGAGTTACGGCCACAGATGAAGTCTTATACTTGCACTCAGCCGTGCCTCTGAAAGCTGAGCCGGACGCGGACGTATTTGCAGGGCACAACAAAGTTGTGGCCGGCCAGCAGATCTCCATCACATATCGGCACCCCCTCTTAAAACAGGCCAAGGCAGAGCTCAACGGCTTGCCGGGAGGATGGAAAGGCAAGCTCACGCAAAAGGACGATCTGTTGGAGATGAGCTTGTTGGCAGGCAAAGAAGTGAAGCCCGGAAGGTATCCGGTTCGCTTGCTGCTGACAGCGGAGGACGGAAAAACCTGCGGCTTGTTTGAGCTGGTCTATCAAGTTTCACCGAAGTTGGATCTTGTGGCAAGGCCCGTATTGGAGAAAGGCAAGATCGCAGGAGAGTTGAAACTAACCAATAATACCCCTGAAACCATGAGCCTTACGGTTAAGGTCGGCGGCGACGATATGTGGCCCCGAAGCTTTGGCGCCGGCGAACTGCAGGTAACTTTGGCAGGTTATGAGGAACATAAGCTCAAATTTGATTTTCCGCAGTCCTTGGAGACAGCCAATCAGGTCTCAACTTTGCAGATTCTGGCGGTAGACGCACAGGGACAGATCTATCAGTGCGAGCGTCCTTTCGCTTTGCTCTACGCTAAAAGCGCTCCCGGAGAGATCTCAATTGACGGGAATCTAGGCGAGTGGGACAAAAGCGCGGGCGTGGAAATCAGCAAATGGTCCAAAGGCGGAACCAAGGCGGGTTATCAGGCTAAGCTGTATGCCAACTGGGATGAGGAAAACCTTTATCTGGGCATTGAAGTGGACGACGAGATTCATTATCAAGAAGGGACTGGTGGGGATATCTGGGGTGGCGACAGCATCCAGTTTTCCATGGATCCTTTTCGGATGCAAGAAAAAGTCGTTTTCGGCTTAGACGGGTGGTATGAGTACGGAGGCGCCCTGACTAAGGGAGGACCTCTGACCTGGATGTGGGTAGTGACCATGGGCGCGATCCCAGGCAAGGTTTATCATTTGAATTTCGATATTAAAAGGGCGGGCGGCAAGACGATTTACGAATACGCGATTCCCTGGAAAACTGTGGCGTTCTTTCAGCCAAAAGCAGGAGCGTATTTGGGCTTCGGCTGCCTTGTGAACCAGAACGACGGTAAAGGCCGTGCGGGATGGCTTTCTTACTGCGAAGGAATCGGCTCGGTAAAGTCTGCCGATTTGTTTGCGGATCTGCTTTTAATCAAATAAATGCTAAAGAAGGAGGCCGGGCGGAAGATGAGAAAATTGCTCGCGGTTGTATTGTTTTTGCTGCTGCCGGCGGCGGCGGGTGCAGCTACCGTCGCGATCGATGGAGCTGCCGGCGATTGGGAAGACAAAGGTGCTGTTTACGAGAATCTGGATAACGGAAGAGGTGAGCGCGGCATCAAGCGGGTTTGGGTGACTCACGATGCGGAGTATCTTTA
>DIPB01000131.1:6331-6535 GCA_002426275.1 Firmicutes bacterium UBA5499
TAGCGGCGCTCGGGATTGGAATTTGATGGTGGATACGGATAGCCTCAGTGTGGCCGGCGTAGAAAACTACTGCAGGTGGGTGCTGCCAACCAAAGGAAGGGTGCACGGCGCTGGTTCTGATTTCATTGGCATCGCTAAAAGCAATGGTTCCGGAGGCTGGAGTTGGAGTACCATCGAGGCCTCGAGGCCCAGTGAGCTTTGGAA
>DIPB01000081.1:0-168 GCA_002426275.1 Firmicutes bacterium UBA5499
GATAAAGAGTTTGTGGTTCTAGTGGGACCTAGCGGCTGCGGCAAATCCACCACATTGAGAATGGTTGCGGGGCTGGAGGAAATTACAGAGGGCAACATTTATATCGGCGAGACCTTGGTGAACGATGTGCCGCCAAAGGATCGGGACATCGCCATGGTCTTTCAGAAC
>DIPB01000081.1:277-8285 GCA_002426275.1 Firmicutes bacterium UBA5499
TAGTTCTGAAAGACCATGGCGATGTGCCGCCAAAGGATCGGGACATCGCCATGGTCTTTCAGAACTATGCCCTCTATCCACATATGGATGTGTACAATAACATGGCCTTCGGTTTGAAACTGCGGAAATTGCCCAGAGCCGAGATCGACCGGAGGGTGAAAGAAGCGGCCAGAACTTTGAGCATCAGCAATCTCTTGGATCGGAAACCAAAGGCTCTCTCAGGCGGGCAGAGGCAGAGGGTCGCTTTGGGAAGAGCTATTGTGCGGGAGCCTAAGGTCTTTCTCATGGATGAGCCTCTTTCTAACCTGGATGCCAAACTCAGGGTGCAGATGCGCTCCGAGCTCAGTAAATTGCATAATCGGCTGCAGACAACCATTATTTACGTTACCCACGATCAGACCGAGGCTATGACCATGGGCGATCGGATCGTGGTCATGAAAGACGGGTTGATCCAACAGGTAGGAGCTCCCATGGATATTTACCGCAATCCGTGTAACGTGTTCGTGGCAGGCTTCATCGGCAGTCCGGCCATGAACTTCATCAATGTAAAGCTCTTGCGGGACGAGCAGGACGAACTATATCTGGAAGGCGCAGATTTCAAACTTAAGGTGCCGGCCGAGAAGAAAGCCAGCTTTAAAAATTTGCTTTCCTATCTGAACAAACAGCTGATTTTAGGGATCAGGCCGGAAGATATCGAAGATCGGGCGGTGGTTCCCGATGCGGATCCTGAGTCTTGTTTCAAAGCTATGGTGGAAGTCACCGAGCCTATGGGCTCTGAGCTTTACTGTTACCTGACCGTGGGAGGTTCTCTGATTACTGCCAGGGTGGATGCTTACAGCACGGCCCGGGCGGACACCGCTCATGAATTTTTCGCCAATATGAAGATGATGCACGTTTTCGATCCTGTCACTGAAAAAGCCGTTTTGTAGAGCGCTTAAGGTAAGCGGGGAGCAATTCCCCGCTTTTTTTTTGCCAAAAAATAACAGTTGAGGCAGCCATAAGCAAAGCTGGAGAAAGAAGGATTTTTCCGTCTGGTGGTGAAATAATTCTTTGAGAGAGTAATACGAGGGGGAACCGTTTTGAAAGAGTGCTTGGTAGCGGTAGATGTGGGGGGTACCAATATCGCCAGCGGGCTTGTGGATTTTCAGGGAAACGTGCTGGCCCGCGGCAAAAAGCCAACTTGCGCCGGCACAGGCGTCCAGAATGTGCTGGGGAGGATCATGGACGCTGTGGCGGCGGAAATTGAAAAATCCCAAGCGTTGGGGTGCACTCCCGTGGGAGTCGGCTTGGGCATACCTGGGCTGCAGGATAGCCTGAAAGGTTTATCTTACAGTGCGGCCAATCTCGATCCCGCGTGGAAACAGATCAAAGTTACGGCACAGGTGGAACAGCGGTTTGGTCTGCCCGCGGAGATGGACAACGATGTCCGCTGCCATGCCCTGGGTGAAAAGTTGTACGGGGCGGGGCGGGGAGTGGAAAATCTGATTTTAATCACATTGGGCACCGGAATCGGCGCCGGCATTTTTTTGAATGGGAAAATGTTCTACGGCGCCGGCGGCTGCGGCGGCGAAGTTGGACACGTCACGATTATGGAAGACGGTCCCCTCTGCAGTTGCGGCAATCATGGCTGCGTGGAGGCCCTCTGCGGCGCGCCTGGGATCAGCAGACGAGCCAGGGAGGAGATAGCAGCCGGCGTCCAAAGTAAAATCTTGGCTCTGGCCGGAGGAGATCTGAATGCCGTCACGCCTAAGTTGATCTATGAAGCGGCGCTGGCCGGAGATCCACTGGCGGAAAAAGTGATGGCTCAGACTGGGAACTATCTGGGCATTGCCATGGCGGGAGTGGTGAATATCATAAATCCCGAGCTTTTGATCATCGGCGGCGGCGTGGCCGGGGCCGGTGAGATGCTCATCGGGAAAGTGCGCGAGACGATTAAAAAACGGGCCATGGCGCAGCAGGCTGCTTTGGTTAAAGTCGTCTCTGCCGAGCTTGGAGAAGACGCCGGCCTAATCGGTGCCGCCATGTTGCTTCCTGTGAGAGGAAGGATAGATTCTCAACGGATGGAGCAAAATTTAAGATAGAGGCGAATGGGAGTGGAAGTTATGGATTTAGACCAGTTGACGGACTATGGACAGTTGGATCCCAGCGGCATGGGAGAGTGGATTGAAGATCTCCCTCAGCAGTGCCAGCAAGCGCGCCGGTTAGCATTGGATTTTGCGCTGCCGGCTTTTGGCGAGATCCGGCAGGTTGTGATTTTGGGAATGGGCGGTTCCGCCATCGGCGGAGATCTGCTGCGGGTTCTCTTGGAAAGAGAAGCCAAGACGCCGTTTTTTGTCAATCGCGCCTATGATCTGCCCGGCTTTGTGGGGCCGGAGACCCTGGTGATCGCTTCCAGCTATTCGGGCAACACTGAGGAGACTTTGGCCGGCTACCAGGAGGCCAAAGGGCGTGGAGCGAAGCTGCTTGCCATCACCACGGGCGGTAAGCTGGCTCAGAAGGCCGAGGCGGACGGAGTGGGAACCATTTTCATTCCGGGCGGGCTGTCTCCTAGGGCGGCTTTGGGTTACAGCTTTGTGCCGCTTTTGATTACAGCCTGGCGCCTGGGGCTTTGTTCAGATAAGAGCCGGGAGCTTGAGGCCACGATTCGGAGCCTGAAAGACCTTCGCGGCCGCTACGGGAAAGAAGCGCCAACCGAACAAAATCTCGCCAAGCAGCTGGCCAGAAAAGTTTACGGCCGGATTCCCCTGTTCTATGGCGTCTCGGGTTACAGATCCGTTGTGGCAACCAGGCTGAAAGGCCAGATCAATGAGAACGCCAAAAATCTGGCTTTTTATAACGTTTTTCCTGAACTAAACCACAATGAGCTTGTGGGCTGGGAAGAGCCGGCTTTGACGCGGCAAATTGAAGTGCTGGTGCTGAGGGATAAAAATGAATCGGCCCGTATTCGGACTAGAATCCAAGTGACGGAAGATATCATTCGCCCAAGAGCGTCCGAGATCGTCGAACTGTGGGCGGAGGGTGAATCGGAGTTGGAGCGGATGTTTTCCCTGATTTACCTGGGTGATTATCTCAGTTACTATTTGGCTCTGCTCAATCAGATCGATCCTGCGCCTGTGAAGGTGATCGATCGGCTGAAAGGTGAGCTGGCTAAGCTCGGGTAAGGAGGAGAAACTGTGACACAAAAGTTTGGAATCGGCGTAGATTTGGGCGGTACGAAAATAGCCACCGCATTGGTTGACGGCGAAGGGAGGGTTTTGGCGCGCACTTCCTGTTTAACCGAGGCTCAAGACGGCGTCCAGAAGGTTTTGGAACGGATGTACGGGACTGTGGACGACGTGTTAACCGAGGCGGGGATTGACGTCGGTCAGCTGGCGGGAATCGGAATCGGCTCGCCCGGCCCCCTGGATTCCAAGACTGGGGGTGTGCTCAACGCCCCCAATCTGGGCTGGAGGAACGTGCCCCTCGGCGAATTGTTCCGCCAGAGGTTCCAGGTGCCAATTCAGGTGGGCAATGATGCCAATTTGGCAGGTTTAGGCGAGAAATGGCTGGGCGCGGGCAAAGGGGTCTCGGATCTCCTTTATCTGACAGTGAGCACAGGCATTGGCGGCGGCATCATCATAGACGGCAAAATTCATACGGGCGCTCATGATATTGCCGGCGAAGTGGGGCATATTATCGTTAAGCGGGACGGTCCGCTCTGCGGTTGCGGCAGACGTGGTTGTCTGGAGGCCATGGCTTCCGGCACTGCCATCGCCAGAGAGGCTAAGGCTGGTTTGAAGCGGGGTGAAAGCTCGCTTTTGGCGAAGCTTGCTGGCGCCGGAGAGCCCACCGCCAAACACGTTGGCGAGGCGGCCAGAAGTGGTGATCCGTTTTCCACCAAACTCCTTCGGGAGAGCTTCACTTACCTCGGACTTGGCATCGTAAGCCTGCTGAACGTGCTGGATCCGGAAATGGTGGTCATCGGAGGCGGAGTTTCCAACTTGGACGATTTGCTTTTTGATCCCGTACGCGAGATAGTCAAGGAGAATTTTGGCGCTTCTCCTTTGGCTGACGTGCCCATTGTGAAAGCGGAATTAGGAGCCGATGTGGGAGTGCTGGGGGCTGCAATGTTAGTGGTAGCGCAAAATTAAGGGGGTAGGCCAAATGCGAAGGGTTACTATTTACCTGCCGGATGAAGTCTATGCTGAGGTTGAATCCGCAAAATGGGGTTGGGGTTCAAAAAGCGAAATGCTCAGGGAATTAGTTGCCAGCTGTCTTGGAGAGTGGAGAAGTGGTGCGCAGAGACGGCGTTTGGCCATGGGCTATCAGCAAATGGGGGAACTAAATTGTCAGCTGTCGGAGGAGGCCATGCTTCAGGACTCCTGCACATTGGACGAATATGAAGAATATATCACAAGACAATCTTGAAGTGAGGAGAGGAGATCTGTTTTTTGCAGATCTCAATCCTGTGGTGGGCTCAGAACAAGGCGGCAGACGGCCGGTGGTGGTACTGCAAAACGATATTGGCAATCAGTACAGCCCAACCACCATCGTTGCCGCCATCACTTCCCGTCTCAAGAAAGCTAAATTGCCGACTCACGTGGAGATCAAGGCCAATAACTTTTCTTTGGTTAAGAATTCGGTAGTGCTTTTGGAACAACTGCGCACAATCGATAAGAAACGCTTGGGAGAGCGTATCGGACACTTAAGCGCCGACGTCATGGCGGAGATAGATGAGGCTTTGTTGATCAGCATGGGGCTTAAATGTTTATAACGTATTCAGATAAGGAGCGATTATGCGGCCGTTAATCGGAATTATCTCAGGAATCGGCAGCTATGAGGAACGCGAACGGTTTTATGTTAATAGCGACTATGTGGAGGCTGTGACGGCTGCCGGCGGACTGCCTTTTTTAATTCCTCCAGTAGCTGTGGAATCTTATCTGCCGCTTCTGCAGGGTCTTCTCTTGCCGGGCGGAATCGATCTGGATCCCGGGCTTTACGGCGAGGAGCCTAAGGTCGGTCTGGGACAAGTAAATCCAAAGTTGGATCAAGCGGAACAAACTCTCGTCAAGGCTGCCTTAGAGGCAGCTCTTCCCATTTTTGGCATCTGTAGAGGAATGCAGGCTTTGGTTGTAGCGACAGGCGGCGCGCTCTATCAAGATTTGGAGCAGAGCGGCATCCGGCTTGCCCACAGGCAGACAAGTCCCCCGCATTGTCCCTGGCACAAAATCAAGGTGGCGGCAGGCAGCCGTCTGGAGTCCCTTTTGGGCGCTCAGCGTCGGGTTAATAGCTTTCATCATCAGGGAGCCCGGAAACTTGCGGGGCTGCGGTCCGTGGCCTGGAGCAGCGACGGATTGGTGGAGGCTGTGGAAGGGGAGCCCTTTGTTTTGGGAGTGCAGTGGCATCCTGAGATGATGTGGAAAACTCAGCCGGAGCAATTGGAACTTTTTCGCGCTTTTGTGGAGGCAAGCGATGTTGCTGGAAATAAGAAGCGATAGTCCCCAGCGGACGGAGAAAATAGGCTGGCAGCTTGGCAAGGGACTGACCGGAGGCGAAGTGATCGCTCTGTTCGGCCAGCTGGGGGCCGGGAAGACCGTATTCGCGAAGGGGCTTGCCCGAGGTCTCGGCGTAGCCGAGCAAGTGACCAGCCCTACTTTCACCTTGCTGAAAGAATATCAGGGCCGCTTGCCCCTCTATCATATTGACGCCTACAGGCTTTCTTCAGCTGAGGAAGCGGAACTCTGCGGCTTGGCGGAATATTTCTGGCAAGGGGGCGTAGTAGTTGTGGAATGGCCCCAAAATATCTGGGAGCTGATTCCCGAAACCGCCCTGGAGGTGACAATCTCTCAACTGCCGGAGGCGAGGAAGCTCAGCTTTCGGGGAGGCGCAAACTGGTCTAAAATAGGAGAGTTGATTGGCGGATGATTCTTGCCTTAGAGACGGCTACGGCAACAGGCAGCGTGGCCTTGTACGATAAAAACTTGGTGGGAGAATCCACGCTCAGCATTCAGCGTACGCACTCGGAACGCTTAATGCCGGCGGTGGTCGCGATTTTGCGGGACGCGGGTGTGGAACCCGTACAGCTCACAGCCATCGCGGTCTCTTTGGGCCCCGGATCATTTACTGGCCTGCGCATCGGCGTGATGACAGCCAAAACCTTGGCCTGGAGCCTGAGCGTGCCCCTGGTGGGCATTCCCACGCTAGATGCCATGGCCTGGAATTTGCGCTATGGTCGGGGCCTTTTGTGTCCGGTGCTCAATTGCCGGCGCGGGGATGTATACGGCGCTTTGTATCTGGCAGACGGCGCTTCGGAACCGCAAAGGCAAACAGATTATCTGGCTTTGCCCCTGACCCAGCTGCAGTCGGAGGCCGAGTCTTTTCCGGGGCCGCAATACTGGCTGGGAGATCTGACGCCGGAATCCGGAGCAGGTATTGTGGTCACCGGCGAGCTTGCGCTGCCCAAGGCGGCGGCTGTGGCACAGTTGGCGCAAAGGCGCCTGAGCCAGGGGGAAACAGAGGATCCAGCTTCTGTCGTTCCGCTTTATGTGCGCGGCAGCGCCGCCAAACCGAGGAGGGCGCCGCATTGATCATTGAGCCCTTTACCATTGCCGATTTGGACTGGGCAATAGATTTGGAGAAGCGCGTTTTCGCCAAGCCCTGGTCCAAAAAGAGCTTTCTGGAGGCTTTAGCCAACCCGCAGCAGGAATTTTTCGTGGCCAAGACAGGCGCCATCCCCCTCGGCTATCTTGGCGCGTGGCGGATGTACGACACAGTCCACATCACCAATATCGCCGTGGAAGAGACCAGTCGCAGGCAAGGCGTGGCCACCGGGCTTTTGGCTGCGGCCGAAGCCTGGGCCGCCAGCTGCCCCCTCACTTTGGAGGTGCGTCTGAGCAATTATCCGGCCAGAGCTTTATACGAGAAGTTCGGGTTTCAAGTGTACGGAGCCAGGCCGGGTTATTATGAGGACAACGGCGAAGACGCGCTGATTTTATGGAAGGGGGTTTAGCGGTGATTTTGGGAATTGAAACGTCTTGTGATGATACGAGTGCCGCCATCGTAGACGGCAGAGAGATTAAAGCCAATATCATCGCTTCCCAGACCGAGCTCCACCAGAAGTTCGGCGGGATAGTGCCGGAGATCGCATCCCGCAGGCACCTGGAATTGATGCTGCCTGTGCTGGCAGAAGCGTTTTCCCAGGCGCAGGTTGCACCGGAGAAGCTGCGCGGGATCGCGGTTACCCAGGGGCCGGGGCTGGTGGGGAGCCTCTTGGTGGGAGTATCAACAGCCAAAGCCTTGGCTTTGACCTACGGGCTGCCGTTTATAGGCGTCCATCACACCGAAGGGCATCTGTTTGCCAATCTCTTGAGCGATCCGCAGCTGGAGCCGCCTTTTCTGTGTCTGACCGTCTCCGGCGGTCATACGGATCTGTTGTTGTTTGAGGGCCCCGGCCGATATCGGAGCTTAGGGAGGACCAGGGACGACGCTGCCGGGGAGGCGTTCGATAAAGTGGCCAGAGCCTTGGGCCTTGGTTATCCGGGCGGTCCAGCCATCCAAGAGGCGGCCCGAGGCGGAGACCGGGAAGCTTTTCAGCTGCCCAGGGGCTTAGCTCAAGAAGAGACCTGGGATTTCAGCTTTTCCGGTTTGAAGACAGCCACCATTCAGACCCTGCAGAAGACGGACAGGCCCTCGGACTTGGCTGCCAGCTTTCAGTGGGCGGTGGTGGACGTACTGGTGGAACGCTCCATTGCGGCGGCAGCGAGTTTGGGAATCACGCAGCTGGCTCTCTCCGGCGGGGTGGCGGCAAACGCGCTTTTGCGCTCAGAGCTGGCAGCGCGGGGAGCGCGGAGAGGACTTTACGTCAGCTTGCCGCCGCCGGCTCTTTGTACGGATAATGCTGCCATGATCGCCGCCGCCGGCGCTTGGCGCCTGGAGGCTGGGCAACGATCCGGCTGGGATTTGAACGCAATTCCCAACCTTCCTCTGCCTGCGGCCTGATTTTCGCCGGTTGGTGTAAAGTTATCGTAGG
>DIPB01000145.1:0-3515 GCA_002426275.1 Firmicutes bacterium UBA5499
GCAGCTGAGGAATAGTGATGTTCCAGGCGCGCTGCCAAATGTTGGCACCGTCAATCTCCGCCGCTTCATACATTTCTTCCGGCACTCCCTGCAATCCGGCCAGATAAATAATGGCCGTGCCGCCAAAACCCGCCCAGGTTGCCATGACGACCAAACTGGGAAGCGCGGTGCTCGAGGAGAGCAGCCATTGAGAGGCAGGAATCCTAAACCAACCTAACATTGTATTCAAAAGTCCCAAAGACGGATCGAACAGCCACAGCCAGAGGATGCTGACCGCAACTGACGGCGCGACTTTAGGCAAATAGACTGCAATTCTGAAGAATGCCTGTCCGTATCTGACCTCGTTGATCATGACGGCCACGACCACCGGAAACAGGTAACCGAGAATCAGCGCTAAAATTGTGAAGTAAGCGGCATTGAGCCAGGCTTGCCCAAACACTGGATCAGCAAACAAGGTTTTGAAATTAGCAAAACCTACGAAGCTGGTAGCGCCGGCCAGATTCACTTTCTGCAGGCTCATAATGAAGGTCAGAATCAGCGGATACCATACGAAATAAACGAATGAGATCACCGCCGGCAGCAGGAAGAGATAGCCCATCAATCTTTTCCGCTGGTGAGTTGAGAGACCTCCTGGGGAAACAACACTTTTCTCTGTCATAATTTCACTCCTCAAAAGCGAGAATTCAAAAGCGCCGTGCAAACGTTTGCTTCTGAAACTCACAAAAATAGCAGCTGAACCTATCTCATTTTATATAATTCTACTTTAATGTCGATATATCCTTCTATAAAAAATACAAACCTTCGAAAAATCCTCCAAAATCAACTAGAAATCCTCTGAAACAGTTTCAGAGGAGGCGGTTCGCTTCCCCATCAAAAGCTACTGATCGATGTTGGTTGAGCTATATCTTTTTCCGCTGACATTATTGCGACCGTAGCCAGCCTCTTGAATCAACCGGCATCAATCCCAGCGTCAAGCGCGGTCTGAACCCTATGTGATACTGTCTTTCACTTTAACGTTAGGGGAACGAATCATAAATTTATAGCTGCTAAAACGCATATCTAGCTGTCCGCCTCCCTCTATTCAAGAATGCTGAGCCGCTCCACAGCCAGCTAACGCCAATATGAATTTTACCAGAAAATGAAAGCATTGTCCATATCTGACAAGCCTCAATCTGCTTATGAAAATCGAATATGACTGTGTTCTTGCGCGCCGTTACCCCGCGTTAATCGGCCTGCTTCGCGCATCGCGCCTAGCTTTTCTCACGGTAAGAGCAGCTTGCAGGTCACGTCTGAAAATAGACCGTAGCCTGAAAAAAGCGGCCAAGGAATTACAGGCGGCGTTTTCGGATAAATAACTGCGCGACGGGTGCTTTTCGCTGCGGATTTTCGTACGGCGGCAGCATTGCGCCGGCGCATCGGAAGCTGTCAGGCATGCAGCTGCGGCGAGTCCAAGATTTCGGATGGAGAAAGACCTGTTTTCTTTTTGAACAGGCGGCTAAAATACGCCGGATCGTCGAATCCAACCAGGGCCGCGGTTTGCTTCACTGTGAGCATGCCGCTTTCCAAATACATCCGAGCTTTGGCGATCCGCAGATGGATGATGTATTCCCAAACAGACATCCCAGAATATTGCCGAAACAAGCGGCGAAAGCATGATTCGCTGACGTGACATAGTTCTGAGAGAGCTGGGACCGACAGTTTGCTGGTATAATTATTTTCCATAAAGAGTATGCCGTCGTAGATCTGCGCAAAATGCCTTGGAATTAAAACTTCCTTGCGCAGCTCCAAAGAGATATCGGTGAGCAAATTGTACAGAAGTGCTTTGATCCTGGCGGGAGGAGCGTCTCCCTTTTTAGATAAAGCCAATATTTCACGGAAACATTTTTGATAGTAGGCGCTGTTTTGGGGAGAGAACACATAAATATGATCGCTGAGGCGCAAAGGCCTATTCTCTTCGTCCGTGAGGACGAAGTTGATCAAAAGCGAACTGGCGCTCTCCACGTCGGACGTTGCGGCGCAGTTTTTAAACTTGCAGGTATAGACGCTGCCTTGCGGGATATAGGAAATATCTCCCAGGCGCGCTGTAAACTCCCGCTGCTCGGAAAAATAATCCAGCTCGCAGTTTGTCAAAAGCATCAAGCCGTTATCAGGCCGTCCCGCTTGAGCGGTAGCCCAGACAGAGTTATTCGTCCAAAACTGATAGAAAGTAACGACTTGGGAAAGCGAATAATCCAATTTGTACAGCTGAGAAAAATTGACGGTTGGCATCCGTACCTCCCAGCGGCTGTGTAATATTCGGCAGAGTTCGCCTAACTTTAGTGTAAACGTCAAAATGGTCCTTGTCAATCTATATTTGTTGCCGATGATTGAAAAGTCCAAGCTAATGCCTGGAATCTCTATGGCGTCTGTTTCGTAAGGCTTTTATAATGAAATCAAGCTTCCCACATTAAAGAAATGGAGGTACTTATGTGAAGACATTCAAACCGATGAAGGCCGCGTTGATTGGTTCCGGTATGATTAGCAGCACGTATTTGGAGAATTGTTGCGGGCGATTTAAGGTCTTAACTGTGAGCGGCTGCTCGGATCTCCTTCCAGAACGAAGCGCTCAGCGGGCCAAAGAGTTTGAGCTAAAACAGATGACAAATGAAGAGATCCTGTCAGATCCGGAAATTGAGCTAGTAATCAATACGACCTACCCCATGTCGCATTACCCTGTGTCCAAGGCAGCGCTCTTGGCCGGCAAGCACGTCTATAGCGAAAAAATGCTTGCCGTGACCTTTCAGCAGGGCGAGGAACTGGTACGCATCGCGCAGGAAAAAAAGCTCGCTCTGTGCTGCGCGCCGGATACCTTCTTAGGGGCAGCATTGCAGACTGCCAGACAGGTAATAGACGGCGGCTTAATTGGTAAACCGGTGGCTGCCAGCGCGATTCTCGCTCGCTCCTATCATCACGAACGCTGGCAGACAACGCCAGAACGAAGGTTCGCCTTTTGCCAGGGCGGCGGCATTGTCTTCGATATGGGTTCCTATTATCTTACGGCGCTGGTCAATCTCTTGGGGCCAATTCGCCGGGTTTGCGGCTTTTCACAGATTCGCGAGGCTGAAACCAGGATCTTCCAACATCCGGACAACCCGCAATACGGCAAGCAGATGCCGGTGGAATCCAACAACAACACGGTGGGCATCTTGGAATTTCAAAACGATGTGCTCTGCACGCTGCTGACAACTTCAGAATCCGGAGCCTTGCAAAACAGTTTCATCATTTATGGCACTGAAGGGAAACTAAACCTCGGCGATCCCAACGAGTTTGACAGCGCGCTGTCTCTACAAACGAAGACGGGTGAAGAGCAGATTGTCCCGTTCACCCACGCCAGCTATGATTTCAAAAATTGCCGGGGGCTGGGAGCAGCCGAGCTGGCATATGCGATCCGCAACGGGCGCCAGGCGCGCGCAAGCGGCGCGACAGCTCTTCATGTGCTGGAAGCTGCGCTTGGCATAGCGGAAAGCGCTCAGGCA
>DIPB01000145.1:3671-3838 GCA_002426275.1 Firmicutes bacterium UBA5499
ACTATCACGTTATGAAGACCACCTGCAAACGGGCGGAACCTTTAAAAGCAGGTTATACCGAGTATCCGGAAGGGGCATTGGCGTTAGCTTGACAAGAATATTTGGAGAGGGATGAGGATCGGCATTCAAATGTACACTTACCGGGATTATACCAAAGACGAGGCCGG
>DIPB01000145.1:4023-4255 GCA_002426275.1 Firmicutes bacterium UBA5499
TGGCTATCGCAGCGTGCAGATCTCAAAGCCGCCGTTCCTGAGCACGGACAATTAGCGACGCTTTTGACTGAGTATGAAAGGCTGATTCCGATTTTTGCCAGGTAACAAAAATCGAGCGAGCCTGAACGAGATTTTCCGCCGACGCGTAAATACTGGGAACAGAACGAGTGCGCAGGTGATTTGTTCGCCACAGCGACAACCAGCTACGAAAATCTCACCAGGCTCCTGCAGG
>DIPB01000021.1:0-2873 GCA_002426275.1 Firmicutes bacterium UBA5499
TTTACAAGTGTCGAAAACGGGATCATAGCATTTTCAACTGTGGATGTCAAGATTTTCCAGAAACTGAAGCGAGCTCCCACTATTCCTCAAGGAAAATGGGAGCTCGCTTCTCAACAGGCCTTGGCCAACTCTTTCAATAATCTACGTTTCAGCTTACGATATAATATCTCTTGTTTGTCAAGCATCTCAAAAATAGCGTCAAACCTCAGTAAATCCCGTTCAGTCATCCGCCGCCCCCCTTTGTTTCACGCAAATTCGGGCTTGTATCCGCTCCTCGTATGCACCGCTCAACGCCCTGTTGCCATATTCGACATCCCACGAAAAAAATTCCTGTCGCGACGGACAAAACCGTACGGGATGAGATCAATTATTCAATTCATAATACTCTTGCAGAGAGCGCACTGTAAAGCCGCGTTGCCGCAGAGCGCGGATTCCCGCTAAAGCTGCCTGCGCGCCCTGGATGGTGGTCATGAAAGGAACGTTATTGCTCAGCACCTGCCTGCGCAGCTTATATTCATCCGTGCGGGATCCTTTGCCCATGGGAGTGTTGACTAACAGATCCACCTCGCCGTTTTTAATCAGATCGACGATATTGGGTCTGCCCTCGCCCAATTTGAAGACCCGCTCCACTTGGAGGCCGTGCTGAGCGAGATAATTTGCGGTGCCGCAGGTTGCCAGCAACTTGAAGCCTTCCTCAACGAAGCTTTGGGCAATGGGCAGGAGATTAGCTTTATCATTATCGTGGACTGTCAAAAGAACCGTTCCTGCAAGCGGCAAGGGCACGCCCGCAGCCATTTGCGACTTGGCAAAGGCCATCCCGAAATCATCGTCCAGGCCCATCACTTCGCCTGTGGACCGCATTTCAGGACCTAAAATGACGTCAACGCCAGGGAATTTAATAAAGGGAAAGACAGCCTCTTTCACAGCCACTCTGCTTTTCCCTGGAACTGTGAGATCAAACTGCTCTAGGGTCTGTCCCTGAGAGATGATCCTCGTTGCCAACTGAGCCAGGGCAACGCCTCTGGCTTTGCTGACAAACGGCACAGTCCGCGAGGCGCGAGGATTAACCTCCAGGATGAATACCTCGTCGTCGCGCACGGCAAACTGGATATTCAACAGGCCGCGCACGTCTAGCGCCTGAGCCAAAAGACACGTCTCACGCTTAATTTCTTCGATGATCTCGTCTTTCAAGCTGAAAGGGGGCAAGGAACAAGCGCTATCTCCGGAATGAATGCCAGCCAGCTCGATATGCTCCATCACGCCGGCCACATAGCAGCCTTTGCCGTCGGCTAAAGCGTCCACATCAACCTCAGTTGCCGATTCCAAAAATTTATCCACCAAAATGGGATGGTCTGGAGAGGCGATGACCGCTCTGTGCATATACAGGCGCAAGGCCGCTTCATCATAGACAACTTCCATGGCCCTGCCGCCCAACACGTAAGACGGACGCACCAAAATCGGATAACCTATTTTCTTGGCGATTTGCACCGCCTCTTGTTCAGATTTTGCCAAACCGTTGTGGGGCTGCCTCAAGCCCAAACGCTCAAGCAACGCCGAGAACTTCTCCCGATCCTCTGCCAAATCTATGGCTCCGGGCGTAGTTCCCAGAATGGGAACCCCCAGCTTCTCCAAGTCCAAAGCCAGCTTCAAAGGAGTCTGCCCGCCGAATTGCAGGATGACTCCCTCGGGCTTCTCCTGCTGGCAAATGTTCAGCACGTCTTCTAAAGTCAGCGGTTCAAAATAAAGACGATCCGAGATGTTGTAATCCGTGCTCACAGTCTCCGGGTTGCAGTTGATCATCACAACGTCTTTGCCGGCTTGCCGCAAAGCGATTGCCGCTTGGACGCAGCAATAATCGAACTCAATGCCCTGCCCGATTCTATTGGGTCCGCCGCCCAGGATGATCACCGTCGGGCGTCCCGTGGCCCGGGCTTCGTTTTCTTCTTCATAGGTGGAATAATAATACGGAGTCTGGGCCGCAAACTCGCCGGCGCAGGTATCGACTAACTTATAGACCGGCCTGACGCCCAATTTCTCCCGCCAGGCGCGGAGCTGCGCTTCCGTTTCCCCCGCCAAATTCCCCAGCTGCTGATCCGAATATCCGTAGCGTTTTGCTTGCCACAACAGCTCTTTCCCATCCTGAGTGCCTGCCAGGGAAGGCAACTGTTGCCGCAGCTTGTTTTCAAAGGCCACCAATTGCTGCAGATTGGCTAAAAACCAAGGATCAATTTTCGTCCTGTCATAGAGATCAGCGATGCCGATCTCCAGCTGGAAGGCCCGATGCAGCTGCGTGAGCCGCTGCGGGCTTGGCGTCAAAAGCTGCTTTCTAAGCTCCGCAACCGCGCCTTGACGCTCTTCAGGGGAGACTTGTTCTGTGACCCCTTCCGCGCCAAAGCCATGGTGATTCTGTTCCAACGACCGCATGGCCTTTTGCAGAGCTTCCTTGAAGGTGCGGCCGATGGCCATAACTTCCCCTACGGATTTCATTTGCGTAGTCAGCGACTGATCCGCTCCGGCAAATTTGGCAAAATCGAAGCGGGGAATCTTAACTACGCAATAATCGATCATCGGCTCAAAACAGGCGGGCGTCTTTTGGGTAATATAATTAGGCAGCTCGTCCAAACAATAGCCGACAGCTAGCTTCGCCGCTATCTTCGCGATGGGGAACCCAGTTGCCTTAGAGGCCAAAGCAGAAGAACGAGATACGCGGGGATTCATTTCCACCACCACAATTTGCCCATTCTCCGGGTTAACCGCAAACTGAATATTGCAGCCTCCGGTTTCCACCCCGATTTCGCGGATGATCTTGATGGCCGCATCGCGCAGCTGTTGGTATTCCACGTCAGTCAAGGTTTGAACCGGAGCTACTGTTA
>DIPB01000021.1:2950-3614 GCA_002426275.1 Firmicutes bacterium UBA5499
GAACCGGAGCTACTGTTATGCTGTCGCCAGTATGCACGCCCATGGGATCAAAATTTTCTATGGAACAAATCACGACAACGTTGTCCGCTTTATCCCGCATCATTTCCAGCTCGAATTCCTTCCAGCCGATGACAGACTCTTCGATTAAGACCTGATGCACTGGGCTGGCCTCTATGCCGTTAGCGACAATAGTCTGGAGCTCTTCCACATTATAGGCGATCCCGCCGCCCGTACCTCCCAAGGTAAAGGAAGGCCTGATGATCACGGGATAACCGACTGTGGAGACGAAACTCAACGCTTCCTGCACCGAATTGACATGCGAGCTCCGGCAAACATTCAACCCAATCTTCTCCATGGCCGCCTTGAACATTTCTCTGTCTTCAGCCTTCCGGATCACCTCCGGTCTGGCCCCAATGAGCTCTGTCTGATAGCGCTCCAACACTCCCCCCTCTGCCAGTTCCATGGCCAGATTCAGGGCTGTCTGGCCGCCCAAGGTCGGCAGAATCGCGTCAGGACGCTCTTTGGCGATCACCCGTTCCAAAACCTCAAAGGTCAGAGGCTCGACATACGTGGCGTCGGCCATATTGGGATCCGTCATGATCGTAGCCGGGTTGCTGTTGACCAAAATAACGCGATAACCTTCCTGCTTTAGCGCTTCGCAGGC
>DIPB01000021.1:3747-7247 GCA_002426275.1 Firmicutes bacterium UBA5499
TTCGCAGGCCTGTCCGATGACAATGGGCCCGGAACCGATGATCAGGATGCTGCGCAGATCATCCCGTTTAGGCATGGAGCACCCCCCCTTCCATCAAGCGCACAAACTCATTAAAAAGCCCAGTGGCGTCATGAGGCCCTGGGGCTGCTTCCGGATGAAACTGAACAGAAAAGCATCCGGCCTGAGGATAAGCCATTCCTTCAATGGTGAGGTCATTGAGATTGAGATGCGTAATCCGCCATTTTTCATCTCCCAACGCCCGTGCTTCATCAGGATGACCGATCCGCTCTATGCCCGGCACGGCCAGGCAGAAGCCGTGATTTTGGGCCGTGATTTCCACCCTTCCCTTGGCGAAATCTTTCACCGGATGATTGCCTCCCCGGTGCCCGAACTTCAATTTGAAGGTGTCAAAACCCATGGCCAGACCCAATAGCTGATGTCCCAAACAAATGCCGAACATCGGCTTGCGTCCCAAGAGCTTCCTCACCTCTGCGATCACCTCAGGCAGCGCCGCGGGATCTCCAGGTCCATTGGAGAGCAGAATGCCGTCCGGCTCATAGCTGAGCACCTGCCGGGCCGTGGTCTGAGCCGGAACTACCGTCACCGTGCACCCTGCATCCAACAGGCGCTTTTTAATGCGCTCTTTGCTGCCAAAATCCATCAGCACAACGTGATGTTTTCCCTGCCCTGCAGTCTCAACATCGGCTCTGGTGACGTACTGAACCAGATTTTGTCCCGCCATGACAGGAGATTGCCTCACTTTGGCCAGCAGGCTGTCATAATCCAAATCCACGGTGGAAAGCGCCGCCCGCATCGCTCCAAGCTCTCTGAGGTGGCGCGTCAAGGCCCTGGTATCTATCTCCTCTACTCCCAAGACGCCGTTGGCGTTCAAATAATCCGCCAGAGACATTTGGCTGCGCCAATTGCTGGGCAGCGGCGAATACTCCCTGACGATTAACGCCTGCGCCTGCACTCTGGCAGCTTCGCGATCAGCATCGTTCACTCCGTAATTGCCGATCAGCGGGTAAGTCATGGTCACCAGCTGACCCTTATAAGAAGGATCCGTGAGGATCTCCTGATAGCCGGTCATGCTGGTATTGAAAACCGCTTCTCCATAGACCTCGCCGCTGCCTGCAAATGCTTTTCCCTGCAAAGCAAAACCATCTTCCAGTACTAATAAGGCCTTAATAAGAACTCCTCCTTTGCAAAAGGCTTTAGACATATAAAACGGGCAGCTAAAGTGCCCAAACTTATAAAGTACCCAAATATTGCTCTTTCTCCCACTGGTGAACTTGCGTTCTGAACACTTCCCACTCGATGAGTTTGGCCTTGACGTAATGCTGATAAGCGTGTTCTCCCAGCACGCTCCTGATTACCGGATCCGCTGCGAGACAATCCAAAGCCTCCCGCAGGCTCTTGGGTAAGGATTCAATGCCAAGGACACGCCTCTCTTCTGAAGAGAGATCGTAGGTGCTCTCTTGCATCTGTTGGGCGGGTGCAATTTGATTCTTAATGCCGTCGAGCCCGGCCTTTAAGGCCACAGCCAAGATTAAATAAGGGTTGGCCGCCGGATCCGGACCGCGCAGCTCCACCCGCGTGGATTGGCCGCTGGCAGCGGGAACTCGCACGTAGGTGCTCCTGTCATAACAGGACCAGGTGATATCCACCGGCGCTTCATACCCCGGAACTAAACGTTTGTAAGAATTAATCGTTGGGTTGCCGATGGCTGTGATGGCGCTGGCGTGGCGAAGCAGACCGCCGATATAAAAACGCGCTTTCTGGGACAAGCCAAGTTCATCGTCGGGATCGTAGAAGACGTTCAGCCCTTTATGATAAAGGGATTGATGGATATGCAAACCGGAACCGTTCTCGCCAAAGATGGGTTTGGGCATGAAGCTGGCATGCAGATCGTGCATTTTGGACGCAGCTTTAGCCACAAAGCGAAACGTCGCCAGATTATCAGCCGCGGAAAGACAATCTGAAAAATGCAAGTCCACTTCATGCTGCCCAGGCGCCACTTCGTGATGGGATGATTCCACCTTCAGGCCCATCTCTTCCAAAATCAAGACAATCTCCCGTCTGGCATCCTCCCCCTGATCTAAAGGCGAAAGGTCAAAGTAACTGCCCTGATCCTGAATCACATCGCTGGGCTTACCGTTTTCATCCAGTTCAAACAGGAAAAATTCCGGCTCAGGGCCGGCGAACATCTCATAGCCCGCCTGTTGAGCTTCGGCTATGGTCTTCTTTAATATATAGCGCGGGCACCCGGCAAAGGGTTCGCCCTTAGGGGTATAGACGTCGCAGATCAACCTGGCCACAGCCCCGCCGGCTTTGGGGCGCCAGGGAAAAATGGTGAACGTATTGGGATCGGGCCGCAGGTACATATCAGATTCATGGATCCTGGTGAATCCTTCGATCGACGAGCCGTCGAAGAGCACCCCTTCTTCCAATGCCCGCTCCAATTGCTCGATCGTAATGGCCACGTTTTTCATCGTTCCTAAGACGTCAGTGAACTGGAGCCGAATAAATCTGACATTTAGCTCCCGGGCCTTCTGGAGAATATCTCTTTTCAGCAAGTCCATCCTCTTCCCTCCCTCCGCAACTTAACATCCAACTTAACAGAATTATATCCTATCTGCCAGCTAAGATCAACAGCGACCGGATCTTTTCCCAAATCAGAATCTAGTCTGAATATACAATCACCCTTATGCATTAATAGCCCCCGATAGCTAGCCATTCTATCGGGGGCCATATCAAAAGGAGAGGGAATTGCATTTCATCAGGCTCGCGCAAATTCAGGCGCAAGCTGTTTGCCTTTGCAGCCAATTGCCAGTACGAATCAGTGCGGCCGCTTCGGCGAGAGGCGCCTAATCCGCGCCGTCGAAAGAAGGATATGCTAACTCTCCGTGTTCAACCGCATCAAGTCCAAGCTCTTCTTCTTTCTGGGTGACCCTGAGCTTCGTGAAGAGTCTGGCTATGCCAAGAGCGATCAGCGTACCCACCACCGCGACTGCGATGGTGATGCCAACGGCGGCCAACTGGCGGAGGAAAAGATCCCATTGGCCGAAAACCAGGCCGTTCCACTGCACAGCGTCCAGTTTGGGATCAGGGTTAAAGCCTTTCAGCGCGAACAGGCCGGTGGCAAGAGAACCCCAGATGCCTCCGATGCCGTGGCAGCCAAAGGCGTCTAATGAATCGTCATATCCCAATTTGGGTTTGACTACGGTGATGAAATAGTAGCAGATGGGGCTAACCAGAGCGCCGATAATGATCGAGGCCCAGATTGGCACGAAGCCAGCGCCTGGGGTAATGGCCACAAGCCCCACCACAGCCGCAGTCGACAAACCTGCCAATGTTGGTTTACCATTCTTAAGTTTCTCGAGCAAAAGCCAAGAAAGGATTGCAGCAGCGCAGGCTGTATTGGTGGTCATGAAGGCATGCACGGCAAGGGAATTTGCAGCCCCGGCGCTGCCCGCGTTAAAGCCGAACCAGCCGAACCA
>DIPB01000021.1:7342-7571 GCA_002426275.1 Firmicutes bacterium UBA5499
TTAAAGCCGAACCAGCCGAACCACAGCAGGGCCGCGCCCAAAAAGACGAAAGGAATGTTGTGGGGCTTATTATCCGCGGACGCAGTCCCATAATCTTTGCGCTTACCCAGGACAATAGCCGCCACAAGGGCGCTGATCCCGGAGCTGATGTGTACAACGTTGCCGCCGGCAAAGTCGATGGCGCCAAGCTTCATCAGGAAACCGCCGCCCCAGACCATGTGCGCCAAGG
>DIPB01000067.1 GCA_002426275.1 Firmicutes bacterium UBA5499
GGGATATTTTATCCCTCGGGAGCTGGAAGGGAAGGACGCGCTGGCTTTAGCCTCAAGCTGGCTGGGAAATCCGGCCATAGAAAAACGCTGCCATAACGCTAAATGGCTGCAGCTGACATTAGAACGGCAAGGGATTGAGATTTCAGGCGTCAAAATGGATACCATGCTGGGCGCATATCTTTTGGCACCCGGAGAGGAATGCGAAAACGTAGAGCGACTGCTGAGCAGTTACGGTTGGCAGCCGGAAGCGAAAAGACAACTGAGTTTGGATTTAGGCCTGGGAGACGCTTTGACATTCGCCAGCGGGCAGGCCGGCAAAGCGGCTTTGCTTTACCGTTTGAGCCAAGATGTGCGGCAGAAACTGGAACGGGATCAACTCAGCAGGCTTTTCTTTGAGCTTGAGTTACCGCTTTCAGGCACTTTGGCTAAAATGGAGCTTACGGGCATCGCCATCGATCAAGAGCGCCTAGCTCAGCTGTCCGGCGAATTGAAGCTCGAGCTACAGGAACTTGAACATACTGCGTACAGCCTGGTAGGGAAAAATTTCAATCTCAATTCGCCAAAACAGCTCAGTCAGATCCTCTTTGACGAATTGGGATTGAAGCACTCAAAGAAAACTAAAACCGGCTATTCAACAGATAACGAGGTCCTCACTGAACTGAAGGGTGTACACCCGCTCATTGAGCTGCTTCTGTCGCACCGGCAATTGAGCAAGCTGAAGAGCACTTATGTGGATGCGCTGCCGGCTTTGGTTGCGCCTGACACCGGCAGAATTCATACGGATTTTCATCAGGCGGTTACAGCCACAGGCAGGCTCAGCAGTTCGGATCCCAATTTGCAAAACATTCCCATCCGCAGCGAGGAAGGCGGTAAAATCCGGCAGGCGTTCATTCCGGGGGAAAAGGGCTGGCAATTTTTGTCAGCCGATTACTCTCAGATTGAACTGCGGGTTTTGGCGCATCTTTCAGGAGATCCGGCCCTGAGCAAAGCTTTTCAGAGCAAAGAGGATATTCATCGCCGCACTGCGGCAGAAATTTTCGGCCTCCGGACTGAAGAAGTGACGCCGCAGCTGCGCGGCGCGGCCAAGGCAATCAATTTTGGCATCGTTTACGGCATCAGCAGCTTCGGCCTGGCTAAAGGCGCAGGCATCAGCCGCAGCGAAGCGGGAGAATATATAGAGCGTTACTTTCAGCGGTACAGCAAGGTCAAGGAATATTTGGACGCCACAATTGCAGAGGCTAAAAAGAAAGGTTATGTCGCCACGCTTTTAGGCCGCAGGCGTTACCTGCCGGAAATCAACAGCCGCAACTGGACCAGACGTCAATTTGCCGAGCGGATGGCCATGAACACTCCGGTTCAGGGCAGCGCCGCAGATTTGATTAAATTGGCCATGTTGGCTGTGGAACGCGGGCTGAAACAGGAAAATCTCCACGCCAGAATGCTGCTGCAGGTACATGACGAGCTTTTATTCGAATATCCAATAGCGGAGGAGGATATTTTGGTCAAGCTTGTGAAAGACGAGATGGAGGGAGTTCTGCCTTTGGCCGTGCCGCTTGAGGTTGAAATTAAAACAGGCGCCAGTTGGCTTATGAACTAGGAGGAATCAATCTTGCCGGAATTACCAGAGATCGAAACCATCAGACGCAGCCTGCTTTTTCTGGAGGGGAAAACCATCTCCCGCGTTGAGGTATTACGGCCGAAAAGCGTGAGGGAACTCACTGCCCGGGAATTCGCGTCTCGCCTGGAAAATCGTAAAATCTTGACGTTGGAGCGCCGGGGCAAATATTTGCTCTGGCAGCTTGCAGGCCGGCAGACCATGGTCGTTCACTTGCGGATGACAGGCCAGCTGCTGTGGTATCCCGAGACTCTGCCTGTGGACAAACACACCGCTGCCATTTGGAGTTTTCAAGAGCTTCGGGGACAGCTGCGCCTGGTTGATATCAGAACCTTTGCCACCATTAATTTGGTACCGCAGGGTGAATATCAGTCCATAACCGGCCTGGCCAACCTTAGCCCGGAGTTATTAGCAGCGGACTATCCGGCTCCAAAGTTCTGGCAGAAGCTAAAGCGGCGGCGCTCGCCGCTGAAAAGCGCCCTTTTGGATCAGAGATTGTTTGCAGGCGTTGGCAACATCTACGCTGACGAGGCCTTGTTCCGGGCTAAACTCAATCCGCTCGCTTCCGCGGCCGAACTGAGCTGGCAGGACTATCTGCGGCTTTTGGCCGCGGTACGCGCCGTGCTGACCGAGGGAATAGAAAATCACGGCACCACATTCCGCAACTACGTTGACGGACGGGGCCAGAAGGGCGGCTTTCAAAATAAGCTGGCCGTCTACGGCAGGCGCGGTGAAGCCTGTCACGTCTGTCAAACGCCCATTCAGCGCATTGTGGTGGCAGGCAGAGGCACTTTCTTTTGCCCGCGCTGCCAGGGGAAGGCGACGGCATGATCCTTGGTCTCACAGGGGGCATTGCCTCCGGCAAGACGACGGTTGCGCAGATGTTGATCCGGCTGGGAGCGCGGCTGATTGAAGCCGACGATCTGGCAAGGCAAGTTGTGGAGCCGGGTACAGAGGGCCTCCGGAAAGTGGTCTGCGCCTTTGGCGAAGAGATCTTGGACGCGGACGGGAAGCTCAGACGTGATTTATTGGGGAAGATAGTCTTCAGCGATCCAGTGAAGCTGCGGCTCTTGAATAGCGTTCTGCATCCCGTGATGGCGGTGGAAGCGAAAAAACAGCTGGCGTCTCTCAGCCGGCAGGGAACGGCGGTGCTCGCAGGCAGCCTTTTGTTTGAGGCAGGCTGGGAGAAATTGGTGGATAAAATGCTCCTGGTTTACGTGGATAGCAAAACTCAGCTCTCCAGGCTCATGGCCAGAGACGGCTTAAGCCGCCTGGAAGCCCAGGCCAGAATCAGCTCCCAGCTGCCATTGGAAGAGAAGCTGGCCAAAGCAGATTACCTAATCGATACTTCGCGTCCCCTTGCCGATGTGCAAAAGCAGGTGGAAGCAATTTGGAGGGAAATCCATGAAAAAAAGGATAGCGCTAATCGCGCATGATCAAAAGAAAGACGATATGGTTGAGTTCGCTAAAAAACACGCAAATTTCTTTTCCCGCTGCGAGCTTGTAGCCACAGGCACCACAGGCAGATTTGTTCAGGAGCAGGCGGGACTCCAGGTGCAGCGGAAGCTCTCCGGTCCCATGGGCGGAGACCAACAAATAGGTTCCCTTGTGGCCAGCGGAGCGATAGACGCCGTGATCTTCCTGCGGGATCCGCTCACAGCCCAGCCGCACGAACCGGATATCACAGCCCTCCTCAGGGTCTGCGACGTTCATAATGTACCGCTGGCCACTAACCTCGCCACTGCCGAGGTTTTGGTCACCGCATTTGCAGAATATGAGGAAGCACAGACTGCGTAGGCGTAGGCCCGTTGGGGGCCGGCTGGGAGGATGTTTGTTATCGCTGGTTTTGCTGCTCGGGTGTATCTATGCCCTCACCAGCAGCAGGTGGTTTCTGCGCCTTGTCTATCCTCTTGCCTATGAGGAAGTTATCACTGAAACCGCAGCGGCTTACGGATTGGATCCGCACTTGATTTTCGCCATGATCAAGGTGGAGAGCGGTTTCAATTCCCGGGCAGTGTCAGCCAAAGGCGCCAGCGGCCTGATGCAGTTGATGCCGGAAACCGCCAGCTGGATCGCCCGCCAGAGGCGGCTTGCCTATGAGCGGAAAATGCTTTTGGAACCGAAATATAATGTAGATCTTGGCTGTTGGTACCTGGCGAGCCTCTATGCCGAGTTCAAGGGACAGACCAACCTGAGCCTTGCGGCTTATAACGGCGGCAGAGGCAACGTTCAGCGCTGGCTGGAAAACCGTCAGTGGACCGGCGAACACGAGACCATCTCGCAGATTCCTTTCCCTGAAACTCGCCGTTACGTGGAGCGAGTGCAGGCCATGGCCAGAATATACAGACGGCTGTATCCGGAATACAGCCCCAAGGAGTGAGCCGATTGCGTAGACCCATAGTCTTCACAAATAAAGGGCAACAAATTTTGGGAGTGCTCCATTGCCAGCCTCAGGCCCAGAGACTGCCGGCAGTGCTGATTCTCCATGGCTTTACCGGCACTAAGGTGGAAAGCCACCGCATTTTTGTGAAATTGGCAGAGCTTTTGGCCCAGAGGTCAATGGTTGCCTTGCGTATAGACTTCAGAGGCTCCGGAGACAGCGAGGGCGATTTTTCCCAAATGACCCTGGAAGGTGAGATTTCCGACGCGGAAGCCGCCATAGATTATATGCAGACCTTGCCTGAGGTTGATCCCGGGCGGATAGCTATTTTGGGGCTATCCATGGGAGGGGCGGTGGCCGCTTCCTTAGCCGGCAGAGATTCCAGGCCTGTAGCCTGCGCTCTGTGGTCTGCGGTCGCCGACTTCAGCCGGACTTTTTTCGCGGAAGCTGCGTCGCGGGTGCTGGAACGCGGCGAAGAGACAATGGACTTCGGCGGCAATGTGGTGAGTCGGGAATTTCTTTTGCAATGCCGACGGGCACAGCCTCATTTGGAGCTTGCCAAGCGCAAGCTGCCGGTTTTGATTGTCCATGGAGCTGCAGACCAGACGGTGCCGCGCTCCCAGGCGGAGCTCTTCCGCGCCTCAGCCCAAAAGGCCGGAGGACCCGTTGAGTTTCACATCATTCCCGAGGCGGATCACACCTATACCCGTCGGGATTGGGAAGAGAAAGTCCTGCTTCTGTCCGCGGATTGGCTGGCAAAACAAATTCTCTAACCTTTTACGCTCTGAGGCGCCATCTGGAACGGACGCTCAAAGGTGAACGATGGTAGCCCCGCAGTTTGCGCCGTCATAGTGGTAATCTTCTTTGGCGTAACCGAACTCTTCCACGATCTGTTGCGTCAGCTCTTCCATGCGGCCAGCGCCCAGACCATGGATGATGCGCACCTGGCTTTTCCCCTGACGCAGGGCTGCGGTCAAGAATTCCCTGAGCGCGCTTTTGGCTTCCTGAGACGAGAGAGGATGCAGATCAAGCTGCGGCACGTTTTTTTTCATGTCCGCTTCACTCCGACTCGCTGTCTGCCACAGGGTTTACATATACGGTACGTTCGTGCCTGTAGATCACAAAGCCGGGTCTTGAGCCGTTCGGTTTATGAACGTATTTGGCAAATGTGTAATCCACGGGCACGTTTTGGCCTGATCTGGCTTTGCTGAAATAGGCGGCCAGCCGAGCGGCCCGGATGATTATTTCTTCATCCTCGGTCCCAGGGTGCACGATCACATGGGAGCCGGGGATTTGTTTTGCATGCAGCCAGATGTCGTCGCGCTTGGCTTGTTTCAAAGTCAGACGCTCGTTTTGATAATTATTGCGGCCGACTAAGATCTCATGGTCCCCACAGCGAAAACTGCGCGGCCGCGAATCCTTGAGCTTTTGGCGCTTCCGCTGGTGCGGCAAGTAACCTGTTGCCCGCAGTTCCGCCTCAATTTCGGGCAAATCCTCAAGCTGGGCGTCGGAGAGGCTCTGCTCCACAGATTCAAGGTAGCTGAGCTCTTCCTGGGAGGAGGCGATCTGCAACGCGATTTGCTGCACGGCTTTTTTCAATTTGCCATAGCGGTGAAAATATTTTTCTGCGTTTGCCTGGGGCGAGAGGCTTGGCTCAAGAGCAATGATGATGGGCCTGAGCTCTGGATCATAGTAATTGGGCAGCGACGCCTGGCTGCTGCCCGGCGGGATCTTGTCCAGTCCCGCTTTCAGCATTTCGCCTTTGATTCTGTATTGTTCGGCATCTTCGGCCGCGGCGAGCTCGGCCTGCTGGGCTGCAAGCTTGCGTCCGGCCCGCGCCAGGGAGCGGCGCACAGCTTGCCTGAGAGTGCCTTTGGCTGCGGAGAGCTTCCGCGCTTCAGAGGCGGCTCCCTTGGCTTGAGCGACGGCGGCCTCCACAGACGGAGAGCGGAGATAGCTGCAGCTGATTGGCAGGAGGGCGGCGAAATCATGGCCGCCGGAGATCAGACAGGGGTCAAAGCTGCAAGCTTCCCGCAGCGAGAGCAGGCGCTGCCAGCTTTGCCAGAGCTTTTCAGGCTCCACTTCCGGACAAAGAACGTCTGGTTCATAACCGCTTTGCGCCAGCAGCTCCACAGCTAAAAAGGAACTCAGACCCACCAGACTATCCAGCAGCAGCTGCTTGCAGCCGCTCTCCGAGGCCAAAAGCAACGCTTTCAGGGTCGGGGCTGTAAGCTCCTCCGGGCTCAGCCTGCCTCCTTTAGGCGGAGCAAGGTAGCGGGCGCCGGGGACCAGCTCCCTGAACCTGTTCACTTCGGAGGTCACATGCTTGACGGCATCCAAGATTAAGTTCTCGTCAGGATCAAGCAAGATGATGTTGCTGTGCCTGCCCATCAGCTCCACTGTAAGGCGCAGGGTCTTGCCCGCGCCGTTTTGAAAGGTGAAATTAATCACGCGCTCCCAGCCGCTTTGGGAAATGTCCGTGAGCCTTGCGCCGGAGAGATGCTTGCGCAAGAGCATGCAAAAGCCGGTGGGCGCGCCGAGGCTTGAAGGGCTGGAGGCGGCAAAGTGAACTCTGGCGAAGATGGGATCCGCGGACAAAAGCAGCGGGAAATTTTTTCCCGGCTGCCGCAGGTTTAGGACCACTTCCAAGCGTTCAGGCTGAGATATATGGTCGACCCGTGCCCGTAAGAGCTTCCCTTGCAGCTCCCAGACCAGGGCAGAGGTGGAAAAACCGTCAAAAGGCATGAAATCACGCTCCATTCCCTTCAATGGTAGCATGCGGCAAAGTCCTGGTCAACTGGGAAGGGAAATTTTTGCGCCTCTGCTGGCAGGAATAGGAGTTATTAGAAGCGAATTACATAAGAGGAAACAGAGGTGGATGTTGTGAAGAATTTTTTCAAGCCGGTGGCTGCGCTTGTGCTCGGACTCGCCTTGGCGGCTAGCCCTTTTGTGCGCGCGGCAGAGGTATCAAATTATCTCACCAGCTTTTACTATAACATGGGTCTGAAGGTGCTCTCTTACGGCTTCCACGCTTTGGCGGGAGAGCATCTTAAGCAGGTGCTGGAAAGCGAACCCGATAATTTTGAGGTTCGTTTGCTGCTGACCATGCTCTTGTCCGAAGAAGGAGAACTGAAGGAGGCACTTGCGCAATGCGAGCTTTTGCGCAAAAGTCCGGATGCGGATCAGACTGTGGACGTGCTGGAGGGACAGATCCGTCAGCGCTTGGGTCAGCTGGACGTTGCCCAGTCTTTATATGAGAAAGCTTTGCAGGCGGACGACAAATCAGCAACAGCCCAATTGGGCCTGGCGCAAATTTTGGCGCTTAAGAATGAGCCTGCCAAGGCGGAAGAAGCTTATCGCACGGTGATTAAACTCTCGCCGGATCGTTTGGATGCATATTTGGAGCTTTCGGAGCTTTTGCAAAAGCAAGGAGAGCTTGCCAAGGCGGAGGAGGCTGTGAAAGCCGGGATCAACATTAACAGACAATGGGCTCCGCTGCATGAACAGTTGGCCGCAGTCTATCAGAAAGCGGGAAAGTCTGAGGAAGCAGAAGTTGCCTTGGAAAGAGCGAAACAGCTGGAACAGGAGGCGCAGGCAGCAGCTAACTAGCGAGAAGGGGGGGCCTCGCTTTGTTTGTTCATTTGCATAACCATACGGAATACAGTTTGCTGGATGGCGCAAGCCGCATCGACGAGCTTGTGGATTTGGCCGCTCAAATGCAGATGCCGGCTTTGGCCATCACAGATCACGGGGTCCTCTACGGGGCCCTTCCTTTTTATCGCGCCGCCAAAAAGCGGGGGATCAAGCCCATCATCGGCTGCGAAGTGTATGTGGCCCCCAGAGGCCGGACCATGCGCGAACCCAAGCTGGATGCCAACTCTCACCACTTGGTGCTATTGGCCGCAAATCAGCGCGGATATAAAAATTTGCTGGCGCTCTCCAGCCTTGGCTTTCTGGAGGGTTTTTATTACAAGCCGCGGGTGGATAAGGAATTATTGGCCAGATATGCCCAAGGGCTAATCGCTCTTTCCGCGTGCCTGGGCGGAGAGATTCCGGAACGCGTTTTAGCGGGGGATTTGGCGGGCGCCAAACAAGCGGCCGCCGAGTATCGAGAGATCTTCGGAGCGGAGAATTTCTTTTTGGAATTGCAGGATCAAGGCCTGCCGGGTCAGACGCGGGTAAACGCCGCTTTGATTCAGCTGGGCAAGGAATTGGGGCTGGGCGTGGTCGCCACTGGCGATACGCATTACCTGCGCCAGAGCGACGCCCAAATTCACGATGTGCTGCTGTGCATTCAAACAGGGAAAACATTGGCAGACCGGGACAGGCTGCGCTTTGAGACCGAGGAATTTTACCTGAAATCGCCGGCTCAGATGGAACAGCTTTTCTCTTCCGTGCCTGAGGCAGTCGCCAATACCATTCGCATCGCGGACAGATGTCAGCTGGAATTGGAGTTTGGCGGCAGGCATCTGCCCCGCTTTCCGGTTCCGCAGGGAACGGACGCCAATGCGTATCTGCGCCGTCTGGCCACGGACGGGGCGCTTTCACGTTACGGGAGCGTGGAAGGAGAGGTAAAAGAGAGGCTCGCTCATGAGCTTGACGTCATAGAGCAGATGGGGTTCTGCGACTATTTCCTGATCGTCTGGGATTTCGTGCGTTTTGCCAGAGAACAAGGGATCATGGTGGGGCCGGGCAGGGGTTCGGCGGCCGGCAGCCTGGTGGCATATTGCCTTGAGATCACGCAGCTGGATCCGCTGCGTTGGGGACTGCTTTTTGAGCGTTTTTTGAATCCCGATCGCGTCAGCATGCCGGATATTGATATTGACTTTTGCCCTGAGCGCAGGGGAGAGGTTTTGGATTACGTCGCTCAGCGCTACGGCGAGGATCACGTGGCGCAGATCATCACTTTCGGCACCATGGCTGCCAAAGCTGCGGTGCGGGATGCGGGTCGCGCCATGGCTTTGCCCTACAGCCAAGTTGACAGGGTGGCAAAGCTGATCCCGGCCAACGCTACTATAGCCGAGGCCATAGCCGATCAGAGTAAGCTGCGGGAGCTTGCCCAGACCCAGCCGGAAATTGAGAAGCTGCTGTCCGTGTCAGCCGCCATCGAAGGGTTGCCGCGCCATGCCTCCATCCATGCGGCCGGAGTGGTGATCACAGATGAAAACCTGCTGGCTTGTACGCCTTTGCAACGACAGGGGTCCGGTCCCGTGACCACCCAGTACCCCATGGAGCAGCTAGAGAGCATCGGCCTGCTGAAAATGGACTTTTTGGGTCTGAGAACCCTCACCGTGCTGCAGAACGCCGCCCAACTGGCCGGCGGGATCAAGCTGGAGGACGTGCCAAGCGACGATCCTGAGGTTTTCAAGATGCTCAGCCGCGGAGAGACTATGGGCGTCTTTCAGCTGGAAAGTCAGATGTTTCAGCAGCTGCTGCGGGAGGTACAGCCAAGGCGCATGGAGGACATCATTGCCATCGTTGCTTTAGGCAGGCCCGGACCCATGGCCATGGTGCCGGAATACATCCGGGGCAAGGCTGCGCCGGATAAAATAACCTACCTGGATCCGGCGTTGGAGCCCATTCTCAAAGATACGTACGGGATCATGGTCTACCAAGAGCAGGTGATGAGCATTGCCAGCACAGTGGCGGGGTTCACCTTAGCAGAGGCGGATTCTTTGCGCAGAGCCATGAGCAAGAAAAAGCCGGAGGCGATCGCAGCCATGAAAGAGCGGTTTCTGGCCGGGGCTCTGGCGCAGGGACTCTCCCCAGAGCGCGCTGAAAAGATTTTCAGCCAAATGGAGGATTTCGCCGGCTATGGCTTTAATAAATCACATGCGGCGTCTTATGCGCTGCTTGCCTACGTCACGGCGTATTTACGCCTGCATTACCCGGCCGCGTTCATGGCCGCGCAGCTTTCCAGCGTCCAGGGCCAATTGGAGAAAGTCGCCTCGTACGTTAACGGCTGCCGAAAAATGGGCCTGGAAGTATTGCCGCCGGATGTGAATGAAAGCGGAGCCGGTTTCACAGTGGAAAAAGGCGCGATCCGTTTCGGCCTGTCTGCGGTGAAAAACGTGGGGTTGGGCGCCGTGGAAGAAATCGTCGCTGCCCGGGCAGCGGGGCCGTTTACATCCCTGGCTGACTTATGCAGCCGGGTAGATCTGCGGGCTGTAAACAAGCGGGTGCTGGAGAGCCTCATTAACGTCGGCGCTTTCCTTTCGGTCTATCCCAACAGGAGGGCGCTGCTGTTGAGCCTGGACGAGGCGATGCGTTTCGGCGAAGCTCAAAGCAATGAGCGCAACTCAAAGCAGGGCGCTCTTTTTACGGCGCCCGTCGCGCCTCCTCCCATGCCTGGGATCGAAGATTTCCCCGCTTCCGAAATTTTAGCCTTGGAGAAGGAATATCTCGGGCTCTTTCTCAGCGGTAATCCCTTGGAGCGGTGGAAAGAGATCCTCTCCAGGTTTGCCGTCCCGCTTTCGGCTTTGGCGGAAGATGCCAAGCGGGTAACCGTGGGGGGAATGATCAGCGCGGTGAAAGAGATCACCACCAGGCGCGGCCAGAGAATGGCATACATTACCCTGGAAGCTCTGGATGGGACAGCGGAGCTTGTGGTGTTTCCAACCGTCTTTGCCAAATGCCAAAGCTGGCTGGCGTCCCAGCACGTGATTTTGGCCAGCGGCAAACTGGAGCGGGAGGAAGAAGACGATGCCGCCAGGATTCTGGCAGACGAGCTGATTCCCCTGGACGAGGGCGTTATTCAGCTGCGACTGGCAGGCGGGAGCGCGGAGCTAATTGGACTGCAAAACGCTCTGAAGCAAGCCTCGGGGAACAAACCGTTGATTTTGGAAGTGACCTCTGGCAACAAGCGGTGGTTCGTTTCCACAGCTCCCAGCTGGTGGCCGGAAGCGGCTCGAATCTCGCGCTTAGGAGATTTTCAATATCAGGTGCTTGAACCGTCAGGTTAGAGAGGAGAGATTAGATGGCAGATCCGATGAAAATGCAAGTTGTGAAAATGCTGGCTGAGCGCGGCGTTTCTTTGGAGGAAATCTCCAAGTTGGCCTTGCAGCTGCAGGCGCCGTATAATAGCCGGCTGACAATGGAAGATTGCCTGGCCAGCGTGGAGCGGGTGCTTGAAAAACGCGAGATTCTCTACCCTGTGCTCACGGGGTTGGTTTTAGATCAGCTGGCGGAAGAGGGTAGCTTGCCGGAGCCGTTGCTTTCTTTGATTCGCAGCGACGAAGGGCTCTACGGCGTGGATGAGCTGTTGGGTCTTGGCATCACCAACATTTATGGCTCTGTGGGCTTGACCAGCTTTGGTTACTTGGATAAAATGAAAAATGGGATCCTAGGCCAAATGAATTTGCTGCAGCAAAACGGCGGCCGGGTGACCACTTTTTTAGACGACATAGTGGCGGCCTTGGCAGCGGCGGCTTCAGCCAGATTGGCACACCAGGGGAAGGTGAAAAAAGAGCAAGCCATATGAAAGGAAGATTGAGCATGAATTTACGAGAAGAAGCCCTCTCCATGCACAGGGAAAGACCTGGCAAGATCGCAGTCCAGAGCACTGTGGAAGTGAAGAACAAGCGTCAGCTGAGCCTGGCCTATACCCCGGGCGTGGCTGAACCATGTCGCGAGATTCACCGCGATCCGGATCTCTCCTATGCGTATACCTCCAGGGGCAATATGGTGGCGGTGGTTTCGGACGGCAGCGCGGTGTTGGGCCTTGGCAACATCGGACCGCTTGCAGCCATGCCCGTGATGGAAGGCAAGGCAGTGCTATTTAAGGAGTTCGCCGGGGTGGACGCTTTTCCCATTTGCCTGAGCACCCAGGATCCGGACGAAATCGTGGCCGCGGTGCGGGCAATCGCTCCTTCGTTCGGCGGCATCAACTTAGAAGATATTTCCGCTCCCCGTTGCTTTGAAGTGGAACAAAGGCTGGACGCGGAATTGGACATACCCGTGTTTCATGACGATCAGCACGGAACCGCAGTGGTGACGCTGGCGGGCCTTTTGTCTGCGCTGCGGATTGTGGAGAAGAAACTGTCCGCCGTAAAAATCGTGATCAATGGCTCGGGCGCAGCCGGCACGGCCATCGCCAAATTGCTTTTGGATGCCGGAGCTGAGCAAATCATCGTCTGCGACAGCAAAGGAGTAATCAGCGCTGACAGCAGCAACGCCGCTAAGCGGGCTCTGGCTGCCATCACTAATCCGGGGAAAGAAGCCGGCACGCTCCATGACGTCCTGCGGGGCGCGGACGTGTTCATCGGCGTCTCGCAAGCCAATCAGTTGGGAGGAGAGCAGGTAAAGACTATGGCCACGGATCCCGTGCTCTTTGCCATGGCGAAT
>DIPB01000004.1:0-2055 GCA_002426275.1 Firmicutes bacterium UBA5499
CCATCACAAGTGCCGGGACCATGGGCGCAACGTTTGAATCAAACAGGTCGGCGCCCATGCCTGCCACATCGCCCACATTGTCGCCCACATTGTCGGCAATCACGGCTGGGTTTCTCGGATCATCCTCAGGAATGCCCAATTCAACCTTGCCCACGAGGTCTGCGCTGATATCCGCCGTTTTGGTGAAAATACCGCCGCCGGCTTTAGCGAATAAAGCAAGGGAGCTTGCGCCGAAGCTGAAACCGAGAAGGGCCGTAGCGTTCTTGGTGATCAGAAAAACAAGGGCGACGCCTAAAAGCGAACTGCCAACGACCGCCATCCCCATAACGGATCCTCCGCGGAAAGCCGCTAGGAAAGAAGGCCTAATGCCCTTTTGGGCTGACTCGGCAGTCTTCACATTTGCTATCGTCGCTACCTGGATTCCGATTTTACCAGCAACGGCGGAAAAGATCGTGCCTGCGATGTAAGCCAGGGCCATAGTTAGGTTTGGCCAGACTGAGCTTTGGCTCCAAAACGGCCTGGGCAAGAATATGAAGATAAGCGCGGCCGCGACGCCGCAGAATTTTGTCAAGACTGCGTATTCCTTGCGCAGAAAGACGTTCGCGCCATTCCGAATATAGCCGCCGATCTCCGCCACTTTTTTGTTTTCAGATGGTTGCCGGACAACCCAGCGGTAGAGCCAGAAAGCAAATAAGAATGCAAGGACAGATACTGCGATCGAGACAATGAGGAAAAAACTAAGATTATCCATACAGTTGACCTCCTGCAGTTTTTTTGAAAGGGTAACAAATTCCCATCGGGATAAATGATACCACAAAGCATTATTGTTTTCCATGTTATTTTATAAAAAAAGATTTCCCCGTTGCAGGACCACGTAATTTGGGGATTTCCGGTCATATGTATGCAGATGCGGCAAACTGTGGTATAATTCTAAAATAGAGAAAAGTAGCCCCGAGGAGGGGAAGATTTTGTTGGCTGAGAAACAGTGGGATCAGATCTTACAGAGAGTGGAAAAACCGGCCAGATATATAGGCGGCGAATGGAATCAGACCTTAAAGCAAGGGAGCCTGGCCGTCTGCTTGGCTTTTCCCGATGTATATGAAGTCGGGATGAGCCATTTGGGTTTGAAGATCCTCTATCACGTCCTGGCGCAAAAGCAGGACGTGGCTGTGGAACGGGCCTTCTCGCCTTGGATCGACATGGAGCAAGAGCTGGAGAAGGCCGGCTTGCCGTTACTAAGCATGGAAAGCCACAGGCCGCTTTCTGAATTTCAGATCGTGGGTTTTACTTTACAATATGAGCTGTCTTACACAAACGTGCTGCAAATGCTGCACCTGGGAGGGATTCCCATCATCGGCGCCCAGCGTACGGAAAAGCAGCCTTTGGTGATCGCAGGCGGTCCCTGCGCCTTTAACCCTGAACCGTTGGCGCCGTTTTTAGATGCTGTGGCCCTAGGTGAGGGCGAGGATGTAATCTGCGAGATCGTTGATTGCTACCGGGATTGGCAAAGGAAGAATTTGAGCCGCAGGCAGCTATTGCAAGCTTTGGCCCAGATTTCCGGCGTGTATGTGCCGGCTTTATATAAAGTGAGCTATAAGACAGATGGCACCTTGAGCGCCATTGAGCCTGACGGAGCTCCGGCTGCGGTACCCAAAAGAGTCGTCTCAGATCTGACGGGCGCGCCTTACCCAACTGAGTGGCTGGTTCCTTATACCCAAATCGTCCATGACCGGGCAATGCTGGAGATTATGCGGGGCTGTACACGGGGCTGCAGGTTTTGCCAAGCGGGGATCATTTACAGGCCGGTTCGTGAGAAGCCGCAGTCCGAGCTGCTGGCTACGGCTGAGAGCTTGCTGAACAATACGGGCTATGACGAGCTCAGCCTTACCTCTTTGAGCAGTTCAGACTATAGCCAGATCTCCCAGTTGATTCCCGCGTTGCTGGACAAATACGGCGAAATGGGCGTCGCTGTCTCGCTTCCCTCCCTGCGCACCGATAAATTCGCCGTTGAATTGGCGGAAAGCATTGAGAAAGTACGAAAAACGGGCCTCACGG
>DIPB01000004.1:2144-7447 GCA_002426275.1 Firmicutes bacterium UBA5499
AGAGCTTGCTGAACAAAACGGGCCTCACCTTCGCCCCTGAAGCCGGAAGCCAAAGGCTGCGGGATGTGATCAACAAAGGAGTCACGGAGGAAGATCTCCTCACCACGGCGCGTGCTGCTTTCAGCACAGGCTGGCGAAGAATAAAATTATATTTTATGATGGGCCTTCCCACGGAAACGGAAGAAGATATCTTGGCCATCGCGGAGCTGGCGAAGAAGGTTTTGACAGTGGGAAGAGAATGCGCAGGCAGGGGAAAGGGGGGAATTCAGGTCTCGGTAAGCGTCTCCTCGTTCGTTCCCAAGCCGCAGACTCCCTTCCAGTGGGAAGCTCAGGACCGTGGCCGGGAACTTGCAGGCAAGCAAAAATTACTCAGGGAAGCATTGGGGCAAATCAGGGCCGTCAGCCTGGCTTTGCATCAGCCAGAGAGCAGTCTCTTGGAAGCGGTCCTGGCCAGAGGCGATCGCAGGCTCTCTGAGGTGATCAAGCTTGCTTGGCAAGCCGGGTGTCATTTTGACAGCTGGCAGGAACAGTTTTTCTTTTCCCGCTGGCAGGAAGCTTTTGCCAAAGCTGGATTGGATCCGGCCTTTTACGCTAATCGCCAGCGTTCCAAAGAGGAGCTTTTGCCTTGGGAACACCTGCAAAGCGGTGTGAACAAGAGCTTTCTCTGGCAAGAGCGAACGCGGGCCTATGCCGGGGAGCGAACGGCGGACTGCAGAGCCGGCTGCAATGGCTGCGGCGTCTGTCCCAACCTTGGGGTAGCTAATCGTTTCGCTTCGGAATAGGATGGAGGAGAAAAAAACGTGGAGAGGGGAAACAGAATTCGCATTAAGTTTAAGAAAGGGAACGCATTGAAATACATTTCACATTTGGATTTGCTCCGCACCATGGAACGAGCGATCAGGCGCAGCAAGCTTCCCATAGCCTATTCCGAAGGCTTTCATCCTCATGCCCAAGTGCAGTTCGCCTCGGCTTTGCCTGTGGGAGTCGCCAGCCTTTGCGAGCTGATGGAGCTCGAACTCACAGAGGAATTGGCGGCTTCGGATGTCAAAGGGCGCCTGTCGGAGCAGCTGCCGGTGGCATTGGCGCCTAGCCGGGCGGCGGTAGTACCTCAGAGCGAGGGACGCTTGATGAGCCTGGTGCAAGGCGCCGGCTATTGGGTACGGGTGGGTGCGGCTGAAGACTTGGCCAGCAGAGTTCAGGGGTGGCTGGACCAAGAGACGATTCTGTGGCAGAGAAAGCAGAAAAATAAGGTGAGGCAGCTGAATTTGCGAGCGGCAACGCTCGAAATCAAGGTGAAAGGTCAGGACCAGTTAGAACTTTTTTTATTTTTTTCACCGGAGGCGACTAATGTGCGTCCCCAGGAGGTCGTCGCGTCTTTGGAACTTGTGCCGCGCGAGCTGGTCAGAACGGCAATTTTAGGACAAGGAGTGCTCCTTGGGTCGCTGGAGAAGGGAAAGCATTGAGCAAAAGAAAGAAAAAAAAGACGGTAAAAAAGGAAATTTTGGTTGCAGTAGAGAATCTGCAAACCAGAGCGGCAATAATTGAAGACGGAAAATTGGTGGAGCTGTATGTGGAACGTTCTTTCCACCAGCAAGTAGCCGGCAGCATTTATAAAGGGGTCGTTAAAAACGTGCTTCCCGGCATGCAAGCTTCTTTCGTGGACGTCGGCCTGGAGCGGAATGCTTTTTTATATGTGGACGATGTTCAGACTGACGGCGGGGATAAGAAAACGCAGATCGCAGATATGCTCAAACCCGGTCAGCAGCTGATCGTGCAGGTGGCCAAAGAGCCAATCGGCAGCAAAGGGGCTAGGGTTGTGAGCCAATTGAGCATTCCCGGCCGTTATTTGGTGTTGGTGCCAGACGCGGATTACACGGGCATATCGCGGCGAATCGCCAGCGAAGCTGAACGGGAGCGGCTGCGGGAAGCGGTGGAGAAGATGCGCAAACCCCATGAAGCCGTTATCGTGCGGACGGCGGCCGAAGGCCAAAAAGAGCGGGAACTGAAACGGGATTTGGTTTTTTTGCGCAAGCTATGGAATAAAATCAAGAAAAAGGCTCAAAAAACTAAAGCCCCGGCTGTGCTCTACAAGGATCATGACTTGATCTACAGATTAATGCGCGATACTTTATCCGAACAGATCGCCAGCTTTCAGATTGACAGCGAGCCGGTCTATAAAAAGATCCTGGAGGCCGCCCGCACCCTCTCTCCCCGCTTGCGCAAACAGATAAGCCTCTACACGGGAACAGAGCCGCTTTTTGAACAATACGGAATCGAACAGGAACTGGCTAAAGCTCTTAAAAGGAGAGTGTGGCTGGACTGCGGCGGATATCTGGTGGTGGATCAGACCGAGGCGTTAACTGTCATTGACGTGAACACCGGCAAGTTTGTGGGCAGCACGGATCTGGCCTCCACGGTTTTGAAGACTAATCTTCAGGCTGCGGCGGAGATAGCGCGCCAATTGCGCTTGCGCAATCTGACCGGCATTATCGTGGTCGATTTCATTGATATGGAAGCGGAAGAAGATCGCAAGGCAGTCCTTAAAAAGCTGGAGGAGGAAGTGCGAGCCGACCGGGTGAAAACCAATATCTTAGGCTTCACCCGTTTGGGCCTGGTGGAAATCACGCGGAAAAAGGTCCAAGAGGGGCTGGGCGAGGTCTTTCAGAAGCCTTGTCCCTACTGCGAGGGCACAGGAAGGATCCTCTCTGAAGAATCTATGGCCATTCAGGTGGAAAGGCAGCTGCGCCAATTCTTCGCTGGCAGCGATATCGAGGCTGTGCTTGTGGGAGTGCATCCCCAGGTGGCGGCCATGCTCATCGGCCTGGGCGGCAGCAACCTCGGCCGGCTGGAGGAAGAATTAAACAAGAAGATTTTCATCAAAGGCTGCGAAGCGATTCACGCCGAAGAAACGAAGATCCTGCTGGCAGGAACAAGGCAAGAAGTGGAGCAAGCTGCCATGCCTGTGAGCGTGGGCCAGAAATTGGAAGTTACCATTGAGCGGCCGCATCTGGCCAACAATCAAAACGGCATTGCCCGTCTTGAAGGCTATATTATCGAGGTTGAAGGAGCAGGAAAGAAGGTTGGGCAAAAGTTAGATGTAGAGATCACCAAAACAACTCGCACTTACGCTAAAGGGAAAATCGTTCGCAGCAAGAAAGAAAACAGTCGGAGGGAAAGTAATGGATGACTTGGAAATCGCCCAAAATGCCAGGCTCCTTCCCATAGGAGAGGTGGCAGCTAAGCTTGGTTTGGGCGAAGAGGATTTGGAGTGTTACGGCAAATATAAGGCAAAGGTTCATTTAGATGTGCTGGCCAGACCGCAGAGAGGAAAGCTGATCTACGTCACCGCCATTAATCCCACCTCCGCAGGCGAGGGGAAAACCTGCACCGCCATCGGGCTGACCGAGGCTTTGGGCAGGCTGGGCAAAAATGTTACCTGTTCCCTGCGGGAGCCCTCCCTGGGGCCCACCTTCGGTATGAAAGGCGGGGCCACAGGCGGAGGACGCGCGCAGATTTTGCCCATGGAGGAGATCAATCTTCACTTCACAGGCGATCTGCACGCTGTCGCAGCGGCCCACAATCTGCTTGCGGCGCTGGTGGACAACCATTTATATCACGATAACAGTTTGGGATTGGATCCGCGGACTATAACCTGGCGTCGTGTTATGGACATGAACGATCGCAGCCTCAGGGATATTGTCACCGGCATCGGCGGCTTTGTGCGCGAGACCGGCTTTGACATCACGGCGGCTTCGGAAGTGATGGCCATTCTTTGCAGGGCGCAGAGCAAGGCGGATCTCAAAGCCAGATTAGGCCGGATTTTGGTGGGCTCAAGCAGCCGGGGACCGGTGCGGGCAAGGGATTTGGGCGCTGACGGCGCTATGGCGGCGCTGCTTGCAGACGCCATTTTGCCCAATCTGGTGCAGACTTTAGAAGGCCAGCCGGCCTTTGTGCACGGCGGTCCGTTTGCCAATATTGCCCACGGCAACAGCAGCGTTTTGGCTACCAAGCTGGGCTTGCGCCTGGCGGACTATGTGGTGACTGAAGGCGGCTTCGGAGCGGATCTGGGCGCTGAGAAATTTTTCGATATCATCTGCCGGGATGAACTGAAACCGGTAGTCGCAGTGATTGTGGCTTCCGTCCGCGCCCTGAAGCTGCACGGCGGCGCGCAGAAAGCCGCCTTGGCAGAGCCGGATCTGGAAGCTTTGAAGCTGGGAGCGGCAAACCTTGACCGTCACTTGGAGAACATTGCAAAATATGGTTTACCCGCTGTGGTTGCCATTAACCGCTTCCCCGCGGATGACGGGCGGGAGCTGGCTTGGCTTTTGGCCCATTGTCAGAGTTTGGGCGCCAGGGCTGCCGTCTCGCAGGTTGTCTCGGGCGGCGGCGCCGGGGGAGAGGAACTGGCGCGGGAGGTTTTGGCCGCCTGCGAAGAGCCAAATCGCTTCCGGCCGCTTTATCCTTTAGAGCTGCCGTTGGAGGAGAAACTGGAGATTTTGGCCCGGGAGATCTACCGGGCGGAAGAAGTGAAGTATACTAAGCAGGCCTCCTCCCAGCTGGCAAGATGGAAAGAGCTTGGCGGCGACAGCCTGCCCTTGTGCGTGGCTAAGACCCAATATTCTTTCTCCGATAATCCTAAGCTTTTGGGCGCGCCCGTGGGTTGGACTCTCACTGTGCGCGAAGTGAGAGCCGCTTTGGGGGCGGGCTTTATCATTCCGCTCACAGGTGAGATTATGACCATGCCGGGACTTCCCAAAAGGCCGGCAGCGCAGAGAATAGACCTGCTGCCGGACGGCAGGATTACAGGTTTGGCATAAGGGGGAGACAGCATTGATAATAGTGGGAGAGTTGATCAATACCAGCCGGCAGTCCATGGCCCAGGCTGTGTCCTGCCGGGACAAAAAAGCGATCTGCAAAGCCGCCCGCAGGCAAGCGGACTGCGGCGCGGCTTTCATAGATGTCAATTGCGGCACTTTTTTAGAGGAGGAAGAAGAGCTCCTGCCCTGGCTTGTACAGATCATTCAGGAGGAAGTGTCTTTGCCGCTCTGCCTGGACAGCCCCAATCCCGTTGCCCTGGAGAGGGCTTTGCAAGTACATAAAGGAAAGGCGTTGCTGAATTCCATCAGCGGCGAGCTGGAGCGTTTTCAGCAGGTTTTGCCTTTGGTCCGAGACTCCGACGCCAGCGTTATTGCCCTTTGCATGGATGATGACGGCATAGGCGCGGACGCTTCAGCCCGTTTTGAGGCAGGACGCAGATTAGGGGAAAAGCTGCTCTCTTTTGGCATCGCGGAGGAACGCCTTTT
>DIPB01000004.1:7606-9702 GCA_002426275.1 Firmicutes bacterium UBA5499
GTGGCGACAGAGGGCAAGGCCGGGGAGGTGGCTTTGGAGACCATCACCGCTTTAAAGCAGGCCTTTCCCCGGGCGCACGTCATCTGCGGGCTCAGCAATGTCTCCTTTGGCCTGCCCCAGCGCAAGCTGCTGAATCGGACTTTTCTCTCCTTGGCGGCGGCAAGGGGGCTGGACAGCGCCATTTTAGATCCCACGGAGCCGCAAATGCGCCGGACGCTGGCGGCTGTGGCGGCGCTGTTGGGCGAAGATGAGTTTTGCCTGGGCTATTTGACCATGATTCGGGAACAGGAGGAAAAGTGAATGCAAATTCTAGACGGCAAGGAAACGGCAAGGCAGATCCGGCAGGAACTGGAAGCGGAAACGGCGGCATTGAAAGCTCAAGGCGTAGAGCCGGCTCTTACAGTGATCTTGGTTGGCGACGATCCCGCAAGCCAGATCTATGTGCGCAATAAAGAACGAGGCTGCCGGCAAGTAGGGATCAAATCCAACACCATTCGGCTGCCAAAGGAAACCACAGAGGCGGAACTTTTGGGCTTGATTGAAAGATTAAATAACGATCCGCTCGTCCATGGGATTTTAGTCCAACTTCCCCTGCCGGGCGGCATTGCCCAGCAAAAAGTCATCGACGCCATTTCTCCGGCAAAGGATGTGGACGGATTCCATCCCATCAGCCTGGGGAGACTCTTGATTGGCCAGGATGGGTTCCGTTCCTGTACTCCGTATGGAATTATGGAGCTTCTCCACCGCTACGGGATTCCCATTTCAGGCCGGGAAGCCGTGGTTGTGGGCAGGAGCAATAATGTAGGCAAGCCTATGGCGGCGCTGCTTTTGGCGGAAAACGCCACGGTCACAGTCTGTCATTCTCAGACCCGCGAGCTGGCGGAAGTGACAAGGCGCGCGGATATTTTGGTCGTGGCAGTCGGCAAGGCAAAATTGGTGACCAGGCAGATGGTGAAACCTGGCGCCGTGGTCATCGATGTGGGAATGAACCGCACGGAAAGCGGCCTGTCCGGTGATGTGGACTTTGCGGAGGTAAAAGAGGTGGCAGCCGCCATTACCCCGGTGCCGGGCGGCGTGGGCCCCATGACAGTTACCATGCTTTTGGCGAATACTGTCCGCGCGGCAGGGAGGGCCCATTGTGGTTGATTTCGATGCGATTTCTCAGGCGATAATTGCCGGCAGAGGAGCCGAGGTGAAAGACTTTCTCACAGCCGCTTTAGCCGAGGGAGCGGATCCAGGCAGGCTCATCAATGAAGCGCTGATTTCAGGGATGTCCGTGGTGGGAGAACGCTTCCGCAAAAACGAAATCTACATCCCCGAGGTCCTGCTTGCGGCCCGCGCTATGCACAGCGGGCTGGATGTGCTGCGGCCCGCGCTTGCGGCGCACAAGATTCAGCCTGTGGGAACTATAATAATCGGAACGGTGAAAGGCGATTTGCACGACATCGGCAAAAACTTAGTGGGAATGATGTTTGAGGGTGCGGGATTCCAGGTTGTGGACTTGGGCGTGGATGTGAGCCCGGATAAATTTATGGCGGCGGTTCAGGAGCATGGGGCGCAGCTGCTGGGCCTTTCCGCGCTTTTAACCACTACGATGCCCCAAATGAAGAATACCATTTCCGCTTTAGAGCAGGCTGGAATCCGCCGGCAGGTGCGCGTCTTGGTTGGCGGCGCGCCTGTAACTCAAGATTATGCTGACAAAATCGGTGCGGACGGGTATTCCGCGGATGCGGCCTCGGCGGTCATTAAGGGCAAGGAGCTAATGGGCATTTAAGGGCGCGCTGCGTCCTTTTGTCGGCAATAGAAAACAGAAACTTTTGATATTTCTGTCGTAATAAAAACTAGGCTCTGAGCTGGCGGTTTGTAACCAAAAGCTAACATTTGCTTGCAGGTATTTCATACCCGTGGTCGAATTTTAAATGTGTGTCTTCATCTCATTAAAGGAGTGATCGAGACCTTCATGTGGAAGGAAATAATCTTTGGCTTCTTCGGGGGGCTGGGCCTTTTTCTTTGCGGCATGCAGCTGATGAGCGACGGCTTGCGGAAAGCCGCAGGCGACAGAACGCGCAAGATTCTGGCCGCCCTAACCAGCAGCC
>DIPB01000147.1:0-6383 GCA_002426275.1 Firmicutes bacterium UBA5499
CAGGAACCCGGCTGGATTACAAACCAGCAAATCGAAGCCGCCCGTGTGGCTTTAACCAGGCACGTTCGCCGCGGCGGCAAGATCTGGATTAAGATCTTCCCGGACAAACCCGTGACCGCCAAACCCGCAGAGACCAGAATGGGCAGCGGCAAAGGAGCTCCCGAATACTGGGTGGCAGTGGTTAAACCCGGCAGAATCATGTTTGAGATGGCAGGCATCGACGGAGCATTGGCCAAAGAAGCTTTGACTCTGGCCGCCTCTAAACTCCCCATCAAATGCCGAATTGTGGAGAGAACTATGGTGGGTGGTGATGTCAGTGAAGGCTAAAGAATTACGCGATTTCTCTGAGGTGGAATTGCACGATAAGCTAAAGGATCTGAAGGAGGAGTTGTTCAACCTCCGGTTCCAAGCTGTCACCGGCAATCTGGAGAACAGGATGCGGATCGGCCAGGTGCGTAAGTCCATCGCCCGGGTGCAGACAGTGCTCCGGGAACGGGAACTTGGGATTGTACGGACCTGAAGGGAGGGGCGAGAATGAAAAAAGCGCGGGTAGGCTTAGTGGTTAGCGACAAAATGGATAAGACCGTGGTTGTGCTGGTGGAACGCCGCCTGAAGCATCCGAAGTATCCGCGGATTGTTCGCCGCTCTAGTCGCTTGAAAGCACATGATGCCGAAAACTCATGCAGGATCGGCGATCGCGTCCGGATCGAAGAATCAAGGCCGCTTAGCCGCGATAAACACTGGATCGTAACGGAAATAGTCGAAAAGGCGAAGTAAGGCTTTTGCGTCAGAAAGGGGGGGCGACGAATGATCCAACAACAGACAAGACTGCGTGTGGCGGACAATTCCGGCGCGCGCGAGATCATGTGCATCAGGGTTTTGGGCGGTTCCGGGCGTAAGAGCGCAGGCGTTGGAGATCTGATCGTAGCTTCGGTGAAAGAAGCCACGCCAGGCGGACAGGTGAAAAAGGGCGATGTTGTGAAAGCGGTCGTGGTGCGCACAGTGAAGTCCATTCACCGTCCGGACGGATCCTATATAAGATTTGACGAGAATGCCGCGGTGATCATCAACGATCAGAATAACCCCCGGGGAACCCGTATTTTCGGGCCAGTGGCCCGTGAGTTGCGGGATCGAAATTTCATGCGGATTATCTCTTTAGCGCCAGAGGTTCTCTGAGGAGCAAAGGGGGGAGAGAGTTGAAGCTAAAAGTCAAAAAGGGCGACACGGTTAAGATCATCGCAGGCAAAGATAAGGGGAAGCAGGGAAAGGTCCTGCAGGTAATTCCCAGCGCGGGCAAGGTGGTTGTGGAAGACATCAACATTATTCAGCGCCACACCAAACCTAACCAGGCGAATCCCCAAGGCGGAATTGTGGAGAAGCCGGCGCCCCTTGCCGCTTCCAATGTCATGCTCATCTGTCCGGGATGCAATTTACCCGCTAAAACCGGCAGCACACGGGATGAGCAAGGAGCTGCAAGCAGAGTTTGCAAGCGGTGCCAGCGGACTATAGATTAAGTTATTGGATAAAATAGGGAGGGCGAGGGAATGTCGCGCTTGAAGGAGAATTATTTACAAGAGGTCAAGCCAGCCCTGGCAGAACGCTTTAGCTACAAGAATCCCATGCAGATTCCCAGCGTAGCTAAAGTGGTGGTGAACATCGGCGTGGGCGATGCCACAAGCGATCCGAAGCTTTTGGATGCGGCGGTGGAGGAGCTGACGCTGATCACAGGGCAGAGGCCGCTCATCACGCGAGCTAAGAAATCCATCGCTAATTTCAAGTTACGCGCAGGGGTGCCAATCGGCTGTATGGTAACCTTACGGGGCGAGCGGATGTATGATTTTCTTTCTAAACTGATTAATGTTGCCTTGCCGCGCATCCGCGATTTTCGCGGCGTGTCCACTAGGGCTTTCGACGGACGCGGCAATTATACGCTTGGTCTGCGAGAACAATTGGTCTTTCCGGAGATCAATTATGATAAAGTGCAGAAAATGAGGGGGATGAACATCTCCATCATCACCAGCGCCAACACCGACGAGGAGGCATTCGAATTGCTCAAAGCAATGGGCATGCCGTTTGCTCAGTCCTAAAGGAGAGAGGTGAAGGATTTGGCCAAAACATCGCAAAAGATTCGGCAGCAACGCAACGCCAGATTTACTGTGCGTCAGTATAATCGCTGCCGGATTTGCGGACGGCCCAGAGGTTATATACGGAAATTCGGCATCTGCCGCATTTGCTTCCGCGAGCTGGCTCATCGCGGTGAGATACCGGGTGTAACCAAGGCAAGCTGGTAGCCGGACCAGAGAGGGGGATAGATGACAATGACAGATCCCATTGCGGATATGCTGACCCGCATTCGCAACGCGACCCTGATCAAGCGCGAGATGGTAGAAATGCCTTCCTCTAAGATCAAGTGCGGAATCGCCAAGATCCTGAAGGAGCAGGGTTATATTCGGGATTACACTAGCATTGCTGATGAAAAACAAGGCGTACTGCGCCTTTATTTGAAATACGGACCCAACAAGGAGCAGGTCGTAAGCGGCCTGCGGAGAATTAGCAAGCCTGGACTACGGGTTTACGCTTCGCACGACAAAATTCCGCGCGTCCTTGGAGGCTTAGGAATAGCCATTCTGTCCACGCCCAAAGGCCTGATGACAGACAAAGACGCTCGTACCGCGGGAATTGGCGGCGAAGTCATGTGTTATATCTGGTAGTGAGGCAGAGCAGGAGGTGGAATAATGTCCAGAATTGGGAAGATGCCAGTTCCCCTGCCTCAAGGCGTTGATGTGGCAATGGACGGCAACGTGCTGACAGTGAAGGGCCCCAAAGGGGAACTGACTCAGCGGCTGCCGGAAGCGATAACCATCAGGCAAGAGGACAGGAAGCTGGTAGTGGAACGGCCTTCCGATGACAAGCAACACAGATCCCTCCACGGCCTCACCAGAAGCCTTGTGAACAATATGGTGGTGGGCGTGACCGAGGGTTTTACAAAAGCGTTGGAGATCGTGGGCGTCGGTTATCGCGCCAGCAAAGCGGGCTCCAAATTAGTGGTTGGCGTCGGATATTCGCACCCTGTTGAAATCGAACCGCCCAAGGGCCTGGAAGTGGAAGTGCCGGCTCCCACCAAGATCGTGATTCGGGGAGCGGACAAACAGGCGGTAGGCGAGCTGGCGGCCAAAATTCGTGGCTTACGGCTTCCCGAGCCTTATAAGGGCAAAGGTATTCGTTACGAAGGNNCCCTCTGGCCTGGAAGTGGATGTTCCGTCCCCAACCAAGATTGTAATCCGCGGGGCGGACAAACAGGCAGTAGGTGAACTGGCAGCCAAGATTCGCGGTCTACGTCTTCCTGAGCCATATAAGGGTAAGGGAATTCGCTATGAAGGCGAAAAAGTACGCCGCAAAGCTGGTAAAGCCGGTAAAGCAGGCAAGTAAGGGGGTAGCAGGACTTGTTCAAGCAGTTTGATCGGAAAGAGGCGCGCGGCCGCAGGCAAAAGCGAGCGCGCAATAAAATCTTTGGCACGCCCCAGCGGCCTAGGCTCAACGTCTACCGCAGCCTGTCAAATATTTACGCACAGCTCATAGACGACCAAAACGCCAGGACCCTGGCCAGCGCCTCCAGTCTCGATAAGAGTCTGGGTCTGGAATACGGCGGCAATTGTCAGGCGGCGGAGAAAGTCGGTTCGCTCCTGGCCCAGCGGGCCCAGCAGGCAGGAATCACCGAGGTTGTCTTCGACCGCGGCGGCAACCTTTATCATGGCCGCGTTGCTGCCCTCTCCGAGGGAGCGCGCAAAGGCGGCTTGAAATTTTAGGAGGGGGGGGATAACAGCATAATGGCAAGGACGAGCGCTGAACAGTCAGAGTTTAAAGAAAGAGTCGTAGGCATCAATCCCGTTTCCAAAACGGTTAAAGGCGGCAGAAACCGCAGCTTTAGCGCCTTGGTTGTGGTGGGAGACGAAAACGGCCGCGTTGGCGCGGGCTTGGGCAAAGCTCACGATGTTTCCGACGCCATCCGCAAAGGCGTGGAGGATGCCAAAAAGAATATGATTACAGTGCCCATGGTTGGTACCACCATTCCTCATGAGATCAACGCCATCTTTGGCGCAGGCAAAGTCTTGCTGAAGCCTGCCAGACGAGGCACGGGCGTGATCGCAGGGGGTCCGGTGCGCGCGGTATTGGAGCTTGCCGGGATTAAAGATATTCTCACAAAATCCTTAGGCTCTACCAATCCAATCAATATGGTGCGGGCAACGATGAGCGGACTTGCGTCCCTGAAGAGCGCGGAAAAAGTCGCCTCTCTCAGAGGCAAGTCCGTTGAAGAATTAGCCTAGGGGGGATTACTATGGAAAAGAAATTGCGAATTACCCTCAAGAAGAGTCCCATCGGCTATGCCCAGGACCAGAAAGATACAGTGAAGGCTTTGGGACTCCGCAAGCTGTACAGCAGCGTGGAGCAACCCGATACCCCTGCGATCCGCGGCATGGTAGGTAAGGTTTCCCATTTGGTAAGGGTAGAGGAAATCGCATAGTCAGAGAATAACTTCGCTTTAGAGGGGGTGAGACAGGTTGAAGCTTCATGAACTGCGACCAGAGCCTGGCAGCAGAAAAGCGCCGCGGCGCGTGGGCAGAGGACTCGGTTCCGGATTGGGAAAGACGTCCGGTAAGGGCCATAAAGGGCAAAAGGCACGCTCCGGCGGAGGAAAGGGTCCCGCTTTCGAGGGAGGACAGACCCCTTTGCAGCGGCGTCTTCCCAAGCGCGGCTTCACCAATATTTTCAAACGGGAAGTTGCCATCCTTAACGTCGGGGCGCTCAACAAGTTTGCAGACGGCACGGAAGTGACGGTGGAACTTCTGAAAAGTCAGGGCCTTGTCAAAGGAAATCCGGACGCCGTGAAAATTCTGGGCGACGGAGATTTAGAGCGTTCCCTGACCGTAAAGGTAGATGCCTGTAGCAAAGCTGCAGCGGAGAAGATCGCCGCTCGTGGTGGAAAATTGGAGGTGGTCTAATTGCTGGAAGCCTTTCAAAACGCCATCAAGGCAGCAGACATCAGAAAGAAGCTGCTGTATACTTTCGGGCTGCTGCTGGTCTTTCGGGTGGGCTCTTACATCCCAGTGCCTGGTGTGAACACAGCCCAGATCGCCAACGAGCTGGGCGGCAACAACATTTTCGGCCTGTTGGATATGTTTGCCGGCGGTGCCCTTAGCCGCTTTACTATTTTCGCTTTGGGCGTCAACCCTTATATCACTTCCTCAATTATCATGCAGCTGCTCACAGCTGTCATTCCCAGTTTGGAGGAATTGGCCAAAGAGGGAGTTGACGGACACAAGGTTATCGCCAAATACACAAGATGGGGCACGTTGGTGTTAGGCCTTTTTCAGGCTTTTGGGATCACCATGACCATCCGCCAGTACATCACAGAGGATTTACTCCCTTACGGTTGGACCTTGGCCATGATCCTTTTGACCTTGACTGCCGGCACGTGTTTTTTAATGTGGCTGGGAGAGAAAATTTCAGAGCAGGGCATAGGCAACGGGATCTCTCTCATCATCTTTACAGGCATTGTGGCCCGCCTGCCCTGGGAATTTTCCAACACCATCAAATCGGTGGGCGAGGGCGGGATCAGCATCTGGAATCTAGTCCTCTTTGTGGTGATTTCCTTGGTGACCATCGCAGCGGTAATTCTAGTGCAGGAAGCGCAGCGAAAGATTCCGGTTCATTACGCCAAGCGCGTTGTGGGACGAAGGGTTATGGGCGGACAGAGCACCCATATTCCGCTGCGTCTCAATTCCGCCGGCGTAATCCCGGTTATTTTTGCCTCTAGCGTCTTGGCTTTTCCCCAGACGCTGGCGATGTTCATCCCTGCGATGCAGAAATATGAACATCTCTTTGGAATCCAAAGCGTGTTGTACAATCTGCTCTATGTGATTTTAATCTTCTTTTTCACTTACTTTTACACGGCGGTCACTTTCAATCCCATCGATGTGGCCAACAACATCAAAAAGTATGGGGGATTCATCCCCGGGATTCGGCCTGGCAAGCCCACGGCCGAGTATCTGGAAAAGGTGCTCACCAGAATCACATTGGTAGGCGCGTTCTTCCTGGCGGTGATCGCCATCTTGCCTTACGTGGTCTCGTCGCTCACTCGGGTGACCAGCATCTACTGGGGCGGAACTTCGCTTCTGATCGTGGTGGGCGTAGCTTTGGATACCATGAAGCAATTGGAAACCAGTCTGGTGATGCGCAACTATGAAGGGTTCATGAAATGATGAAGAGAAACTTGAAAATAATCCTCCTGGGAGCCCCAGGCGCGGGCAAAGGCACTCAGGCGGAGCTTTTGGTAGAGGACTTTGGCCTGGCTCACCTTTCCACGGGCAATCTCCTGCGGGAGG
>DIPB01000147.1:6476-7621 GCA_002426275.1 Firmicutes bacterium UBA5499
CCTGCGGGAGGCTGTGGCAGCCGAGACGCCCCTAGGCAAAGAGGCGGCTTCTTATATGGACGCAGGCAAGCTGGTTCCGGATCAGGTGATCACGGGTCTGGTGGAAGAGTTTCTGCGGAACGCTAAAGGCGGCTGCCTGCTTGACGGTTTCCCCAGGACGCTGCCCCAGGCTCGGGCTTTGGACCAGATGCTGGCGAAGCTTGGGGAGAAGCTGGATTACGTCGTGGAAGTGCGGACGGATCCGGAGCTTATAGTCAGCAGGCTGGCGCAGCGACTGGTGTGCACGTCCTGCGGCGCTCCCTATCACGCTCAGAGCAAGCCCCCGCGTCAGGAAGGCAAGTGCGACGGCTGCGGCGGAAAGGTGGAGCGCAGGGCGGACGACGCGCCGGAGACCATCCGCAGGCGGCTGGCGGAATACCAGGAAAAGACGGCGCCGCTGGTTGCCTACTACAGGGAAAAGGGAATTCTCTTCACTGTGGACGGCAATTTGGCTCGCGCTGAAACTTATCAGCAAATCAAATCTAAGTTGGGAGATGCCGGCGAATGATCACGCTTAAGTCAGCTGAGCAAATAGAGCTGATGCGCCGTTCCGGTCAGGTTTTGGCGCAGACGCACGCCAAAATGCGCCAGCTGGTGAAGCCGGGCGTCACAACCGCCCAGTTGGATCGAGCTGCCGAAGATTATATCAGAAGCCAGGGCGCAGTTCCTTCATTTAAAGGGTTTCAGGGATTTCCGGCCAGCATTTGCGTGGCCCTAAACGACGTTGTGGTTCATGGTTTCCCCGGTCCGGAGCGCCTGGAAGATGGCGATATCATCGGCCTGGACATCGGCACCATCCTTGGCGGCTGGCAGGCGGACAGCGCCCAGACCCTGGCTGTGGGCCAGGTTTCTCCGGTGGCCCAAAGGCTTTTGACGATTACGGAAAAGGCTCTCTGGGCTGGCATTGCGCAGGCGCGGCCCGGCAATAAATTGGGAGACATCTCTGCTGCCATCGAACAAGTGGGCGCCCAGGCAGGCTACGGAATAGTGCGGGACCTGGTGGGACATGGCATCGGCAGAGCGATGCACGAGGATCCCCAAGTTCCAAACTTCGGCAGGGCAGGCAGGGGCATCACCCTCAGGGTTGGCATGACCCTTGCCATTGA
>DIPB01000147.1:7751-10444 GCA_002426275.1 Firmicutes bacterium UBA5499
CGTGGGCACTCACCGCATCAAAGTCGACAGCAATAACTGGGCAGTGAGAACTGCCGACGGCCAACTGTCCGCGCATTTTGAGCATACAGTTGCCATCACCCAAGACGGCCCCGTGCCTTTGACAGTCCTCCAGGAGGATAAAGCGTGACATGGGAAGCGTGCCGCAGCTGGGGCAGTTAGTGTTTTCAACTTCTGGCAGAGACAGAGGCCGCCATTACCTGGTAGTCGGCCTGGCCGGCGACAGGGTGCTGGTGGCGGACGGCAGCAGCAGGAAGCTGGATCAGCCCAAGAAAAAGAATCCCGCGCATCTTAAAAATCGCAAGCTGCGGGACGACGGGCTGGCAAGCAGATTGCAAGCCGGAGAGAAGATTACAAACTCGGAGCTCAGAGGCGCCCTCTCAAGACTTCTGGAGCAAGAAAACAGCACGACTCCTGGGCAAGGAGGGGAGGACAAACTTGGCTAAACAAGATGTGATTGAAGTGGAAGGGAGAGTCATCGAACCCCTTCCCAATGCGATGTTCCGCGTGGAATTGGAAAACGGCCATAAGGTCTTGGCCCATATTTCGGGGAAAATGCGAATGCATTTCATCAAGATCTTATCGGGGGATAAGGTGACAGTCGAACTCTCCCCTTACGACTTGTCCAGAGGTCGGATTGTTTATCGATATAAGTAGGGGGCAAGGAGGTAACGAAAGTGAAGGTACGCCCTTCAGTAAAAAAGATGTGTGAGAAGTGCAAGCTCATTCGCCGTAAGGGCAAGGTAATGGTTATTTGCGAAAATCCCAAGCATAAGCAGAAGCAGGGTTAGGGAGGTGAAACGATGGCTCGTATAGCAGGGGTGGATCTGCCCAGGGATAAGCGCGTTGAGGTGGCCCTCACCTATATTTACGGAATTGGCCCCTCTCTGGCCCGGGAAATCATCTCTAAAACAGGCGTCAGTCCAGACACAAGAGTGCGCGATCTCACAGAAGCCGAGGTCTCGAAAATCCGTGAGCTCATAGATCACGAGTTCAAGGTGGAAGGCGATCTGAGGCGCGAGGAAGCTATGAACATTAAACGCCTGATCGATATCGGTTCCTTCAGAGGAAGAAGGCACCGCATGGGACTGCCTGTGCGCGGACAGCGCACCCGCACCAATGCCAGGACGCGGAAAGGGCCCAAGCGGGCGGTTGGAGCTAAAAAGAAACGGGCTTAAGGGAGGTACAGAAAATGGCGAAGGTAAGGCGTGGAGCCAAAACCAGGCGCAGGGAACGCAAGAACATTGAAAGCGGCGTCGCCCATATCCGCTCCACCTTTAATAATACAATTGTGACGATTTCCGATCGCCAGGGCAACGTTCTGTCATGGTCCAGCTCGGGCAATGTGGGCTTTAAGGGTTCCCGGAAGGGAACGCCCTTTGCCGCTCAGATGGCTGCTGACGCGGCTGCCAGGGTTGCCATGGAGCATGGGCTCAGAGAGATCGAGGTTTGCGTTAAAGGACCGGGATCGGGCAGGGAGGCTGCCATCAGATCGCTGCAGGCCGCAGGCCTGGAAGTGAACATGATCAAAGACGTAACGCCGATCCCCCACAATGGTTGCCGTCCACCAAAGCGACGGCGGGTGTAGCAATAGAGGAGGTGTAAGAATGGCAAGGTACACGGGCCCAGTCTGCCGGTTATGCCGACGGGAAGGCGAAAAGCTCTTCCTTAAAGGGGACCGCTGCTTTACAAACAAGTGTGCCATCGATAGGAAAGCTTACGCTCCTGGCGAACACGGCCAGGGGAGAAAGAAAGTATCCGAATATGGTATTCAGCTGCGGGAAAAGCAGAAGCTCCGTCAAAGCTACGGCCTTTTGGAAGGACAATTTGTCCGTTATTTCAAAATCGCCGAGCGCAAGCGGGGAATCACAGGGGAAAATCTCCTGCAGCTTTTAGAGAGAAGACTTGACAATGTAGTGTATCGGCTGGGGTTTGCCGCTTCCAGGGCAGAGGCCAGGCAGATGGTGTTGCATGGCCATTTCCAAGTAAATGGCAGGCGGGTTAACATTCCCTCATATCTGCTGAAGGCGGCCGACGAGGTTGCCGTACGCGAGTCCAGCCGGGAGCATCCCGTAATCGCTTCCTTGGCGCAGGATCTAGGTAAGCGGGGAGTGCCTGAGTGGCTGCAGCTGAACGCTGAGTCCCTTTCAGGGCGCGTTTTGGAGCTGCCCAAACGTGAGCAGATCGATAACACGGTGCAAGAGCATCTGATTGTTGAGCTTTATTCCAGATAACCCTCTCTGCCCAGTTGAACTAAACGCCAGCGGCGTGTTTTGAAGGAGGGTGTAACATTGACCGAAATTGAGAAGCCGCGGATAGAGTGCGAAAAGCGAGAGGAAACTTATGGTAAGTTCATTGTCGAACCATTGGATCGCGGTTACGGCATAACTCTCGGCAACGCACTAAGGCGTGTCTTGCTCTCCTCACTACCCGGGGCAGCCGTGACTTCCATGAGGATCGATGGCGTGCTCCACGAATTTTCCAGCATTCCGGGGGTAGTGGAGGATACCATAGAGATCATGCTGAATCTGAAAGAGGTTCTGCTCACAGTTCACAGCGATGAGCCGCTAATCGGCAAAGTGGAATTTAAAAACGGCAAGAAAGTCACAGCTGATCCCGCTGGGGAAGACGCAGAGGCCGGGGGCAGCCCCGAGGGTGGATCCATTGAGATCACC
>DIPB01000147.1:10552-14869 GCA_002426275.1 Firmicutes bacterium UBA5499
GATCCATTGAGATCACCGCCGGGGATCTCCGGTTTTCAAGCGAGGTGGAAGTCCTCAATCCAGAGCTGCATCTGGCCACATTGAATGAAGGCGGGGACTTTGTCATGGAAGTGACCGCCCAAAAGGGCAAAGGTTACGTTCCGGCAGAGAAGCTGAAATCTCCGGACAGCCCCATCGGCGTGATTCCGGTGGACGCCATTTTCAGTCCGGTGCGGAAAGTCAACTACAATGTGGAGAATACCAGGGTGGGACAGATCACGGATTTTGACCGGCTCGTCTTCGAGTTGTGGACAGACGGCAGCATCGCGCCGGAAGAGGCCGTCAGTTCCGCTGCCAAGATCCTCTTGGATCACTTTACCCTTTTCGTTAATCTCACTGGCATCGAAGACAGTCAGGAAGAGGTCACCGTGGAAAAGGAAGACGAGAAGGACCAAATCCTGGAGAAGCTCATCGAAGAATTGGAGCTTTCCGTACGTTCATTCAATTGTCTTAAGCGCGCTGGGATCAATACCGTGGGCGACTTAACAAAGAAGACCGAAGAGGATATGGAGAAGATACGTAACATGGGTAAAAAATCCCTGGATGAGGTAAAGGAGAAGCTTGAGGCTTTGAACCTTTCCTTTCGTCAGGACGATAAGTAGCGTGGAGGGGGGAAAAGAATGCGGAAATTAGGGCGGCCCACTGATCAACGCCAAGCCATGCTGCGAAATCTGGCCACGTCAGTGATTCTCCATGGCCGGGTGATAACCACCGAGGCGAAGGCGAAAACCGTGAGAAGCGAAGTTGAAAAGCTCATCAGCCTTGGCAAGCGCGGCGATCTTCATGCCAGGCGGCAAGCAGCAGCCTACATGCTTTCGCCGGATGCTGTGAAGAAGCTTTTCGGCGAGATCGCTCCACGCTATCAGGAACGCAGCGGCGGCTATGTGAGAATCCTGAAAGCTGGTCTACGCCGGGGAGAATGGGCGCCAACGGCTTTGATCGAATTAGTTTGAGCTATCTGCACGAGAGGTTAGAGGCCGTCACCAGTCTCTAACCTTTTAATTTGGGAGGAACTTCATGGCTGCTTTGATCGAATTGGAAAATGTCAGCTATAAGTATCACAATACTGCGGCCCTGTCAGAGCTCTCACTTCGGGTTGAACAAGGCGAATTCGTGGCCGTCATCGGTCCCAACGGCTCGGGAAAATCCACCTTGGCCCAGCATCTCAACGCCCTGCTTCTGCCTTCGGAAGGGGAAGTGCGCGTGGGAGGCGTCTCCACCTCGACGGCAGATAGCGGCCAGATCTGGGAGATCCGCCGCCGCGTGGGCATGGTCTTTCAGAATCCGGATAATCAGCTGGTGGCCACCACGGTGGAGGAAGACGTGGCCTTTGGCCCGGAAAATCTCGGCTTGCCCCAGGAAGAACTGCGCCGCAGGGTGGACTGGGCCCTTTGTCAGGTCGGCATGTCTCAGTTGGCCAACTCCGAGCCTCACAAGCTTTCCGGAGGCCAGAAACAGCGTGTTGCCATCGCTGGCGTGCTGGCCATGGAACCGGACTGCATAGTCCTGGACGAGCCCACGGCCATGCTGGATCCCCAGGGCCGCGACGAGGTCTGGGCAACCCTCGAGAGCCTGCACAAAAAAGGCATCACTCTGCTGTTGATCACCCACTTCATGGAAGAAGCGGCCTGCGCGGATCGGATCTTTGTGCTCTCCGGCGGCAGGCTGGCTCTCTCAGGTCCTCCTCAGGAGATCTTCAGTCAGCCGATTTTATATAATTTAGGGCTGGAGCTGCCGCAGATCGCGGAATTATCTTGGCAATTGCGGCAAAGTAAACTGCCCGTCCCGCCCCGCGTTTATACTGTGGAAGCTATGGTGAAGTGGTTATGTCAATGATTGAAATCAAAAATTTAACCTTTGAATATGGCAGCGGCACGGCTATGGCCCAGAAAGCCCTGGACGGCGTTTCTCTTTCCATAGCTCGCGGCCAGTTCGTGGGACTGGCCGGACAGACAGGTTCTGGGAAATCCACATTGGTGCAATTGATTGCGGGCCTCTTGCCTGTGAAGCCCGGCGTTTTGCAGGTGGACGGCCTGGATCCCGGCAGCAAAGCGGATCTCAAAGCGCTGCGCAGCCGCGTGGGTATGGTTTTTCAGTATCCAGAGCACCAGCTGTTCGACGAGACGGTGCTCTCGGACGTCAGCTTCGGGCCGCGGAATCTGGAGCTTCCCCGTCCTGAAGAGCGGGCCAGGAAGGCTTTGTCCCTGGTGGGAATGGATCCTGCCGAGTATGGGGACCGTTCGCCCTTCGCGCTCAGCGGCGGTCAAAAGAGAAGGGTCGCTTTGGCCGGAGTTTTGGCCATGGAGCCGGAGCTTCTGATCCTAGACGAGCTCACCGCGGGCTTGGATCCGGAAGGCAGAACGAAAATCCTTGCCGTGGTGGAGAGGCTCCACGCGGAAGGCCGCACCATTATTTTCATCTCCCATCGCATGCAGGATTTGGCGCCCAGAGTGGACAGAATGGTGGTTTTACACCAAGGCAAAGTCTGCCTGGACGGTACGCCCCAAGAGGTCTTCACCCAGCGGGAAAAGCTCAAGGCCGCGGCTTTGGCGCCGCCGCCCGTGACGGAGCTGATGCAAAGGCTCAGGGCAGAAGGCTGGAAGGTGCGGGGAGATATTTTTACAGTCCGAGACGCGAAAGCGGAAATCATGAGGGCGTGGAGGCAGAGATGCTAAAGGGTGTTACCATCGGTCAATTTGTGCCAGGGGAATCTCCGGTGCATAAACTGGATCCCCGCACTAAGCTCACTGTGAGCTTAGTGTTTGTGATCTGCATTTTTTTGGTTGAAAGCTTGACGGGCTTCGCCCTAACTGCCGCCTTCCTTTTGTCAGCGATCCTCCTGAGCACGATCCCTTTCAGCATGATTCTCCGCGGCCTGCGTCCCATCATCTGGCTGCTTTTTTTCACCTGGATTCTGCATGCGTTCACGGATCCGGGCAAAGTTATCTACGCATTGGGCCCGCTGCACGTGACGATGGAAGGCGTGCAGGAAGGGTTCGTCGTGGTGGTGCGTTTGGCGCTTCTGATGTTCGGCACCACCTTGGTCACCCTGACAACCTCGCCAATGTCCTTAACGGACGGTCTGGAGTATTTGCTCTGGCCGCTGAAGAAGTTCGGCTTGCCTGTGAGCGAGCTGGCCATGATGATGACCATCGCCCTGCGCTTCATTCCCACGCTCTTGGATGAAGCGGAGAGGATCATGAAAGCCCAAGAGGCCCGGGGAGCGGATTTTGTCACCGGCAGCCTCAGCCGCAGAGTGCGCGCCATGATTCCGCTTTTGGTGCCGCTGTTCATCAGTTCTTTTCAAAGGGCAGACGAGCTGGCCATTGCCATGGAAGCCCGCGCCTACCGCGGCGGGGAAGGCCGCACGCGGCTGCATCGGCTGAAGATGCGCCCTCTGGATTGGGTGCTGCTGGTCTTGAGCAGCGGTGTTTTCGTCTATCTGGGAATAGCCTTTTGAGTCGGCTCTAAAGTCTCCTCAAAAGGCTTTTTTTTATGATTTCGCTTGGATGAACATCTGGACCCAGATCTCCTGGCTATGGCCCACGCCTATGGTATCGAAGTCCGGATTGAGGATGTTGCGCTTGTGGCCCGGGCTCTTCATCCAGTCTGTCACTACCTCCAGGGGGGACTCTTGTCCTTTGGCGATATTTTCTCCTGCGCAGGAATAACGAACGCCGAACTTGTCCATCATCTGGAACGCGGAGCCATAGGCGGGCGAGGTGTGGGAAAAATACTTGCGCTTGCGCATATCCTCGGCCTTGGCCTGGGCCAGCTGGGTGAGCTTACCGTCCAATTTCAAGGCCGGCAAACCCCGCTTTGCTCTTTCTCTATTGACCAGCTTCGCCACTTCTACTGAGAATTTGCTCACTATGACGCTTCTCGAATCCCGGGGAATGTTCAGGATTTGGCCCGGATAAATTCGGTTCGGATGGACTGTGGGATTGGCGGCCAAGAGCGCTCCAAGGCTCACGTTAAACTTTCCGGCAAGCTTGGACATTGCGTCTCCCCGTTGCACTTTGTATGGATAGCTTTTTATTGCCGTAGCTTCATATCTTTCGGCTGCGCCCGCAAATTGGCAAGCGAAGCACAGGGCAAAAATCAAAAGCAAGCTCAGCTTTTTCATTGCCAAAACCTCCTGGCGCGTATTTACTTACATAAACAAGTATATCCTTTTGTCAGGCCAGGAGCAAGCGGAGACGCTACGGGATTTTTTAAGCGTTCATGATGTGTTTAGCAGGCACTTTAGCACTTAAAATCTAAAAAAAAAAAAAAAAA
>DIPB01000147.1:14968-15317 GCA_002426275.1 Firmicutes bacterium UBA5499
AAAAAAAAAAAAAAAATGTTTAATTTCTATTAAAAATTGGCAGGAATTTCTTTACAGATGGAGTATACATATATAGATATCTATTTTAATATAAACAAGGTAATAGCGTGATAAGAATGAGTGAACAGAAAATACATAATTAAAGTAGCGTGGTGTCTTCACTAAACATTTGGAAAAGCTGCCGTTAATCTTGATGCTATTGCATTGTCAGCCAAAGGGTGCGGCTAGAGGATAATCTCTAATTAAGGCAAGATTTCGCCTGATCTTTGGTATCCCGAATGGATATTTTCTGCAGTCCTACATATTTGTTCAGAGAGCGAAAAGTTATTATTCAAAAAGGTGGAAAGTT
>DIPB01000066.1:0-5999 GCA_002426275.1 Firmicutes bacterium UBA5499
GCACTTATTTCTTCAAGCCTCCCAAACAAATCTGTCGTGAAGCCCGCAGGCGTAATCTCGCTTCTCTGAAAGGAGATGAATGGCTTTCCTGCATCAGGCTCCAGCATGGCTTTATGTATTTCAGCGACCAAATCTTCGCTCACCTTTGATTTGTCGCCAAATAAATTGTATTTTAAGGAGAATCTGATAATGGATGGATATTTGTTCGTCCATGCGTACAAATTGTCGTTGAACTTTGAACGAACAAACCAATGAATTGGCCGATGCCATGGCAATTTTTCAAATAATCCCCAGGCGTTAACCAGCACAAGAACCCTAATAAGCTCCGGATATATTAGCGCCATATTCAGGCATATACCGCCTCCTAAGGACAGCCCGATTAGGATAACGGGTTTACCCCCAAATGTTTCGATGATGCCCTTGACGATATCTGTATAAAATGCCAATGTATATTCGCCGTTTATCCGGTCGCTTGCTCCATATCCCGGCAGATCCGGCGCAATGACTTGATATCGGCTGGATAGCAACGGGATCACCTCGGCCCAGGAAAGCATTGCTGAATCCACACCAGCGCCATGCAATAGTACGATCGTATCGTTACCGTCTCCGGCGCAATAGCATGTTATACCGACGCCATTGACACGGATATGTTTTTTCTCAATTTGGTTACTCACTTATATCACCTCCACCATTGCTTCCAGTAATCATCTTCACGTATGTTGCAATAAGCTTTCTGGAATCTGTATTCACATCATCTTTGCACCAAAGCATGGAGGTTCTTTCCAAAAGTCTCAAGTTTTAAGCGATACGATTTTATCTCAATGAGGGTTACGTACTATATACTGTGGCATATTTTATGGGGGTATATGCGTTTCCTTATTTAAATTTCAAAAGACTCAAAAGCAGCGCTTTCTAGGTTATGGGAAAACAGCCTTTTTAACAGATTGGCTTAAACGAGCTGATGACGTGTATATTGCGATAGCAAGACAAGCCAACAACCCATCCCGCTCTCAGGTGATTTTCGAGCCGCGTCATATCATTAACCTTGAGATAAATATTGGCTGCGAAACGCTGTTCTGGAAGCAACCGATTGTAAAGCAATGCTGCTTCCGTTTTTTCTGTATATATAATATAAATTGAAATTCGGGTGAATTATATGACTAAAAGCACCCTGCGAACAGGAATTTGTCAGGAAGAGTTATACCCTGCGAAAGGATATTAAAAATGATATTCGAAGGAACTGCAAACAAACAAATGCCCACAATTATTTTGATGCATGGCGGCGGCCTTTCTTCTTGGTCCCTGCAAAGTGTCGTTGAACATCTACAATCTGAATTTCATATAGTTACCCCTATCATTGATGGCCATGGCGAGAATGGCGATGAGGAATTTGTAAGCATCCAGGATTCCGCTGAAAAACTTATCGATTATATTGATGCAAACTATAATGGTAAAGTATTCGCAGTTGGTGGATTGTCAATCGGTGCACAAATAATAACAGAGGTCTTATCTCAAAGAGCAGATATTGCACAATATGCCATTATTGAAAGTGCATTGGTATATCCAATCAAAGGAACTGCGGCTATGACTATTCCGGCATATAAACTTTTATATGGATTGGTTAAGAGCAGGTGGTTTTCCAAACTGCAGGCAAAAACGCTTTGTGTTCCTGACGATATGTTTGAAAAGTATTATCGAGATAGTCTGAAAATATCAAAGCAATCGCTGATCAATATAACATTGAGTAACGGTAATTATAACTTAAAAAACAGCATTGAGGATACCCAATCAAAGGTTTTGATTATTATCGGAGAAAATGAAATTGGAGTTATGAAAAAATCTGCCCAACGGTTGCACGAAGCCATCAAAGACAGCGAGCTTTACATCGCACCGGCAATGAGACATGGCGAATTGAGTTTAGTGCATCCTAAAAAGTATGTTGAATTGCTGAAGTCGTTCTTTGCTCAATGTTGAAGGCTTAATAAATTTCTGTTTATCGCCAATCAAGACATAATGGAAGGGCCAGCCACTCCAATATGTCTTGATTGACCCTCCCCATTGGCTGAGGCCAATGGGGAGTTTTGCTTCTTGCTCAAAATCTCATGACAATCAAACATCTTTCTTTTTTAGCCACCACACGGCGAACAGCGTCGGCAATAGTGTAAACACAGCGCAAGAAACAAAAAATGGAAGGGTATCTCCGGCCGTCAGGTACCCGCTGCCGTTGGCATTCATACCGAGTGCCAGCAAGGAATAGGGGCAGAAAAGTCCCCATCCCGAACTCGCCATGACAAGCCCCAGGATGCCTCCCATCAGTGCGATCCCCACGGGGATGGCAAAGCTTTTGACGATCATTGAGAAGGCCAATTGCACCGACGCGATGGATAGGCCCGCGCACGCACCCAGAAGAAGCCAGCGTGGTAAGTCGGAAGGCACCGTGCCCGGCAATCCCGCATATTTTCCACAGGCAATGAACAGCACGCCAGTGAGCGTCTGCGTCAGAAGGACCAGTCCCGCTGAAACGATGAGCTTTCCCGTGAAAATACTCTGCGCCGAAACCGGAAGGGTCATCAGGCTGTTCCAATTGTTTTCCCGATGTTCCAGCCGCCATTGATAAGCGCACAGCACGCCGATAATCGACGGCAGGAAGAAGAAGCTGGAAAAGATTGTGTGCTGCGTCCATAAGCTGTACCATTCTTTTGTGAGGATACTGATGTTCTGAAGATAGTTAAAGGTGCCCATAACAGCCGCCAGAAGCGGCAGTGTGAAAAAGGCGATCCATACCGGCGCGCGGCGCAGCTTTAGGATTTCAATTTTTACGACAGTGAACAGCACGGCTTACACCTCCCTTTTAACAAAACTTTTGCGGCCAAACCAATATAAAATCACGAGGGCGGTGGTGAGCAGCGCACAGTCCGCGACCGGGAACGGCGCCCGGTAATACGTCACGATGCCCGCGGCCCGGTCCCAGTCCATGTGCACCGTGGAAAGCAAACCGTAATAGGCGCTGGGCACCAGCCGCATGACCCACGCCGGAAAGAACATCGCCATCAGGCCGAGAAAGCCTGTGATGAGCCCCGCGGCCAGCGGGATGAACTGGTTGACGTGCCGCAGCGCAAGGATTTGAAGAAACAGCGCCAGGAACAAGCTGCACAACAGCTGTGAGCCGAAATACAAGACGAAGTCCGCGGTCGGCGTTGGGGAACCGAAGCCTTTGACGTGTCCCATCAGCAAAATGACCGCTATCTGGAACCCCACTGCCGCTGCAAGATGAATGCCCGCGCAGAGAAACTTCGCGTCGAACAGCGTGCCGGAGGGTTGCATCGTAAACAGTACCTTCAGGGCGCTGCCCTTGTGTTCGATGTCACACAGTCTGGAGACAAGCACCGCGGTCATCACGGGCAGCACAATGGAATTAAGCATGGTAAACTGGTACAGACTCTCCAGGTACCCCTGGACAAGGTCGCGGGCATCGATGCGCCGAAAGGCCCATATAAGCCACAACGCCTGCATCCCGCTCATAGCCGCAACAATGAGCCAGTAATGCTTGCGACGGGCCTTATAGAATTCAAGCCGCAGCATGTTCATAAAGCCGCCTCCGTTCCGGTCATCTCCAGAAAGATGTCCTCAAGGCTCTTTTCGCGCTGTTCCATGCGCACAATCCCTATGCCGTTTTGCGCCAGTAAAAGGCTTGCCTCTGCCGCCTGTTCGTCCGTAAGCTGCGGCAGTGTAAGCCAGCCGTCCGTGCCTTTGGAATTCGGCAGAAGCGTTGCGGCCCGCTCGTTGTCGCTGGTGCGCAGCGCCAGATGGCGGCTGCTTTTGGCATGCAGAGACGCAAGGGTGTCCTGAAACACAAGCTCGCCTTTTCGGATGATGCCCACATGGTCGGCAATCTGGCCGATCTCAGACAGAAGATGACTTGATACCATTACCGTCATGCCATACTGAGCAGGGAGAGATTTAATCAGCTCCCGCATTTCCTGTATCCCGGCGGGGTCGAGGCCGTTTGTGGGTTCATCCAGAATCATCAGCTTTGGCCTGCCCATCAGCGCGGCGGCGATTCCAAGTCGCTGCTTCATGCCCAGAGAAAATTTCGAAGCCTGTTTATTGCCAGTCCCGGTCAGTCGTACCGTGTCCAGAGCCGCATCAATTTCTCCCTTGGGCAGGCCACGCAGCGAACGCACGATCTCCAGATTCTCCCGGGCCGTAAGATGGCCGTAATAGCTGGGCGAGTCGATGAGGGAGCCCACATTTCGAAGGACGGACAAGCGGTTCTTCTCGTTTACGTTCTGTCCCAGCACGCAGATATCTCCCTCGGTGGGATGCACAAGTCCCAGCAGCATCTTCATTGTCGTGGTCTTGCCCGCGCCGTTCGGGCCAAGAAAGCCGTATACCGTTCCGATGGGAACGGCAAGACCGATACGGTTTACGGAAACTTCCTGTCCATAGCGCTTGGTAAGGCGGTCGGTAGTAATACAATAGTCCATAGCAGATCTCCTTCCTGTTTTCCTCCACAGGATACCGCGCCCGCCTTACATGTCGCTGACGACAGGCTTACATTTACCTTAAATTTTCAGTTTTTCCGCAGCGGCGCAACAGCAGACTATTATAATAGAAGCATAAACGGCAGAAAGGAGCGGGTACTGTGCAGGATATACACGAAGCGCGGCTGCTTCTGGTGGATGACGAGCCGGAAGTGCTGGCCATGCTGGATACCCTGCTGCGGCAGGAAGGATTTGATCAGATCAGGACCGTGCTCACTGCGGCGGATGCTTTGACCGTCGCACAGGATTTTGCGCCGCAGGCAGTGCTGTTGGATGTGATGCTTCCGGACGGCGACGGTTTTGGACTGTTTTCGCAGCTGCGGCGGCAGGCGGACGTCCCGGTACTGTTTCTTTCCGCGCGGGACGAGGACGAGGCGCGTCTGCGGGGGCTGGGCCTTGGCGCGGATGATTATATCACAAAACCATTTCTGCCTCGGGAGCTGACGCTTCGCCTTCAGGCTGTCCTGCGCCGTACCTATATGACCGAGCCCTCTTCGCCGGAACGGATTCTTCTTGGCGGCGTGACGGTGGATATGAGCAGTGGCGCCGTGACGGGAAACGGAGAAGAAAAGATACTGACCGCAAAGGAATACGCATTGCTTTCCAAGTTGAACGAAAACCGTGGCCATATCGTCACGATGGACAGCCTGTGTTTGGCGGCGTGGAATGACGAGAACATCGGCTATGATAATACGTTGATGGTACACATACGCCGCCTGCGGGAAAAGATCGAAGCTGATCCTTCCCACCCGCGCTGGCTTATCACGGTGCGCGGTCTGGGATACCGGCTGCTGAAGGAGGCGAAGGCGCCATGAAGCCCAAACGCGCACTGCACAGCGCATTGCGGCTGGCAGCCTTGCTGGCGGCTATTTTAGCGGTAGGTTTGGTGGTGAACATCGGACTATTTTCCTATGCGGTCGTTACTCTTTCAGATAAAGGAAGTGAGCCGCGGGTCTCCCCATACGCCGAGGCACTGGGGCATACCAACGGCGGCTACATGCTTCCTGAAGAAATAATGGATGCTCTCGCGGCAAACGACTATTGGGCCATGCTTATTTCCGATGAAACGGGAAAGGTCGTATGGGCGTATGAAAAACCTGTAGAAGTAGCGGAGCAGTATACCCTTTCCGATGTGGCCGTTTTTTCCCGCTGGTATCTTAACGATTATCCGGTCAAGGTATGGGGTGTGGAAGACGGCCTGTTTGTACTGGGCGCACCTAAGGATTCGGCCTGGAAATATCCGCTGGAAATGCCGGTTGCACAACTTTATTTCTGGCCCGTTTGGTTTGGGGTGGCTCTGGTGTGTAATTTTCTTGTAATTCTGACCGTATCCGTGCGGATGACGGGACGCTGGCACAAAAACAGGGACGCGGCACGCGCCGAATGGATATCGGGAGTTTCTCACGATATCCGGACACCGCTTTCGGTGGTGCTCGGCTATGCCGCGAGCCTGGA
>DIPB01000066.1:6122-6374 GCA_002426275.1 Firmicutes bacterium UBA5499
TAAGCAAAGGCAGCAAGCAGGTATTATCCGCCGCAAGGGAGAAGAAATGCGTTTGCTTATTGCCGACCTGAATCTTGTAAGTCGTCTGGAATACGCCATGGAGCCGCTGCAAACCGAACGTCTTTCCATGGCTGCGCTTGTCCGCGAAGCGGCGGCGGATTTTCTGAATGCCGACCTGGATGAAAAATACCCTGTTGAGGTAGAAATCGACCCTGCCGCCGTAGCTTTGCAGCTGCGCGGCGATAGGGCGCT
>DIPB01000066.1:6490-6726 GCA_002426275.1 Firmicutes bacterium UBA5499
CTGGTTCGCCTGCTTAATAATCTGATTGGCAACAGTGTACACCACAACCCGCAAGGCTGTTCGATTCGGATTGAATTATGTGCGAAAAGAAAACTGCTCCGGCTGACTGTTCAGGATGACGGAACAGGCTTTTCTGATGAGCAGTTGGCGCTTTTAAACCGGAATACGCTTCCCGAAGCATCTTTGGGTCATGGGTTGGGGCTTCGCATTGTGAAGCGTATTGTGGCGGTCCACGG
>DIPB01000066.1:6901-7135 GCA_002426275.1 Firmicutes bacterium UBA5499
TTAAAAGCAGATAGCAAAAAACGGAAATTTCATATTGATTCCTTGGTTTTATAATATCGGAACTCATAACGGGATGGCCTCTTTTATTTATTGATAGAGTGCTTGATCATGTGCTGCTGCGATAGCGGCGCGGTAGATAGCCTCCTTGCTAGGGAAATAACGCAACAGCCCGGCTTTCGAATACTGTATGGCATCCGCGATCTGCTGCAAGGACGGCATATGAAAAAAGCAAAC
>DIPB01000066.1:7361-7711 GCA_002426275.1 Firmicutes bacterium UBA5499
TTGCAGAAAGCGCTATATTATATAATAATGATCCTGTCGCGGCATTAGGTTCGGTAGATATAGTTGGAGGGTAAGCAAATGAATGATATGAGCAAATATGTCGAACGATTTTTTAACGAGCTTGAGGTTTTTGAGGACGTGAAGCGCGGCCACTGCTACAAAATATTCATGCGTCAGGCTATATTCGAGTTTCTAAAGCATGAAACAAAAGAGACCGCGTTTGCGGTTTACCGCACATTTTTCGACAGCTATCGGATCAGGCTACCCGGAGCATCAAATCCTTTTATCGACCTGCTGGATGTGCTGAAAAGCTACGAAGAAAACGCCGCGCTCCTTACTGATAAGCAACG
>DIPB01000066.1:7826-9514 GCA_002426275.1 Firmicutes bacterium UBA5499
CTTACTGATAAGCAACGCGATCACTACATTCATTCCGTCAATGTTTTTATTCTCGGCCTTTGCGTTCATGCGCAGAATACCCATTACCGCGCCGCTTTTCGCAAAATCATACTGGGCGCAGACGACTATCCCCATGCCTACAGTACAAAAAACGAGGAGTTCTTTTACCGCTGGGGGCTGGCCTCGCTGTTTCACGACGTAGGCTATCCCGTGGAAATCGTTGGACGGCAGATCAATAAATTTATCGATTTTACCACAGCCGTGGAGGGCGAAGGCGAACTTGTCAATGTCCAGCTTTCATTTGCCAATTTTGACAGGCTTAACCGCATTTCCGAAGTGATTCCCAAGCGTGAATTTACGCGCTGCTATTTTGACCGTTATGAGGACAGCGTATATATCGATACGCTCAAGCCCGTGGATCTACTGGCGCATAGAATCCATACCTCCCTTGACATTGACTTGAAGGCTGTCAAATACGCGCTGGATGATTTTGTCCACGTGATGGCGAAATTGGGATTTGTCGATCACGGCTATTACAGTGCCATCATTGTATTAAAATGGTACGGTTATCTGATCCAATCGGCGAACTACAAGCCGGAGTATTTTTTCTGGCCTGTTCTGGATAGCGCCAGCGCTATTCTGCTGCACAACTGCTATAAGAATATGATGCAGAAAAAGCCCTTTCATCTCGGCGCGCTCAGCCCCTCCACGCACCCGATCGCATTCCTTCTGATCCTCTGCGATGAGCTTCAAGAGTGGAATCGCGAGGCCTATGGCATCCAGGATAAGCAGCGCACGCTGGCCGCAGAAGCGAGGCTCACAATTACGGACAGCCGATTGGATCTCACATTGATCACCCATAACGGCTCGCTATCGGTGGATTTCTCAAGAGAAAAGAAAAAATTACTCTACAGGCTGCTGGCGCTGGATGAACTCTTTAACACGGTATCCATCCACTGCAAGGCGTTGAAAAAACCGACGCTTCCACCTAAGTACACAGGAATCATTCCCCGTCCTGCATTGGACGACCTTGAGCGGCTGGCCCGTGCCATACATGAGTTATACAATGAAAAACAACAGGAGCGCTATTCCGATAAGCCACTGAAATATCCTGATTTTGATACGCTGCCCGACGCGCTGAAATATTCCAACCTGCGCCAGGCCATGGACATCCCGGAAAAGCTGCGTCATATGGGCTTTGTCATGGGCCCGGCGGACCCCGCAAAGGAAAGCGTTGCCGAAATCCCGCCGGAGTATGTGGAGGTTCTGGCCCAAAAAGAGCACGAGGCGTGGGTTGCCGAACGGATGTCGACAGGCTGGACGCCGGGAGCGGTTGTGGATGCAGCCAAAAAGCGGACCCCCTATCTTGTTCCTTACCATAAGCTGCCGGACGACATCAAACAGCTGGACCGTGACCCGGTGCAGAACATGCCCGTGCTGCTTGCGCGCATTGGCATGGCGATATATCGAAAGGAGTAACTGAATATGGGGATTTTTGACCGATTTAAAAAACAAGATAGCCCGGCTGAGAGCATACTTATCCCAAATGTAGGGCGGATGCCTTTCCCGGCCTACCGGGGGAATGAGCGGTACATTTTTATCAGCTATGCCCACGTGGACTCCGAGAAGGTGTTCGCGCAGATCAAGGGCTTCAACGAAAACGGCTACAACGTCTGGTATGACGAGGG
>DIPB01000066.1:9615-9941 GCA_002426275.1 Firmicutes bacterium UBA5499
TACAACGTCTGGTATGACGAGGGCATTGCCCCGGGGAACGAATGGACGGACGAGATTGCCGACGCATTGGAAAAATGCTCGTTGTTCGTGGTTTTCATCACGCCCGCGTCAGCCGGCTCGCTAAATGTACAAAATGAGATAAACTTTGCTATCGGCGATAAAAAGCCGTTTCTTGCCATCCATCTCGAGGAGACCGTCCTGCAGGGGGGACTCAAGCTGCAGATCGCAACCAAGCAGGCCATTCTTCAATACAAGATGACCGAGGAGGAATACCTTTATAAATATACCTCCGCGTTCAAGCGGCTGGGAATGCGGCGAAACGTGGG
>DIPB01000066.1:10023-10809 GCA_002426275.1 Firmicutes bacterium UBA5499
GCGGCGAAACGTGGGCTATACTCCGCAGGCGCCGCAAACGCCCGCATCACCGTCCGGCCCGGCGGCAGAGAGCTGGCCCGTTACCGCGCACAGCAATCCCGCTGTCAGCGCGCCAATCGGCCATGACATCATAACCGTCGGCGACTTTCAGATCGAACACGGGCTGCTGAAGGAGTATCTGGGAACCGAACCGAACATCAAGCTGCCGGACGAGGTGGAAATTATCGGGCGCACCTCCTTTGGAAAAGGGAGCAGGTTCATCGAAACGGTCGACCTCAACCGAACGGGGGCGCTGCTCAACGACGCGTTTTTAAATTGTCCGAACCTGCGTGAAATCAAAATTCCCCGCTCCGTCACCACCATTTTGCCCAGGGCCTTTGTCAACTGCCCCAAGCTGACGCTCTATTGCTATCGGGATCACCTGCCGGCGGTGTTTGAGGATCATTTCGGCGGCAAGGAAATCATTTATCTGGATGACGATTCAGAGGCGGCGAAAGCCGCTGCCTTTGGCGCGTGGGTCGGAAGGCAGAAGGAGCTGGAGCAAAAAAACGGGGAAAACGGCTGAGCGGCAGAATAATTTCTGGCGATTCTTAAGCAAGCGAATGCAAACAGGAAAAGATCTGTTTCACCACGATTGCCCAAATCATTATTAAATGGAAATAGCTTCCCGGCACATTGTGAATTTTGTAAACGCCCCCGGCCTCGTCGCAGGAAATGAAGGCGTTTTCCCGCCGCAGCTTTTTGAGGATTTCCCCGGCGTGGTTTTCCTCCGTCACATAACGCGCC
>DIPB01000098.1:0-2160 GCA_002426275.1 Firmicutes bacterium UBA5499
GACTGACTGCACAAAAAGCCATTTAACAGTCCGCCGGACGGTGAGGCTAAATTTTTTCATCAGACAGACCTACAGTTACTTGACGCGACCAAAAGAAGGGCCGCCCTTGACACCCCCTGGGGGTATATGGTAAGATGATAATCAACGACAGTTATTTTTCTTCGTAAAGGGGAAGATTATTTTTGAGGGAGGCGTTGTGAATGGCAAAGCAATTTGATACAGAGTCTTTCACCTCTGAGGTGCTCAGCGGCAAAGGCGTGGCAGTGGTTGATTTCTGGGCTCCCTGGTGCGGCCCGTGCCGAGCTTTGGGTCCTGTCATCGAAGAAGTGGCCGCAAGTTACGGCGACAAAATCACAGTGGGCAAAGTGAATGTGGATGAAAATGGCGAATTGGCCAGCCGTTACGATGTGATGAGCATCCCGACTGTGCTGTTCTTCAAAGATGGCAAATTGGTGGAAAAGAAGGTAGGGTTGAGGCCGAAAGAAGAACTGACCCAAACTTTAGATGAGCTGATTGGTTAAGGAGAATGTTTCGGTTCGGATGGGGCTGCCTGGGCGGCCCCTTTCCTTATAAGCGAAGTTGAGTGATTATCCGGTCTCAAGGCTTACAAATCGCAGCTTTCTGATTTTTATGGTTTGAATAGAATGTAAGAAGGACTGATCTTTATTGCGCGATAAAGTTTTTGTCAGCTTGCTGTTGACGCTGCTTTGCTTTGCCCATGCCGGACAGAGTATGGTCTCGGAGAAATGGGATGTTGTAGTGGTCGGGGGAGAGCCTGAGGCGATAACGGCAGGCATTGCCGCAGCTAGATGCGGAGCCAGAACGCTTTTGGTGACCAAAGATCCCATTGTGGGGCACACTATGACGCTGGCGGAATTAAATTTCCTAGACATGAACTATGATTCCAAAGGAAATTTGCTCACCTGCGGTCTGTTTTCGGAATGGTGGAATTTGCTGGGCAAAAAGTCGGCTTTTGCTCCGGAGAAGGCTCTGGCCGCTTTCAATCGGCTCATCGCCTCCGAAAACCTCACTGTGCGCACAAAGACAAGGGTAATCTCTTTGGAAAAAGATTCCCAAAAACTAAAGGCGTTGGTTTTGAAAAGCGCAGATGAACAGGTTTATCATTGCAGAGCTAAAACCGTTATCGACGGGACGGGCGATGGGAATCTGGCGGCTATGGCGGGAGCCGGTTTCAATGTGGGCCGTCAGGACTTGGGCCGTCCTGATTTATGGATGGCGCCCACTTTAATCTTCGCGGTTGACGGCGTCAATTGGGCGAGGGTGAAAGCGTATTTACAGGGGCAGAAGAACCCCAGCGTCGGCGCTAACGAGACTGCTGCCTGGGGATATTGGGAAGTGAGCGAGCTGTACAGGCCGCAAGATCCGGATATGTACCTGCGGGGTTTGAATATCGGGCGGACCGACTCCGACAGCGTCCTCGTCAACGCGCTTTTGATTTTCAATGTGGACGTGCTGGATCCCGCGTCAAGGCAAGCTGCCATAGCCCGGGGAACGGCCGAGGCGCAGAGGATTGTAACATATTTGCGCGGCAATGCGCCCGGCTTTGAAAACGCGGTTTTCGCCGGAGCGGCCAGCGAACTTTACGTGAGAGAAAGCCGCTATCTGCAAGGAATTTATTGTCTCACCCTTGAGGATATCGAGCAAGAACGGCATCCGTGGGATGAGATTGCCGTTGGCTCGTATCCTGTGGACATCCAGCCGGCTGAGCGCGGCGCAAGCTGTCAGAGTCTCTACGATCCGGTGGACGGATATGGCATACCCTTTCGCTGCCTGGTTCCCCAAGCCGGTCCCGCCAATTTGTTGGTGGTGGGCAGAGCCGCCTCGTACAGTTCGCAGGCGGCAGGCAGCGCCAGAGTGATTCCCATTGGGATGGTTGTGGGCCAGGCTGCCGGGACAGCGGCGGCGGTGGTCAGCAAGTGGCCGCTGAATTTTCGGGAGGTGGCCAATGCTCCTGCGGCAATCAGGCGGATTCAAAATCGCTTGCGGGAACAGGGAGCATACTTGAGGCCCGCTCCTGTCAGATGATCCGAGGCTGCGCTGCGGTCTCGTTTTTTATTTTAAAAGATATTTAAAATCAGGAAGGAATTTCTTGGTTGAACTAGAATATACTCAAAAAAGGAAAACGTTTAACCCAAGGGG
>DIPB01000098.1:2244-4865 GCA_002426275.1 Firmicutes bacterium UBA5499
GGGAGAGATATGGGCGTAACAATTAAAGATATAGCGGCAAAAGCTGGAGTTTCCACCTGCACAGTCTCCAGAGTGCTCAATGGCCGGGGAAAGAAGGTCAGCGCGGACACGAAACTGCGGGTACTGCGCGCGGCGGAGCAGTTGGATTATCGGCCTAACATCATTGCCCGCAGCTTAGTGCAAAGGCGTACTTGGCAGATTGGCTTGGTCATTCCCAGCCTGCAGCAGCCGGTGATGAGCCAGATCATCGAAGGCGTACATGTGGCGGCGCAAGAGCTCGGCTACAGCATCGTCAGCTGCGCTACCTGCGCAGATAAAAAGCGGGAAGCGGAATATTTGGATGATCTTCACACTCGAGGGGTCGACGGGCTGGTGTGGCTGCCGCCCAATCTGGCAAACCTGAAGGTGGCTCAGAGCTTGGCGGCGAGCGTGCCCATCATCCAGGGCTTTCGCAAAATAGCGGGTCTTGATGCTCCGTATGTGATCCTGGATAATACCAAGGGCGGCTTCAAGGCCACGATGCATTTGATCAAACTCGGACACAGGAAGATCGCTCATCTGCGCGCCGTGGGAGAAGAGGGCGAGGAAAGATATCAGGGCTATAAGCAGGCATTAAAGCAGGCGCAGCTGCCCATAGAGCAGGAGCTGATCATCCCCACGGGTTTTGGCTGGGCTTTCGGTTATAAGTCGGCTCTGCGCATGCACAGCCGGGGGCTGCTTTCAGGCCCCGATCCTGTCACAGCTTGTTTCGCCTGCGGAGATATGACGGCTTGGGGTGCGATTCAGGCTTTCAGGTCTTTAGGTTTAAGGGTGCCTGATGATATGGCGGTGGTTGGTTTCGATGGGCTGCCCATCAGCGACGAGATGGAAATTCCTCTGACCACAATCGCGCAGCCTGGAATCGAGATTGGCAGGCTGATCGTCCGTTATCTGCATCAGATAATCGAAGGGGAAGGAGAAGGGGTGAACAGCTTAACTTTGGACCCGAAATTGATTGTCCGCTCTTCGTGCGGGGCGGACAAAGCCTATCTGGAAGACAAATTAACGAGACTGAGCATCAAAGGAGGGCAAGAGGAATGAGAACAGGACTCAGCATGTATAGCCTAGTAGAGTTGTACCGCAATCGTCCCGGCGTCGCCGCCTTCTTACGGCAGGCTAAAGAGTGGCAGCTGGAGGGCGTCGAGCTTTTGGATTTTTTCTGGCAGGACAAGGACAGAGAACTAAAAGAGGCAATTGCTCTCAAAGAGGAGCTGGGCATAGAGGTATATTCCTATTCCATCAGCAATAATTTTGTGGAGCCGGATCCGGTAAAGCGCACAGAGCAGCTGGAGAAAATCGCGGACGCTGTGGAGACCGCCGGCCGATTGGGCGCGAAGGTGATCCGAGTATTCTGCGGTGACAGCAAGGAGGGGATCTCCTTTGAGCAGGCGTCAAGCTGGATTGCCGAGGGTTTGACAGCGGGAACCGCTCTGGCCGAAAGCGCGGGCCTGACGTTGGCTTTAGAAAATCACGGCCTTTTTGCCGGCAGAGCGGAGCAAGTCTCACGAATCATTGCGCAGGTTGGCTCGGACGCTTTAAGAGCTACTTTGGACACGGGCAATTTCCTGTTGGTGGACGAAGACCCTGTGGAGTCTGTGCGGCGGCTGGCAGCCCAAGCAGCGCTGGTTCACTTCAAGGATTTTAAGGCCGTGGGACCTGAAGCTACGGAGCGCGTTTACCTTTCCAAGGCAGGAAAACGATATCAAGGAACCGTCATCGGCCAAGGAGATGTTGATTTGCCAGCCATCGTCTCGCTTTTGAAAGACAGCGGTTACCAGGGATTTCTCTCAATTGAGTTTGAGGGAGCGGGTCCGGCGCTGGCTTCCGTTGAGGAGAGCATTAAATACGTTAAGCGGATCATTGGATAAGAGAGGGGCGTCATGATGAGCAAGAAAGTAAGGCTGGGGATCATCGGCTGCGGTAATATTGCCGGCACGCATCTGGAAGCCTACAAGAAAATCAGCGAGCAATTGGAGCTTGTCGCGACCTGCGACATCAATGAGGAGCGGGCCCGGAAGCGTCAAGAAGAGTACGGGTTTGCGCGCAGTTACAAGGACTATGGGGAAATGCTGGCCGCAGAACAGCTGGATGCGGTCAGCGTCTGCACCTGGAATAACGTGCACGCAGCCGCAGCTATTGCGGCATTGCAAGCCGGCGTCAACGTTTTGTGCGAGAAACCCATGGCCATGAACGCAGAGGAAGCTGAGGCCATGATCCGGGCGGAAAAGGAATCCGGTAAATTGCTGATGATCGGCTTTGTTCGCCGTTTCGGTGAGAACACCGAATTTGCCAAGCGGCTGATCGGAAGCGGCAAGTTGGGCGAGATCTACTATGTGAACACGGGCTGTATCCGCAGAGTGGGAAATCCCGGCGGCTGGTTTTCAGACAAGAAGCGCTCCGGCGGCGGGCCGCTGATCGATCTTGGGGTGCATATGATCGACCTTGCGCGCTATCTGATGGGCAAACCTAAAGTTGTTTCCGTCATGGGCTCCACTTATGACAAAGTGGGCGTTCGTTCCAATGTGAAGGGCGTCACTCAATGGAAATCCATTGATTACTCCGAGTACAATGACGTGGAAAGC
>DIPB01000040.1:0-4766 GCA_002426275.1 Firmicutes bacterium UBA5499
ACCGGCAAAACCAGTTTCTCAATCTGCCGGCGATCTGCCAAATTAGCGAACAACATCCGCGCGGCCTCTTTCCCCAATTGATAGATTGGCGATTTAACCGTGGTCAGCGCTGGTTGGACCATAGCGCTGAGCGGCAAGTCGTCATATCCCGCCACAGATACCTGCCCGGGAACTTTTATTCCTCCCTCCTGCAGAGCTTTCAGCGCTCCAATTGCCATGGCGTCGTTGCAAGCGCAAATCGCGGTAAATTGTAGAGCTGCAAGCGCCTCTTTTGCGGCTTGATAGCCGCCTTCAAAGGTAAAGTCAGCTTCTTTAATTAAGCTGGGATCTGAGCGGATCTGATGATCGCGCAGCGCCGCCAGATATCCGTTCAGACGGTCTTGGCAGACAAAATATTGTTTCGGACCGCTTAAAAAGACAATGCTTCTGTGTCCAAGCGCAATTAAGTGAGAGGCGGCCAGATAAATTCCTTCGCCGCTGTTAGCGTCCACGGTGGAAATGGGGATGGCCTCAGGCACGCGTCCGGTCACAACCAGAGGAAGGTCGAGCTTGAGAAATTCTAAGAATGTCTGCGGGCTATAGTAGGGATTGGTCAAAATATAGCCGTCCAGCATAGTTTTGCGAAACATATCCTTGATCAGTTTCGCTTCCTCTCGCTCCGAGCCTAACGCCGGCACTACGGATACGCTATATGAATGTGCGGTGGCAACTTCCATGATCCCTTGCAGAAAGATTAAGAAAAATTGGTCAACCGGAGTCAGCGCGTCTGTGGAGACGGTAACGCCGATATGATAAGAAATTCTGTGCGCAAAACTCTTCGCCAAAAGATTAGGCTGATAATCTAGCTTTTTGATCACCTCTCTCACGCGCTGTTCAGTCTTTTTCTTAACCGGTTTATTATTGAGCACTTTAGAAACCGTGGCAGAACTGACAGAGGCAAGTTTGGCAACATCTTTGATTGTTACTTTCATGATACCACCCTTTGTAAACCGGTTTACTTTATGGTAAACTGATAGTGCTTTCAAGCTGAAATGAGGAGTGTGGTGAGCAGGACTTGGCTCTCGCGGCCGGAGCAAGGTTTCTCCCCAGACGCCTTGCGTTATTGTCCAGCGCATTATGAGATGTTATAATATGATTAATCCGGAATTTTTACGCAAAGGTGCTAGCATGCAGAATGAACAATCATTCACCCAGTTAGTAGCCAGCAGAATAAAGGAGATCCGAACTGATAACTCAATGACACAAGAAGAGCTTGGGAAACATTTGAAAATCACAAGGCAACAGGTGACGCGTCTGGAGTCCGGACAACAAGCGATCAGCACGGAGCGGATAACCCAAATCGCGAAAATCTTTCAGCTTACACCGCTGGCGTTGATCGCTCCCCAGACCAGAGACGACGGATTGCCACCGGAAGCAGCTAAAATCCTTGCAGAGTTCAAAGAATTCTTAATTCATAAATATCGTCCCAAAAGGTAATTTGCGTAAAAGCTCTTCGCTGTTATTGTAATTTGTTATTCACATTTGTGCAACATTTAAGATTGCAAGTGTAACTTTATAGTTGTCAAACAGCTCCGTTTTTCTCCCTCTTTTGCCACATAGCTCACTAATTTAAAAATCAGGCAACATTGCAAAGCGCACTCTGTCCTTTTCCCTTGCAGGATTTTGAGCGCCAGCCGTTGAATATACAAGTAATATGAGCTTACTAGCCGTGGGTTATTTTCGCCTTAGATAGTACAAAATTTCACAAGTGGAGGTTATCATGACAGAACAGATAGATGAGATCGCTAATCTGATCACCAATCGAGTTTTGGATGAAGTCAAAGTCGGACGTTTCTATAAATTCATCATGCCCAACGTGGTGCTGGTGGGCGAAGGCGCAACCATCAAGCTGGGCTCCGAGGTCCAAAAGCTGAAGACAAAACACGCGTTAATCGTTACGGATCGCGGCATCACGAAGCTCGGGCTCCACGGCACTACCGTTAACTCCTTAAAACAGGCAGGCATTGAGGTGGAGATCTTCGACGCTGTGAAACCGGATCCCGATACCGAAGTGGTCGCAGAAGGCATCAGCTTTGCCAAGGGAAAGGGAATCGACATCGTGGTGGGGCTAGGCGGCGGCAGTCCCCTGGACGTGGCGAAGGCCATTGCCTTTTTGCTCACAAACCCCGGTTCCATTCATGATTACGAAGGCATAGACTTAATTCATAATCATCGCCTGCCTTTGGTGGCAATCGCCACCACCTCGGGCACTGGCAGCGAAGTTACCTCCAATGCTGTGATCACAGACCCCAAACGTAATAAAAAAATGATCATCTCAAGCAGCGCCCTGGTGCCGGACATTGCTGTAGTGGATCCTCGTCTCACTCGGGGAATTCCCCCCAAGGTCACGGCAGCGACTGGAATCGACGTGCTTGTCCATGCTATCGAAGCTTTCATTTCCAAAAATTCAATCACAATCTCCTCCGCCCTTGCCCATCGGTCCATCATGATGGTGACGGAAAATTTGCCGCTGGCCGTGGGCAATGGCGAGGATATGGATGCGAGGCATAGAATGGCAATCGCTTCCTTGATGGCCGGCATGGCCTTTTCCAATGTCGGCTTGGGCGCCTGTCATGCCACAGCGCACCAGCTTGGCACAACATATAAAATTCCCCACGGGGTTGCCAACGGAATCATGCTGCCTGCTGTGATGACCTTTAATTCCCTTGTTTGCCGCGACAGGCTGCGCGAGGTTGCCTCCGCCATGGGAGAACCTGTCGAAGGGCTCACAGACAGGGAAGCAAGCCTGAAAGCGATTGCCGCCGTAAAGACCCTGATCCAGGAAGTGGGTCTGCCGAGCTCCATTCGTGAGGTGGGCGGCAGCGAAGCTGATTTTCCGCAAATGGCTCAATATGCGCTCCAGGATCCGACGCTTCTCTCCAATCCCAGACAAGCCGGCTTGGAAGATCTCATTGCGATCTATCGCTTGGCTTTTTAGCCGCTGGACAAAGTTTTCGCCCGCGGGCGAAACTTTTTTCTGCAGTACGCCGGACTCCGGCCGGACAATTAAACCAGAACGACAAAAGAGGCCTCGCAGCCTCTTTTTTATGTCCGGACCGTTTTATTTTTATTTTTGTCCTTGGTTAACGCCAAAAATTCCGCCTAGCGCTCCTAAAAGCAGACAGGCGCTCATTTTCCCCAGCCAGTCGCCTAGTGAGACCGTACCGACCAGCGAAGACAGGAAATAAAGCAGCAAGCACCAAAGTAAACCGGCTGAGCCGCCGGCCAAATAACCCCGCCTTTGGGCTTTCTTGCCGCTGATCGTTCCTCCCCAGACTGCGGCAAGATACTGAATCACCGGGAATGACTTAGTAAAGACGGCTTCGCTCATCCCCAGGGCCACCAGGACGGTAGCCAAAATCAGCAATGCCAGACTGCCCAAGCAGCTGGCCGCAACTCCAAGGTATATAGCTTTGCTTAAGCTCTCCCCATGCCGGCGCATAAATCCTCCCCACCCCTCACTAATCTATATGAGCAAGCTGAAGAATTTATGCCAAGCTCTAGAAAAGCTGCTCCAAAAGCAACAAGATGAAGATTGTGCCGGTGAAGGCTGAAATTTCCGCCTTTGCCTCTAAAAAACCACGGAGGGCGTCGCGAGCCGGCGTTTGACGTTTAGAGCAGGCAAGCAATTCTTTGGCAACGGCAACGAAACCTGGATAGTCGTCGTTTTCAAAATAATTTTGCATTTGCTGGAAAAGCCGGCGCGTATTTTCAGCTCCGTCCAGTCTTTTTTTCAAACCCCGCAGGAGCTTTTCCGCGCGTTGGGCCTGCGCTAATTCATCCAGACTGATGATTTTATAGAAGCTATCCTCTTCCCCTACCACCCGCGCCACAGCGCTGAGGATCTGTAGCTGCACCACCGGATTCCTGAATTTATTCAGACATTCATAGGCGAAAGGCACGATTCTGGTTTCGCCAAGTTTACTTAAAGCCTCCAGCAGCGACGGTTCAATGGTGCAGTCCGAATTACGTTCCAGGAGGGAAAAAAGTTTCGCTCTCGCTTCGTCTCCCCCGATCTCTCCCAAGGCGCAGATGGCGCTGATTTTAACCTGGCGATCCGCGTCGTCCAGCGCCGCGAGCAAAGCTTTGGCGCCGCGATAATCCGGAATCTTGCCCAAAGCTAAAGCTGCGTCGGCTTGAATGCCGGATTCAGGGCTTTGCACTTTCGCGGAAAGCGGCCCCACAGCTCCCGGATCCTTGATTTCTCCCAGCGCCAGCGCAGCTTCTTTGCGCACTGCGCTGCTGGCATCGTCCAAGGCTTTCACGATTTCGTCGGTGGCAAGGTGGCTTTTCAGCTTACCCAAGGAGCGTACAGCCTGGACTTTGGTTTTCTCTTCCACCGGTTGGCTGATCTGTCTGAGATAGTAAGCTAAGCCAAAAGGATTGCCGCTTCTCAGCTGTTTGAGCAGGTGCGAAAGGCTGACTGCGTTTTCGCCGATGCGTCGGAACAGGAACAGAGGCAGAGCCAGCAAGATCCCATTCGCTAAAAACAACAACTGCAGATTGCCTATGGGCACAAATAACTGAAACCGAAGATAGCTGAAATGACGAGCCAACTGTCCTGCGATGATGGGAGCGCTGGCAGAGGCGATCCCAGTGACCGAAGCGAAAAAAGCCCAGTAGTTTGCCTTTTCCTCACCCTGGGGGAGGAGACTATAGAGCATATTATTAATGGCAATGCCGCTGCCCGCATTCAGCAGTCCGCCCAAAACGGAGACTAAACCAAT
>DIPB01000040.1:4927-6665 GCA_002426275.1 Firmicutes bacterium UBA5499
GCCTTTAGAAGCGAAAAACCAAAACAAACTCAGCGGCATGCTCAACAAAAAAGTCAGCTGCACGACCGGCGTGTTACCGAAACGGTCCAGCAGGTATCCCCAAGGGCGATAGGCAAGCACCGTGCTGAGGGTGGAAATAGCTGTGAAAGCCGCTACCTGAAAATAGGGAGCGCCGATATTTTTCAGCAGGAAAACGGATTGGAAAGGCGCTACCAGGCCGGTGACGAAAGACCAACTGAAATGGAAACCGCAAAAAATTATAAACCGCGAATCAGCCAGCGGCACGCGCAGATGTTCGCTAAAGGAAAGCTTCGGCGGCTGAAATTTGTGCGCAGGCGAAGCGAGGGATACTTTTAGCAACATAGCCTTGCCCAGAAGTCCAAATATTAGAGCCAGTCCAAACATGATGGCAAAGCCATTGTACCCTGGAACCAGATCCAAGAACCGCCCGGCGCTGATTCCTCCCACCATGCCCAAAGCGGCAATCACAGCGCTGCGGCGGCTTATGTAGCTGGCGCGGATGTTGGCAGGCACCACCTCCGCAAACCAGGCGTTAAAAGCGGGAGAAGACAAGGAAGCGAAGAGGCTGCCGAGACCGATCATGATCCCGAATCCCGAAATCCACAAAGCTTTTGGCAGCAAAAGCGGCACCAAAACCGCGCTGGCCCACAAACATTGATGCAGCGAGCCTGTGAGCAGCACCAAGCGTTCTTGATTTTGGATCCGGCGGCCGAAAAAGCTGGCGCCAACTTGGGTCAGGTTGGCCAAGGCCGGCAGAGCCGCCAGAACGCCGATCTGAGCAGTGTTTGCGCCTAAATAAAGGGCAAGACCAGTGAAAACCACGCCCCCTGCCAACTGGCCCCAGAGCGAGCTGAATGCGCCTTCCAGCAGAAACAATCGCAAGGCGCGGGCAACTTCCACCCGGGAGAGACGCTTTTCCAGGTTCATTTACACTCACCTGCAATTCAAGAATCGTCAGGAACTCACAGGCAGCGTGCCTGTTCGCGCCGCTAGCTGGCTTTCTTGATAAAGGGCAAAGCCGCCTAAAGCCCAAAAAGCCATCCCCACGTGGATGCCGAAAACTGTGATATCGAACAGGCCGTGCACAAGACAGCCTAAAAGCGCCGGTAAAATGATCATTCCCGCCCGCTTTCTGGTCCTGTAGGCGGCCAGCAGCATCCTGCCCAGGAGCGCCAGAAACAGAATGCCCGCAGGTAAGCCAAATTCAACCGCCACCGACAGATATATATTATGGGCGTGAGTGACTATTTCCTCTTTTGGGAGACAGTATTTCGCATATTCAGTCTGAAAATTGCCAGACCCTATTCCCGTCCAGGGATGCTCTTTGATCATCTCGACCGTTCGCCTGTAAATCCTGACGCGATCTTGGTTGGCGGCCAGACTGACGATGCTCTGGGCCCGCTGTGCCAAAGGCGGCCAGAGAACGGCCAAAAAAGCAAAGAGAACCAACAGCGCCGCTAGCACTTTCACAGCTTTGCGCTCTCTAATGAAAAAGACCAGGCACATGGTGAGAAAGCCCAGCCAGCCGCCGCGGGAAAAAGTGAGCAATTCAGCCAGGCCCATCAAAATTAAAAAGGGCCACAGCCATCTTTTCCGTTCCGGGCTTGAATTGAGATAGTACAGGCCCAGAGCGGCGCCGAGAAAAATCGTGGTGCCGAAAGCGTTTGCTCCCACAAATCCCTCCGCTCTGGGCAGGCAGCGTAGACTTCAATTGGCT
>DIPB01000040.1:6829-10341 GCA_002426275.1 Firmicutes bacterium UBA5499
GGGCAGGCCGCGAAAAGGCGCGGTGAAAGCCGCTGCCGCAGCAGCCAGACTGCCGTAGAAAGACAGCCGCGAGAGCTCTTCAAAAGGCGGCGTCTTTTCATTAACCGAGAAAGCGGTCAGAATCATCGCCAGCGAACCCAAGCAAGCGGCCAAGGCAGTCCCGGGCTTGGAAGCAAGCAGGCTGCTGATTGTAAGGCATACGCCCAGCGGGAGCAAAATTCGCTTGCACCCGCGCGGCAAAATGAGCCTTACCCTTCCTCCCAACAAGACGGAAAGCCATAGGAAAAGCAGCCCCACGCCGCTGCCGCCAAGGGCAAGGAGCGCAAAAGTCAACCGCCACCCCCAAACGGAAAGCCAGCCAGTCAACTCACTTCTAGTCAAAAATATTTCTCCCTTCATTGCCGACAAAGCTTGCATTGTAATCAGAGCGAACAATTCTACGATTAGGAGAAAGTCTCATGAGCACACCGCTCTCCCGGCCGGCGGTGAAAAGCTCTGACCAGGGGCCTACGCGCGAAAGCGGAGCTGAAAGAGAGATTTATCCAGTTCGCTGCCTCTGGCGCTGCCGGGCATTAAGATCACCCGGAAGGTTAACAACATAATTTGAAAATCCAGCAGCAGCGAGTAACTGCGGATATAGATTAAATCGTAACGCAGTTTGTCGTCAACATCTGTGGTATACTTGCCTAAAACCTGAGCCAAACCCGTTAAACCAGGCTTAACTAACATTCGGTAGCGATACTCGGGCAGGCTTTCCTCAAATTGCTCCACGAAAAACTGACGCTCCGGCCGCGGACCGACAAAACTCATCTGACCCAGAAAAATATTCATCAATTGAGGCAATTCATCCAGCCTGGTGGCGCGCAGCACGCGACCGATCCTGGTGATGCGCGGGTCTTGGGCGGATGCCAGAACAGGACCGCTCCTCTGTTCGGCATTCACAACCATGGTTCGAAATTTAATTAAGCGAAACGGTTTTCTCCCTTGCCCTAAGCGCTCCTGCACGTAAAATACAGGACCATGAGAAGACAGCTTAACTAACAGCGCAATCACAAAGAATACCGGGGCAGCCAAACACAGGAGAAAAAGCGAGAGCACCAGATCGCACGCTCGCTTCAGCAACTGCTGGCGAGGAGTGAGGCCAAGGCTTTCCAGCCTCAAGATGGGCTGATCGTCCACTCGATCCAGATGCGCTCCCAGCAGCAAGATGTCCTCCAGCGACGGAACGATCACCGCTTGTTTGTTTTCCTCCACGCACATTTTGAAAAAATGTTTTTTCTGTTCAGCTGCAAGCTCGCTATGAAAACAGATTAAATCCGCTTGCGGGAATAATTGAGCCAGTTTGGCGCGCTCTGTGGGGGCAACCACTTCCAGCTGGTATTTCTCTCCCATGCGCAAGAATTTGGAGACCATTTCCAAAACATGCTGTCCCTCGCCGATCAATAACACGTTTTGCTGTCCTGTCTTTTTTTCTTCCAGCCGTTTCAAGCCGAGCCGCCAGAGTAAAAGCAGAACGAAGATGCAGCTGAACCCAACCAGCACAATGCTTCTGGGCAAGGCAAAACCGCGCAGGAAGAAAGCCAAAGCCATAGCGAAAATAGCCGTTGAAACTGAGGTCAGCAAAATACTGGAAACAAGTTCGGTCGTGCTTTTCCAAGCCGAAGAATAAAAGCCGAAACCCCAAAGCAAAACAAAATAAAGCACGTTCAGCGAAGGTAAGATTCGCGTCAGCGCCTGCAAGTTATCCGGTTTAATTTCAGTGCCGAACCGTAGCCAAAAGGCCAGCAGCAATCCCAAATTTAAACACAGCAGATCTCCCAGCAAATAGAGCAGCGTTTTAGGATGCACATTTGAACGGCTGATCACGGCCTTCCCTCCAAACAAATGCTATCTTAAGTAATAATACGATACTTGTCCCGGTTTTTCCTGCAAGAGATGCTATTTCTCCTTTTCCCTGCTTCGTGTATAATAGAGCTTGAGGTGATAGACGCATGGCTTTGGGAATTGGCTTAATTGGTCCCGGCTCAATCGGGAAGGTTCATCTGTATTGTTATCATACTCTGCCTTTTTTTTACGATCCAGCGCCGCAATATGCGGTTTTAGGCGTGGCAGCGCATTCGCGCCGGTCTTGCCTCCAGGCTGCGGCTCTTTGTCCGGGAATCTCCACCACAGAGGATTACCGGCAGCTGCTGGCAAGACCGGAAATAGAGCTTATCGACTGCTGCGCTCCCAATTATCTGCATTATCCCATGATCAGCGCCGCTCTTTTGGCCGGAAAACACGTTTACGCTGAAAAACCATTGGCCTTGAATGAAGAAGAAGCCAAACAGCTGCATGCCTTGGCGCTGGAGCGGCACCTCAAAGGCCAGATTGCCTTTCAATACCGGTTTGTACCGGCAGTCTTGCGGGCTAAGGAGCTCATCTCCCAAGGCGCTCTGGGCAGCATTATTCATTTTCGGGCCCAATATCTTCATTCCGGCTACCTAGATCCCAAACGTCCTCTCACTTGGCGTCTGGATAAGGCTCAAAGCGGAGGCGGCGCCCTCTTCGATTTGGGATCGCATCTGGTCGACCTTTTACGTTTTTTGGTTGGAGAATATAAAGCCGTTTTTGCCTCTTTGCCAACTTTCATCCCTTATAGGCCTCTGGCCGACGGGACCATGGAAAAAGTGGAGCTGGACGACGTGGCTTTGCTGATGGTGAAAATGGCGTCCGGAGCGCAAGGCGTCATTGAAGCCTCGCGGCTGGCTGCCGGCAGTGAAGACGATCTGCGGTTCGAGCTTCACGGCTCAGAAGGATCGCTGCGGTTCAAGCTCATGGAACCAAATTGGCTTTGGTTTTATGAGGGCAAAGGCTCAGAAGAACCTTTGGGCGGCAGTCAAGGCTTCAAAAAAATACCTACCGTCGCGCGCTATGGGAGACCCGCTGTTTTCCCATCCCCTAAAGCTCCCGTGGGTTGGCTGCGGTTTCATCTGGCAAGCCAGTACGATCTGCTGCGGAGCCTACAGGACGATACTTATCAAAGCATAGGCGCGACTTTTCTAGACGGGCTGAGAGTCCAGGAAGTGTTGGCAGCTGCCGCAGCCTCTCAGGCAGCAGGCCGCTGGATCGAGATCGGGTAGGAGACTACCCATTGTTTGAGTAGCCGACCCAATGCTCTCACAGAACCGTACGTGAATCTCTCGATTCATACGGCTCCTATCATTCACGCATACTAAAGATTTCCACCGAGAGCCCAATGTGCGAACATCCTGGGTTCTCTTTTCCTTACTTGCTTCAGCCATTCTTCGGCCGGTGTCTATGACCACGAAAATTCTTGTACTTGCACATTGCCCACTTTCTCAGTCGTCTCTGCACACAACCGAGCGCACGTTTCATTGCGGAGTGGCTGAATTTACCAAATAGTTCATCCATCCTCGAAAAGTGGGGTTCAGCACCTCGGCTAGCATTTCAATCTTCCTGTCCGCTTTCTTGCTCACCAGAAGTTTACCTCCGGCTTCCTTCAGATTCCG
>DIPB01000040.1:10471-13390 GCA_002426275.1 Firmicutes bacterium UBA5499
ACCCTTGCCCTTGGCTATGTGCTTGGCACTATCAACCCGCATCCGGGACTTTCACCCGTTGGACTGCGCCCATGCCGGGCGCACATTAAAAAAGCCGCTCCTTAATGAAAAAGGAGCAGCTGGGATTACCGTTCAAGCTGCGTCTCGGAAAGTTCCCCGAGGTTTCCCGGACAATCCGGATTATGTAAGATGCCGCAACCCAAACAAACTTCGGTCGCAATTTGGGGATCATTTATGCACTTTTGCAAAAACGCGCGGAAGAATTTTTCCATTGCCGCCTGCTCTTCCTGAGTGAAATTTGCGAGCAAAGACCGAAAGTTTTTCTCCAGCCGAGAAGCCGCTTTTTCCAACAGCGCTCTTCCCTTGAGGCTAAGGAGCAGTTCATGTACTCGCCTGTCGTCGGATGGAGTATCGCGAATGACAAAGCCCTTTTGTTCCAGTCGATCCACCAGCCGGCTGGTGGCGCCGCAGCTGATGTTTAGCCCCTTGGCCAGGCCGCTGGCTGTTATCTTGGGATGCAAGTACAGATAGCGCAAACAAAGCAATTGCGAAGACGTGATCGGAGATTTATCATCCGCTACGAAACCAAAAAGGCTAACATTTATCAACTTATTGAATAAAATCAGTAAATGAAGCAGATTATCTCTTTTCATCCGCCATGCTCCTCAAGTGAGATCCAGGATTTCGTCGTACATCGTCTTAAACCCTCTCCCCAATACTTCGCTGGTACCGGTCACTATTACGAACGCCTGAGAATCCACCTTGCTAATCAATTGTTTGAGTTTGGACAATTGCAATAAACTTACCGTAGTGAGGATCACCCGCTTGTTTTCATGTGTAAATCCCCCCTGTCCTTCCAGCAATGTAACGCCGCGATGCAGTTTTTTGATGATTTCTTTTACCAATGGTTCAGGAGCAGATGAAATCACCAGCACCATTTTGCTGACATTGAATCCCAATTGCATCCTGTCCACCACAAGCGACGTAATATACATGGAAAAAACCGTATAAGCCACAATTCGCAGCGGAAAAAACAACAGCGAAAGGGACAACAGCATGAGATTGATCGCAAAGTTGATTGTCCCCAGGCCCAGGGAAAACTTACGGCACATGATGGTGCTTACAATGTCTGTGCCTCCCACTGTGGAACGATTGGAGTAAATCAGCCCGTAGCCGATCCCTGTGCCTAGACCACCTAAGAGGGAGACCAAAAACAGATCCGAACTTTGAAACGCATACAAACCCCTGGTCAAAAACAACGAACCCGAAAATGCCAGCATGCCCAGCAGGCTCCGGAAAATGAACGGCCACGGGAAATAATGTTTCCCGAGCCAAAAAAGCGGAATATTCAAAATCAAGACAAAGGCGCCCACAGGTAAATCCAAAAGATAATGCAAAAGTATGGACAGACCAGAGACTCCTCCCGACAGAAAGTGATTCGGGACTAAAATGCTGTTCACAGTGAATGCGGCAAGCAGACCGCCGGCAATTATGCAAGGCAATTCCCTATTGATTTTCAAGGCTATCCCCCTTGTCATGCCTTTAGTATAACGCTCTGCGCTCAAAAGAACAAGCACTCCCACAAATTGACGTTTTCCCAATTGCAAATAATTATCTTGGGAAAAGAATTGTTCTGCCTCTTGAAAATCATAAGCCGTACTGACGATTTTGGCCATCGTCCGTCTTTAGCAGGAAAAAAAGCCTTAGGAAGAGAATACTAAAGTAATGATTTTGTAAAAAGGAGGTATTCAATTTTGAAGAAAAGGTCTTTGCTTTTGGCCGTCGCCATAGCCGCATCTGCGTGGGGTTCCGCCTGTCAAGCTCTCTCCCGCAGCATTGAAATCGAGCCTGTTGGTTTTATCGCCGGCAAAATGAATCTGCAATACGAAATGAAAACCGCTCCCCAGCGTTCCCTTTCTCTGGACGGTGCAGTGCTCTGGGATAACCAGTTGGGGAAAGCCTCCTACGCGGCCGTTGGCGCGGGCCTGCGGCGGTATGTGGCTGAAAGCTTTCAAGGTCCCTGGTACGGCGGCAAGCTCCAGTACATTAACTGGGACGAAAATCAGCTCGTGCGCACCTCGCTGCTTGGAGGCTTCAAATGGGTGGGGCTGGGCAGCTTTACCCAAGAATTTTTCGTCGGCGCTCGCATCGATCAATATTTAGGGGGAAATGATCCCACACAGCTCTATCCGCTGGTAGGCTACAGTATCGGCTACACCTATTAATCGAGGTCACCCATTAATTGAGTGACTGACCTCTCACACCACCGTGCGTACCGTTTGGTACACTGCGGTTCAACCGCATAAGTGCAGGGACTCGTACCAGTCAAGGATACTGTAGTATCCGGCCTGTGCGAGTCTTTTGTTTGTAATCGTGTGTGTGAGAATACCGCTTCCGGCAACCGCCCAATAGCCTTTGCGCGTGTTACCGTTTCGGTAGGCTTGCCAGTCTGGCATACCTAGCTTCTTCAGGTTCTTCACGCGCGTTTTGGGCTTCTTCCATTGTTTCCAGATATACATCCGGAAACGGCGGCGCAGCCAGCCATCCCAATCTTCCATCGTGCTTTTCATGCTTGCAATTCCAAAGTAGCCAAGCCATCCGCGAATGTAGACCTTTACGTTCTGCATTACCACACGAACGTTTCTGCCCTGACTGCGGGAAGTCAGTTCTTTCAGCTTCTGCTTTGCTTTCTTCAGGGATTTTGCGTGGGCTCGAATGAAATAGCCATTCTTGCCCCTTCCCAGCGCAAAACCCAGAAACTTAAAATTTCGGATTGCCACCACGCTCACGACCTTGCTCTTCTCCGTATTCACCTTGAGTTTTAGTTTTCCCTCAAGATATTTCCTGCCGGATTCAAGCAGTCGTTCTGCCGCCCGCTTACTTTTGGCCAGCACCACACGGTGAGTAGCCCGGGGGGAT
>DIPB01000054.1:0-350 GCA_002426275.1 Firmicutes bacterium UBA5499
ACGAACCTAATTTCGGCTATTTGGCTGCGGAGTATGCGGAAAAACTGAAATTAAGCTATCTTCGGCAAAAAAAGCACGATCCGAACATTTTAGTCGGGTCTCCCAGCACTGCCGGCGCGGACGCCACTTGGTACCGGGAGCTGGCGGAGAACGGCTGCTGGAATTACATGGATTTCATTCACGTGCATTTGCACTGTTTCCCTAATGCGCCGGAGGTCGACGAAGCTATTTCTTCGTATTATTACTTGGCCAGCAGAGTGAAGAAGCTGTTTCCGCTGATGGAAGAGTACGGTTATAAGCCTGTGCTGGATTCGGAGCAAGGGTATTTGGGCTTAGATCCCAATGTGCGC
>DIPB01000054.1:470-2310 GCA_002426275.1 Firmicutes bacterium UBA5499
TTAGATCCCAATGTGCGCGTGGAAGGCTACGGTTTGGGGATGGTCAGCGATGACGATTTTGCCGCCGCATTTCTGGTGCGCAGCTATTTGGAGGCCTTAGCCTATGGCCTTGTGGGCAAACACTGGTTCACCCTTAATCAATATAGCGGCTTTGGCCTTTTCTATTACAATACTCCTCGCGCCGGGTATAGCGCTTATGCGGTAATGACCAAAATGCTGGATGGCGTCCAGTATTGGGGGGAGAACGTCCCCGATGGAGGCTATTTCGTTCCTTTGGGCGCCAGTCTCCCTCCGCCTACGGCTCCCCGCGTTTACCAGCGAGTGTTCAAATCGGCGGATGGAAGTCCGCTCTTGGTGCTTTGGGCTACGCTGAGACGCAACGATGCGTTCAATGAAAGCGTGGATACGGAGCCTTGGCAAGGGCAAACGCCAGGCAAGGATCGAACCTGGAGCGGTGAGGTGATCGACCGGGAGCCGGAACCTGTGCTGGCGGGGATCCGGGTGGGAACGGACAGGGTGAGAATCGTAGATCTGATGGGCAACGAGCGAATCGTAGATTGTCCGGACGGCAGGCTTTATATTTACGCCGACGATTTTCCGCAATACATTTTCGGCGCGGGGGAAAGCCTGCTTGCGGCTGCGGCGCCTTATCGCTACCCACGGTTTTCTCAGACTGCGAGCCCGACCGCAGGCGCGCCTGTGGTTCAGGTGCTGCTGCCTCCCGGAGGAACGTTTCTGAAACGCAAAGGGATAACTGATAATAAAAACATTGCAGCCATCATCAAGCGAGGCGAGCCTGCCGAGTTTGTGGTCCGGATTACAAATACCGGAGAGCGCAAGGTTAAGGGAACAATCACCTTGGAATTGCCTTCAGGCTGGCAGGCTGTGCCTGCAGTGCAGACTCTGTGTTTGATGCCCGAAAGTGAAGATCAGGATCACATCCTCAGCGCGCCTTTTTTGATCACTGCTCCCAAAAACGGAACAGGCAAGATACGTTCCGTGGTGCATGTTGAGGGAATGGAGATAGGGGATTCCGTCTTAAACGTTTCAGTAACGGAATCAGGGCAATGACGTTAAAAAATGATGCTCAGTAAACAATCAGAGAAGCTGGAAGGGGGAGAATAGCAAAGATGAGGAAGAAAGAAGCGAGAGGGTTGCTTTCAACCCAGGGCATACTCGTTGCGATGACGCTTTGCTTTCTAACGCTGGCGATAGCGGCCGTCCAGGTGGGAGCCGCAGGGGCGATAACTTGGTATGATTTCAGCTCCAGTTATGAAGATGCGCTCACAGTCGGGGCCAATATTCAGCTGGCGCATGAAAACTATCAGTGGGGTCGAATTGGTACCTCAGCAGCAGCAGGTCCAAAAGGTGGAGCTATTGGAGGCACTCCAGCTGCCTGGACTATTTGGAAGCTTGAAGCGCCTGCGGGTGAATTGATTGCGAACTTTACGGTCAATTCAAATGTCAGGTTTGAATTCAATACTCCCGATTATGAAAACCATTGTTATGTAGAGTGGGCGGCGAGTCCCGCAGGACCGTGGACTGACGTTTATTATCACAACTGGACCTCATATTCTGCTGGGTATCACGATGACGTGCGGACAGGGACGGTTGAGATTTCTCAGCCCTTGAGCGTAATCTATGTGCGCTTGGCGGCAGATAGGCTCTCGGATACTAAATATTGGGCTTGGGGCGGCAACACCAATATGTTTTTAAAAGAATGGAAAATCACCGGCGAAACAGTTGTCGACACCCGAAGCTCAGATGCGACTCTGAAGGCGCTCAAGCTGGACGGGCAAGCCATTGCCGCCTTTTCGCCGGAGCAATTGGTATATGATGA
>DIPB01000054.1:2439-4169 GCA_002426275.1 Firmicutes bacterium UBA5499
TAATTGGTATATGATGTGGCTTTAGATCGCGGTGCCACCCAGGCGCCGCAGGTGACCGCTGAAACCACAGACGCCAATGCCACATTTGAGATTAACCAGGCCACGTCTTTGCCCGGCACGGCGACGATTGTGGTGACGGCGGAAAACGGCGCGCTCTTGACCTACAGCGTCAATTTTACAGTGAAAAACACCCGGGCAGTCACCTGGTACCGTTATGGCTATACCCAGACCCCTACCTTTGGAGAGATGGTGGAGACAGAGGCCTTTGAAAACAATAATTTCGGTCGGAATCCAGGAAATCAGCATGCTGCCAGCCCTATCGGCGGCAGGATCGGGGATGCTCCGGCCGCCTGGTCCGTTTGGAAACTCGAAGCCCCCAGAGGAGAGAGGATCTCCCAGTTTACAGTCAGCTCTGCAGTTCAATTTGAGTTTGCCAATGTCTACGACAACCATGCCTACGTAGAATGGTCCACTGCAAGCACGGGCCCTTGGACGCGGATTTTTGGACATTCCTGGTCGGCAAAGTGGAGCGATTCTACCAAAACGGGTACTGTGACTCTTCCCGGCCCGGAAACGGCGGTCTATGTGCGCATTGCCGCAGACAGAATAGCTGAAGTTCAATATTGGGTTAGTGGCGGTTCCAACCTTCGTTTTAATCGCTGGGAAGTTGCAGGCGAGCTGGCGGTATTTTATAATACCGACGCGAGCTTGCAGGAAATCACTGTGGCGGGTCAGGAATTGGCAGAATTTAATCCTGAGCAGTTAAGCTATACTGTCCAGCTGCCTGCGGGCGCGACTCAGGCTCCGCAGATAGAGGCAGTGGCCACGGATGCTCCCTACGCGCTGGTGAACATCTCCTTGCCTGACGTATTGCCTGGCACTGCCACAATTACGGTCACGGCTGAAGATGGGATTACACAGGAGGTATATACGGTTGATTTAAATGTCAAGACGAACATTGATTATACATGGTATAGATTTGGATATCCCAATACGCCCTCTTTTGGTTCTCAATACGAGCTGGCTTATGAGAACTATAACTGGGGCCAGGTTTTAGGCTATCCATTACTTTGCGGCCCTATCGCCGGTAAGACCGGAGACGCTCCCGCAGCCTGGGCTATCTGGGAGCTTAAGGCGCCCACAGGGAAAGCTATCAATAGCTTCAACGTCGTAACAATTGTACAGTTCGAAAAACCAGGAGAGCTGGACGGGCACGTTTATGTGGAGTGGTCTTCAGATCCAGCCGGACCCTGGACCAGAATGTATGCTCATAGTTGGGCTGTAGCTTGGTCCTCAAGCACAGGGCAGGGCGCAGTAACGCTCCAGACGCCGTTGACAGTTGTCTATCTGCGTTTGGCGGCTGATAGAGTCAGCGCCGTAGGATACTGGACCAATCCAGGGAACCTGCGCTTTGGGGCTTTCGAAGCTAAGGGAACGCTTACGGATCTGAGCAGTCAGCACAGCGTTATAGCTCCGGCAGACGCTCCTGTAAGCGCGGACGGAGAAAGCAGCTGCGAGGTAGAAGTGACTTTAAGGGACTTTACCGGGGAAATCGCCTTGGATATTCCTTATTTGGTCACGCTTTCGGTAGATGAGAATTTGAAACTCCAATCCGCGTCTCAAACGCTTACGCAAGACGGGAAGGCGAGATTTAGAGTCTCAACCGCCAGTTCCAGCATTGATGAGGTAAAGGGCAACGTCTACGCCGCCGTGGCAGGAACCAGCCTTGC
>DIPB01000177.1:0-239 GCA_002426275.1 Firmicutes bacterium UBA5499
TCTGCCACTAAGCGCGTGGCGATGCCGTGGGTACACCCCGGACAATAACTGAAATGTTCCGTTTTTAGGCACTTAGGCCTTGCCGCTATCTTCATCGTAATCCCCCTAAGCAACCTGTCTGCATACAGTTTGAATTTGTTCCAGAAGTTGCGCCGTGGTGGGAAAAATCCCGCCCGCGCGGCCGTAGAAAAAGACCGGCGAGCGACCTGAGACGGAAAGCTTCACGTCGTCCACCATCT
>DIPB01000177.1:361-3865 GCA_002426275.1 Firmicutes bacterium UBA5499
AAGCTTCACGTCGTCCACCATCTGCCCCATGCTCATTTCCACGCACAAAAAGGCTTTGGCCGTCGCCGCGAGCTGCAGCAGAATTTCCTCCGGGAAAGGATACAGCGTGACCGGACGAACTAAGCCAACTTTCAGGCCCTGTTGCCGGGCTTTGCGCACTGCGCTTTTCACCACTCTGGCCATGGTGCCGTAAGCCACCAGAATAAAATCCGCGTCTTCCGTGAGAAATTCTTCCCAGCGCGCTTCCCGCTTCATCTGTTGATACTTGCCGGCCAATTTGAGATTGTGCTTTTCAAGCGCTTCCGGCTCCAAATAAAGCGAAGTGATGAGCTTTGCCTCCTCCCCGTTTTTCCCCCGGACAGCCCAGGGGGGAAGGGAACGGGACGCCTGTTCCTGCTCCCGCAAAACCACAGGTTCCATCATCTGCCCTAGCACGCCGTCGCCCAGCACCATGGACGGATTGCGATATTTGTCCGCCAGCTCAAAGGCGAGCCTGGTGAGATCGTAAAGTTCCTGCACGGAGGCGGGAGCTAAGACCAACGTCCGGTAATCTCCGTGCCCTCCTCCTCTGGTGGCCTGGAAATAATCTGCCTGAGAAGGCTGAATACCTCCCAATCCGGGCCCGCCGCGCATGATGTTCACGATCACGCACGGGACCTCTGAGCCTGCGATGTAGGAAATTCCTTCCTGCTTCAAGCTGATGCCCGGTCCGGAAGAAGAGGTCATAACTCTTTCGCCTGTGGAGGCGGCGCCCAGCACCATATTGATGGCGCCAATCTCGCTTTCAGCTTGTAAAAAAACCCCGCCTTGCTGGGGAAGCCGCTTGGCCAGATAGGCAGGCAGCTCATTTTGCGGGGTGATGGGGTAACCGAAAAAATAACGGCACCCGGCTGACAGCGCTCCCTCGGCCATGGCCTCGTTACCCTTCATTAACACCTTTTCCATCAGTAAATCCCTCCCTAGCGCTCTGCACGCTCCACTTCTATGGCAGCATCGGGGCACATTGCGGCGCAAAACGCGCAGCCTATGCACTTGTCCGCATTTTCCGGCTTCAATTGCGCTGGATGATAACCGTGGCCGTTTATTTTCTCCCCCAAGGACAGGATTTTCCTGGGGCAAGCCTCAATGCAAATCTCGCAGCCCTTGCAGCGTTCGCGATCGATGAGTACGCGATTCATTGTCAATCCTCCTTTGCTTCTTTATTCTCCCAACTGCCCATGCATTCCTGCCCTGCTGCCGAAACTTTACCCCAGCTGGTTTACAAGGCAATCCCCGCTCTCGCCTCTGCGCCTCGCCAGAATGGCTTTGCCTCCGTCCACCAAAACTTCCGCCGGCAGAGGATGGCCGAGAAAATAAAGCATGCTCATGGAAAAACCATACGCGCCGGCATTGCCTACGGCGATTAAATCTCCAACTTCCAGAGCCGGCAGCCGGACGTCCCGGGCCAGAAAGTCAATGGGCGTACAACAGGGACCTGCCAGCTGGTATAGCCGCGCCGAATCGCCTGCAAGTTTGTCGGCCGCCATGGTGGGATGATTCAGCTCCATAAATACGGGACGCAGAAATTGATTCATGCCGCCGTCTGTGACGGCAAAATTCCGCCCCCGAGATGTTTTCAGATCAATGACCCGGGTGAGAAAGAAGCCGGATTCGGCCACCAAAAAGCGCCCCAGCTCCAAAAAGAGCCGCGGCCCGACAAAATTCTCTCTGGCAAGGAGCGCGGCCAGCTTCTGTCCCAAGTAATCCAGAGCCAGAGGTTTTTGGTCCGCCGCATAGGGAACGCCGAAACCGCCGCCGAAGTTCACAAGCCGCAAAGGCAAAGCCAGCTCTGACGCCAAATCCCTGGCAAGGGAGACGGTGCGCTGGGCGTTGTCCAAAAGCGCCTTTGGATCCAGCACGCCGCTGGCAGTGTAAACGTGAATTCCCGCCACCTGCGCAGAGCGCAGGCCCGGGAGCAAAGCTGCAAGCTGTGACGCCGCCTGCTCCTGGTCCCAGCCAAACTTGCTGGGTCCGCCTACCATTTGTTCCTGCGCTTGAGCGGTCTGCCTGGTATTGATGCGAATCGCGCAGAGCGGCTTTCGCCCCAGGCCGCTTGCTATTCTGTCCAACCTCTCAAGCTCCCCGGACGATTCCACATTAAAGCACAAGATCCCGGCTTTGAGGGCGTCTGCCAATTCGTCGTCTGTTTTGCCGGGACCGGCAAAAATGATCTTGTCCGCTGGGAAACCTGCAGCCTGAGCTAAAACCAGCTCTCCGCCGGAGGCGATTTCACAGCCGGCTCCCTCTGCGGCCAAGAGTTTGGCCACTGCCAGCGAAGCGTTGGCTTTCAGGGAATAAAAGATCTCAAACTGCGGCAGGTAGCGCCTCAGCGCCCGGTACTGTCTCCGGACAACAGCCGCATCGTACACGTATAAAGGGGTTCCAAACTGTTCTGCCAGGTCCCGGGCCGCGAGGCCGCCGATCCAAAGCTGGCTACCTGTCACCGCCATCCCTCCTGAAGACATTTATTCTGCTGGAGCCTTGAAAGATATAAAACGGGAACGGTTCCCCAACCACAGTATCTACGCCAAGCTCGCACAGCGCGGGCCCAAGGTTGGCGCCCGTTTCAGCGAAGAGCAAGAGCTTGGTGCCGGCCGCTTGGGCGGCCGCTAAAATCCCGTCGAAGGTGCCCGTGGCCAGCGTCATGCCGGTCACAATGGCCAGATCCGAGTCCGCCACCAGCTCTTCGGTTTTCTCGCCGCTGTAGATGGGAATGCCGTCCAACTCCCTATTGACCAAAGCCGGATCAAAGTCCGTCCCCACCAGTTTGCCCACGCCCAATTTTTTCAATTCAGTCAGGAAATTGCCCACAACCCCCACGTTCACGACCTGGCAGCCGTCCAAATCTTTGCCCCACAAAAGTCTCAGCGCTTCCCGAATCACGATTTCCGTTCGCATCACGGTTTTTTCAGGGCTGGTTCCTTCAATCTGCCACCAGGAAGCCGGCTGCGCTGGGAAAGAACCGTAGACCGCATCTAAAAGGGCGATCCGCACCGGTTGGCTCAAGCCGTCGCTCTCTCTGGCATCCTGTCCGGATAAGGCCAACGGCAGCCGGAGCTTCTCCGGGCAATAAGAGCAGCCCTGCCCGTCTTTAGTCTGCACCAGAAGGTATGTATAAGAAAAGACCCGCTCTTTCTCATTTGGCTGATAGCTGAGATCCGTAGTCCACAAGCCGCGGATCTTATAAGACTCTGGATCTTCCCTTTTGGTTTGCTCCCACGCTCTCGCAGCTAATTGTTCCGTGATCGTCATTGTTTCTTCCCCGCTTTATTTTTTATTTTTCATCTCGCCAAGAGACGAAATGAAAGCAGCATAAGAAAATGAACCCGCGAATAGTTTGTAAGAGGAAAGGAGGTATTCAGCCGATGGATCAAGGCAGCGCGGTGGCAGCCATGGCCACGGTGCGGTTTCTGGCTGCAGCCGTAGAGATAATCGGCGCCTGTTTAACTGATATTCGGAAAGTAA
>DIPB01000160.1:0-530 GCA_002426275.1 Firmicutes bacterium UBA5499
CTTTGCTTAACCGAACACTGATGCTGTCCAGTATATATTAAAATCGGGGCTTATCATAACCAGAGAGGAGTAAAGATTGAGCTGCAAATCCTAACCATTACAAGGGGGAATATCCCAGACATTCGGAGGCCTCTGTTGGCTGATGGGAAGTGTGAGGAGCGCGGCTTTACACCAATTTTCACAATTTTACTTGCTTGGCTTCTTTGGGGAGAAAGCTTGAGAGCTTCGGAATTGGTTGGTGTGCTGATTGTACTTTTGGGAGTAATCATGGTTGGAATACAGGCGGCAAGAGGAGAAACTCTCAGAGCTGAATAGAGACATGTTGAAAAAGGCGCCTGTATGATAAGAGGTCTTATAATGACGGCGTAACTCAAAACGTTCCCAGATGTGTGCGTAATGTAGCTAAGGTTTGAGCCTTGTATTCATCCAGGGACAGCAGCGGAGCGCCCCTTACCGGCTCACGATCCATCCGGCGCTGTGTGAAGAAGGATTGTCAAAGTTTGTGAAGAATATGTATTTATCAACAGAAT
>DIPB01000160.1:618-8920 GCA_002426275.1 Firmicutes bacterium UBA5499
GCAATTGCGGAGGATGAAGATATGAACGCACTTGAGAGAATTCTAGGGCAGACCTCAGAAGCCTCTGAGCGTCTGGGTACCGAATATATGCCTCGTGAGGTGATGCAACAACCCGCTGCTTGGCGGAAAACGGCGGAGACTATTTGCAGGCAGAAAGCGGAAATCGCACAAATGCTGGACGCAGGTCAACAACTGCTGTTAAGTGGAGCCGGTACGTCAGATTATGTAGGCAGATCCGTGGAAACGCTGCTCCGTCAGCGGCTGGGCAAAGATGTGAAAAGCAGGCCCTCTACAGATCTGGTCACAGATCCAGAGGGTCTTTTCCCTAAAAAGCCATTTGTCTTAATTTCGTTCGCTCGCTCTGGGAATAGTCCCGAAGGGAATGCTGCTTTCGCGCTGGCAAACCAGCTGCGGCCTGAGTTCGCTCATCACATTGTGGTAACCTGCAATCCGGATGGGGAGTTAGCCGCTTTGGCTAAAGAAAGCAAGACTCCGGCGCTGCTCGTCTTGATGCCGCCCGAAACTAACGATAAAGCCCTTGCCATGACCAGTTCATACAGCAGCATGGTAATAGCTGCGCAAGGGTTCGCTTATCTTGCTGACACGGAAACATATAGAAGACAGGTGGAGCAGCTTGCGGCAGCCGCTGAGCAGCTCTTGCATACGGTGCCGGACGCCTTAGCAGAACTGGGAGGGGAAGGCTTTTCCAGAGCGGTGTTTTTAGGCAGCAACGCTCTGTTTGGGGCCGCCTGGGAAGGGCATCTGAAAGTGCAAGAGATGACAGCTGGTAAAGTAATCTGCAAAGCCGAGAGCATGCTGGGACTGCGACATGGCCCTATGGCAGTAATCCATCAGGACACTGTGGTGGTCACGTTTCTTTCCGCAGATCCCTTCGTTGCCCGTTATGAGCTGGATCTGCTGCGGGAAATTAAAGCAAAAGGTATCGGCTATAAAACTGTGGCCATCTGCCAGAAAGCGACGCCTGAAATCGCACAGTTCGCGGATCTGTTGCTTGAGACCAAGACTGATCTGCCTGACGCGATCTTGCCGCCGCTCTTTATTGTTCCAGCACAGCTGTTGGCTCTGTTTAGATCGCTGGCCTTAGGCCTGAAACCAGATGCGCCCAGCGCCGGCGGCGTGATCAATCGCGTTGTGCAAGGGGTGAAGATCTACCCTTACGCTAAATAGACCTATCAACCATTCTAGTCTAGGTTCGACCGTCAAAGCAGCACTCCGTCGCCTAAAGGGAAATGGCGCAGCTGGTATTACTGCCTTTTTCCAAGGGAAACTGCAATTCTGACCTGTTGGCGCCGTATCTGGTTGGTGATAAATTTCTTTTTTGCATAAAAAAAGAGGCTCTCGGCCTCTTAGTTTGTAATTTCGTTATGCTATCTATTAAATCTAGTTTCGAAAAAAATGGCAGGGGAGACAGGACTTGAACCCGCAGCCCTCGGTTTTGGAGACCGATGCTCTGCCAGTTGAGCTACTCCCCTGCGATATTTAATATTTTATCATACAAACTATATTTCGTCAACGTGCAACAGGGATTTTTACCTTTTTTATCGAGCGGACTATGTAAGAAATTGGACGTTTGAAGTTTTTCTCGATAGACTTAATAATGTCATTGAGCGCAATTTTGTGAATGAAGTCTTCTTTCAAGCAGGAAAGATTGTCTCCAAGTCTCAATGAAAATTGATTTCCGCGGAATTTTTCGTTGAAAGCCAGGGGAGAGAGACCCCTGGCTTTCAGTTTAAAGGAAGAAAAAGTTAATGAAAAACAAGATCGAAACGACGTACATCAGCGGATGCACATCACGGTACTTGCCGGTGAACAGTTTAATCAAAGTATAGGAGATGAAGCCCAAACCAATGCCATTGGCAATGCTGAAAGTCAATGGAATAGTTAGCAGGGTGATAAAGGCGGGAATGGCTGTATCCAATTTCTCAAAATTGATTTCTTTCACCACGCCCAGCATGAGGAACCCAACGATGATCAATGCTGGTGCCGTAGCAGCTGAGGGAATGATTCCTGCCAAAGGAACGAAGAACATGGACAGCAGGAACAGGATCCCTGTGACCACAGCTGTAAGGCCTGTACGTCCGCCCTCAGCCACACCGGCAGTGGACTCAACGTAAGTGGTAGCGGAGCTGGCGCCAAAGATGCCTCCAACCATGGCTGCCAATGAGTCAATTAATAAGACGTTTTGCAATCTGGGCATGGAGTTGCCTTCAACCAGATGAGCCTTCCCGCCGACGCTGATCACAGTTCCCATGGTATCGAAGAAATCAGAGAGCATCAGGGCGAAGATGGTGGAAAGAAGGCCAAATTGCATTGCTCCTCCAATATCAAGCTTCCCGATTGTTGAAAAATCGAGCTTGCTGGTTAAGATTTGCTGGGGAATAGGAGTGACGGTCACTTTGCTGAAAATAGTGACAAGCAAACCGATCACTGCGGTGGAGATGATTCCCCACAGAATAGCGCCCTTGACTTTCTTAACAACAAAAATGATGGTAATGAGCAAGCCAATTAGCGAAACAATAGTGGCAGGCGCAGTCAAATTGCCTAAGCTGATGATTGTAGCGTCATTGGGCACCATAATGCCAGCTTGCTTTAGGCCAATGAAAGCTATGAATAAACCGATTCCAACGCCAATGGCTTGTTTCAGCGCTAAGGGGATAGCATTCATGACCGCTTCCCGGACGCGAGTTAAAACGAGAATTGTAATGATTAAGCCTTCCCAGAAGATGATGCCCATAGCCGTTTGCCAACTAAGGCCCATGTCAAGGACCAAAGTATAGGCAACAAAACTATTTATTCCCATTCCGGCTGCTAACGCAAATGGATAGTTTGTAAAGAGACCCATAGCTATGGTCATAATTGCGGCCACTAACGCCGTGGCGGTCATCACACCTTCCGGAGGCATGCCGGCATCTTTTAGGATTACAGGGTTAACAAAAATTATATAGGCCATAGTCATAAAGGTAGTAAAGCCGGCAATGACTTCAGTTTGCGCTGTGGTTCCACGTTCTTTCAAATGGAATAATTTCTCTAGCATGTTGTTCTCCTTTCAGCTTAAAGATTGACTAAGTTTTTCCCCCGTGAAATTCCTCTCTCCTTAATCAAAACACCGTAGCGGACAGTTTATCCCTCCTTTGCAATTTCAATTGTATAGATCCGCGGAAGTAATATGTTATTAAACGTCGTTTTTCCACGGATACTCATGAAAAATTTTTAAACAGTTATATTTTCGCTGCTCAATGGTAAAAATCCTCTATTGAAAGTGAACATTTTTGCTTCCGAGTGTTACGGTAACTTGTGAAAAGCCGAACCGCCCACTTTACATGATTAGTCTAGCAGATCCAGTTGCCGTTAGCCCATAGCGATTTGTTAAATATTGGTTAAAACGGCCCTATTTTTCCTTCAGAGGAGGATTTTATTTGTCAGATGTCGTATAACTATTATAATAGAATAACCTAGTTTATGGAAAGGGATGACCCAAATTGGACAGGCAAATTATTTCTAAAGTGACGGTGGGAATCTCCGCCCGCCATATTCATTTGAATCGGGAAGATATGGATAAACTCTTTGGCCCTGGTTCTGAGCTCACCTTCGTCAAAGCGCTCACCCAACCAGGGCAGTTTTCTGCCGAAGAGCAGGTAACGCTCGTAGGTCCCAAGCGAGAAATTAAAAATGTTCGGGTCTTAGGGCCGCTACGAGCGCAAACTCAGGTTGAAATCTCTCGGACAGATGCTTTTTCACTGGGCATCAAACCTCCTGTGAGAGATTCCGGGGATCTTGCAAATTCAGCGCCGTTGAAAGTTGTAGGTCCCAAAGGAGAAATAGAGCTCACTGAAGGCGCGATCATCGCCAAGCGGCATATCCACATGACTCCTCAGGACTCCGAAAGACTCGGACTGAAAGACAAGGATATAGTTTCCGTACGAGTCGCGGAAGGAGACCGCGCTTTAACATTTGACCAGGTCTTAATACGGGTTAGCGATAAGTTTGCCCTGGACTTTCATGTGGACACTGATGAAGCCAATGCGGCGGAAATTAAAAATGGACAGCTAGTTGAAATCTTACGGTGATATTTTCTGTTAAATTAGCGTATAATATAGACAAGGAGTGCTACCAGATGCCTATTTTCGAATATCGTTGTCAGGATTGTCATGCTACTTTTGAACAACTCTTTCTCTCTACGGATAAAGAACTACCAGTGTGTGCTAAATGCGGAAGTAAAAACGTAAAACGTTTGCTCTCCAATTTTGGCTTTCGCATGGTCACAGGCAGTACCATGAGCGCTGGAGCTGAAGCTAACTGTGGCGGTTGTTCCGCAAAAAACTGCAGCAGTTGCCATCACTAAAAGTCGACCAAGGCTCTGTGTCTTGGTCTGGGAGGCGTTTTCATAATGTTGAAACAACTTACAGTAACAACCACAAACCGTACGGATTTCCTCAACATCACTTCCAAAGTGCAAAGAGCCATTGAGGAATTAAGCGTTAAAAACGGACTGTGCACTGTCTGCGTACAGCATACCACGGCAGGAATCTTCATCAACGAAAGCAGCGATCCGGCAGTGCGCAGCGATCTTGCTGATTTCCTTGAAAAGCTAGTTCCTTGGGGAGCTAACTGGCAACATTTAGAGGGCAATGCCGCGGCTCATATTAAAGCGATTCTTTGCGGTAACAGCCAAAGCATACCTGTGGTGGCCGGTAGATTACAGCTGGGAATCTGGCAGGGAATTTTTCTGGCAGAATTTGACGGTCCGCGCAGCAGGAAGATATTATTGTCCTTTACGTGATACGCTACATATTTTTCACTGAAAAAACAAATCTTTTACATAAACTCTGTAAATGCTTGCAGGAAAAGTAGCGGCTACTAACGAAATAGTCCATTGGGGGAAAACTATTTCCCGGAGCGAAGCGGGAGCGGAGAACGAGTAAGTGGTTATAGGAGGGACAATGATTTGTTCACGAAAATATGTCCCCATTGTCACAGCAAATCCTACTCGTCCAGCGAGAACGGACCATGGGTCTGTCCTCAGTGTAATGCCGATATCACAGAAGTCCCAGTCTTTGTAGGCATCATCAGTGATGAACATCCTATAGCTGAGAGGAAAGTGAACGAGCAAGACACAGATTAAAGCGGGCAAATTTGCCCGCTTTAAAAACTCATCTTAGTTTACATAAGATACATTATGCGAAGTAAAAACGCGCTCAAAATTTAGTCCTCATTCAGCGGTATACCGTAGCTTAACGCATCCGTGATCAGAGGATTGTTTTTGCTTTTGAAAGCTTGAAACTCTTCTGGAGAGAAACCTTTCGGTTCGACGCGCGGCGGCGCTACACTGTAAAGCAGTTTGGACCGTTCCAAAGGATCCGCTGGCAGTTTTGCGGAAACAACTAAGACGTCAATGTCGCTATGCAGATTAAAATCCCCTCTGGCTACAGAGCCAGTCAAGATCGCAGTAACAGGACCACCAAGCTGTTTGTTTAAGGCTTGAGCATAAGATTTAGCTAGCTCCACCAGTTGTTTTTGTTGTTCTTTTCGCTTTTGAAGAACTTTATGCATCTCTTTCAAGCCCCTCCTTTAATGCCTGAACGAAGTCTATTAAGGTGTTTGCAGCTTGAAAAGCCGAGTACGCTGTTTTTTGATCATAAAATTCATAGGGGCTACCTGAGGGAAACGCATCTGGATATCTTGGTGGAATATAGTGACGATCAAGCTCCCTCGCTGCAGACTTCACTTCTTCGGTAATCTCTAGACCTTGCTCGGCAAGTTCTTTTAACAGCATCAGGATGGAATGACCGCGAGCAGGCAGCCCTAATGCTCGCAAGAGAGCTTTTCCAGCATACTCCCCAGCCTGCTGGAATTTAAATGAAGCCCAGACAAAATCATTCTTCTCTAAATCATTTTGCGCAGAGCACACAGTATATTTCGCTTGATCATACCACCGATTATACTCATCATGATCGATTAAATTAGTATGACTCATATTACGATCCGCCTTTTTTGAAATCTTTCTTAAATTTTACCATATATAAATATAATCCGCAATCACATGAAGATAAAAACGCAGGGCAACTACCCTGCGTTAACCTCCCAATGTCACGTCTTGCTCTTCATACCATCTGAGAGCTTCAATAAACTGTTCAGGCCGAAAATCCGGCCAATAATCGTCTAGTACGTAGAAGTCAGCATACACAGACTGTACCGGCAAAAAACCGCTGAGTCGCCTGCGTCCTCCCCACCGCACGATCAAATCCACTCTGGAGACGTCGTATGAGGCAATGGTTGAGGCAAGCTGGCGGCTGTTTCCTCCGGAGGCAAGCTGGCTTTGGCTGGCCTGATATAAATCCCACTGCCAATCGTAATTAACGAGAAAATTCACCTTTATCCCGCCTTGACCAAAGGATTTACGATTGATGAACGGCAGCAGTTCCTTGGGAAAGGAGCCTGAAGTATGGTTGCCAACCACGAGCAGAGATGCATCATGATCTGCCAGCATTTGAACTGCTTTTACGCAGGCCTGCTGGAAGGCGTGCTTTTGGATGGCAGGCCGCTTGGTGTTGTCATGGGTAAAACCGTAAAAGGTAAGTTCTGGAATTCCTAATTCCCGGCAGAGCTTGTAGAGCTCAAGTCCTGGCTCTAGGCCACACTCATATCCCTCTTCCTTACCCTTCCCCTGACGCACAGCCCAACGCCTGTTTCCGTCTGGGATAATCCCTACATGTTTTGGCAATCTGCTGAAAAGATAATTCATCATAGAGCTAGTATTGTCCATCTCAACCGAATTTATCCGCCAAGCACGATAGAGAATTATGAAATGGACAAACTAACTGCGAGGTGATCCAAGTGAAGAAAAAACTGACCGTGGCGCTGGTCATCGCAGGCGCCTTACTAGTTCTTCAGATTATCGTCTGGCCGCTGCCAATTTATTATTGGTTGGCCGGAGAATGCACCAAAGAGCTTCTCTGCTGGCAAGGACAAAAGCTCCTGACAGTTAATGACAGGGGTTCATGGCCAAGCCAGACTTTTAAAAAATGGAAAGTACTCAGCAGCCGCCAGCTTCCGGAAACCGAAGTTGAAGACACTGTTTTTTTAATCGTGGTCTTCACTCCCTGGGAACTAAATGCGCTCAGCTACCAAGAAAGAATCGCTTATGTCAATAGCGCCACCCAAAAGGCTGTACAAGCAGGCGCTGATCTGATCTGTGATTCGTCGGCTGCAGACAGGGCCAGACAAAGCGAACGGGATCACTCTTCGGTTAAGCTACTGAAAAAATCAGGCATCGCAAGAGCTGTGATCTTCGACGGTGGCCATCATCTGCCTAACCTTTCTCTTGAGCCTGAAATGCTCATTTGCCCTGTGATCGGAGGGCCAAATAAGAAGCCGCTGATAGCCCACGGTTTTTGTCGCGACGCTCTTCCCCTGGAGAAGCTAATGCAAATTAAAGAGCTTCTGGGTCTTAATTCGGCAATCGTCACTTTCCCCAGGCTGACAGGCTATCTGAAAAGCCCCCAGGCCATGGGAACGCTTTGCCAGCAGTCCGCAATGCTGCTGGCGCAAACTGAACCGGAGGCTCGCAGCTTGATGCAGCCCGTGGTTTCCTGGGGGCCCACGTTCTCCTTTTTTGCCGGCGAAGTGCTGCTGTGGCGGCCGGAGCCAGAGCAACTGCTGGACTTAGAAGAAGAGATCTCAAAACTCACGCCCCCTGGTCATAAGGCGAAAACCGCTTATCTGGCCGTAGAAGGAGATGTGCCGTTCGAATCCAGCTTAAATCGGCAGCTCGTTACCCTTGGCCGTTCCAGCTGGCAAATCATGCTAAATCGCTGAGCTCCAGCGCTGGGCGCGTCTGGGTTCCGGACTTCATATTTCTCAAAAAAAGAGAGTGAGCTCTGCTCACTCAAAGTTCATAAAACCTAAAGCTTTATAAGTCGCCAGATCCACCTCGCCTGTAGCTTGAAGCTGCTTTTTCCGTTGAAACTCAGTTACGGCTTGCTGCGTGGAATTGCCGTAAACACCGTCAGGCTCGTCTTGCAAAAGATTAAACTGTCTGAGGCGCTTTTGCACAAAGAAAACGTCCGCGCCTCGCTCGCCGTGATGTAATCTGCGTCTTTGCCAGCCCAAAGGTTCAAAACTGCCGCCGTTGACCACTTTTACCCTGGTTCCCACCTTTACCCAGGAAAATAAAACTTCCACATCGCGGTTCCACATTCGAAAACAGCCGTGACTGGCAGGGGAGCCGACGCTGCCCGGTCTATTGGTACCATGAATGCCATAAGTTCCCCAGGGAACGTTC
>DIPB01000160.1:9013-11744 GCA_002426275.1 Firmicutes bacterium UBA5499
AGTTCCCCAGGGAACGTTCAAACCCATCCATCTGGTGCCATAGCTTTTACCAACATGGACGTATTTATTGATGATTTTCCAGTCTCCTACTGGCGAAGGAGTTTCGGATTTGCCGATGGCGATCAGAAAGTGGTGATAGGGTTTACCGTCGGCAACCACAGTGAGCCTTCTGTTATCAATTTCCAATAATAAGCTGATCTCTCCTTCAGGAGCTTTCAGCTTGACGGAAGATGTTTCCAGCAGCTCTTGCTCTGACAGCACGTCCCAAGTTTGGCGCTGCACGATCCCGTTTGCCTGCAGCTTGTGTTTCTGCTGAAACCTCTTAACTGCCGTCTGGGTGCGCGGGCCGAACTTACCGTCCACAGGTCCGGGGTCATAGCCCAAAGAGAAGAGCCAGGCTTGTAGGTTTTCCACAGACGGACCAGAGTCGCCTTTTGTCAAGACAAGATTCACAGGCTCATCTGTACATAAACAACCAGGAATCGCCGCTGTTTCTGTAGCCTCAGCTTTAGGCGTCTGAGCAGGCGGGCTTTTTTTTGCCGACGGAGACGGGGCCGCTGGCTGAGATGCCTTTGGCCTGCTGGCTTCCCTACCGTTGTGAGATAGCCATCCTATTGTGGTGAACAGACAGATCAAGATAAGAGCAGCTACCCTATACTTCAAGAAAGCTCCTCCTTTTAGAGTGATTTGTTATAGTATGCCCACAAATCACTTTTCTAAAAGGAAACGTGGGGCGAAAGCGTCCGCTCCACGTTATAAAAAAACCCTCACAGGTTCGCCTGGGCAACAACTGGCGGTATCTGCATCATCCCAGCTGTAGACTTGGCTCCCTGGAGGGCTATTCGCTCATCAAACCCTAAAATTGTAAAAAACATTTTCAACGCTTGCCGCTGACCTCTAATCTCAGGTGAATCGCCGTTATCTGGCGGAAGCTTGGCAAAGGAATTCAATGCGTAATCTGTTGCCGCCGCGATCCCTTTTCTCTCCACAAGGTCGATCAGCACGCTGTAGGTCTGCCGCCTGGTTTCAGCCTGCTTGTTCCAGAATTCCGGGTTTGAAGTCAGATTACTGGCCAGCAAATCTTGTTTGGCAAGGCGTTTGCACTTTTTCAAACCGTTTATGACGTCTTCTTTCCCTAAGGTGTCCATCGGCAATCAAACCTCCTTATTCATATTTTAGGAGCGAATGCTCCTTACCCTCTATTAATATTTTCGACACAATCAGGTTAATTCCTGCCAGGAATAAAAAGAAAGAAGGACTCACCCCTCCTTCTCAGCTCTGACATTGAAAATATAGCTAACCTGGTCGCCATCGGACAGGCGGTAATAATCACAGATTTGACCGTCAAGGCGCTTGCGACTGCCAATATACTCCGCCTCGCCAACAGTAAGTTTATGACTAAGCTCTTCATCAGAAATGCCAAGGTCAAGCTCCCCGTTCTCAACCATTGTGTTCACCCCTGATAAATAGTATTCCCAGCTCTCTCTTCCTTATTCGCGTTTCGTTCTAACGCCATGCGCACTAACCGTTCTACCAATTCGGCGAAAGAAACGCCGCAGGCCTTGGCCGCATCTGGAACCAGACTGGTGGCAGTCATACCTGGCAGGGTATTGATCTCAAGTACATAAGGCATTCCTTGAGGCGTAACGCGAAAATCCACTCTGGAAATATCCCGACAATGAAGGCAGGCGTGCGCTCTCACAGCTAATTCCTGAGCCACCTTGATGGTCTTGTCGGGCAATCTGGGCGGAATCAAATGATCGCTCATTCCAGGCTGATATTTAGCTTCATAATCGTAAAAATCTTTATGCGGGACGATCTCAATGGCAGGCAAAGCCTGAGGAGGATTGCCCAAAACCGCCACTGTGATCTCCGTGCCGGCGATGTATTCTTCCACCAGCACCTCATCATCATATGTAAAAGCATTTTCTATGGCAGCTGGCAGCTGGCTTTCACGCTTAACAATCGATACGCCGACTGCCGACCCTTGCGAATTGGCTTTGACCACCAGCGGCAGGCCGAATTTCTCTAACAGCTGCGCTGTTGATGCTTGCTCTTTTCCCAACAGCATCCCCCGGGGCGTGGGAATGGCCTGGGAGCGAAAAAGCTCTTTGGCCATAGCTTTATCCATACCTAAAGCGCTGGCTAATACTCCGGAGCCAACATAAGGCAAATCTAAGATTTCAAGCAAGCCTTGAATGCATCCGTCCTCACCCAAGCTGCCATGCAAGGCTATATATACGCATTGCGGCTTTTCCTTGATTAAAGACTCGTAAAGCGTGTCCGTGATATCAAGGCAAATCACCTCAAAGCCGCGAGTTCGAAGCGCTTCGGCTACCTGCTTACCCGTGACTAAAGAGATTTCGCGCTCTTGAGATCGTCCGCCCATGAGGACTGCAATTTTAATCATTCAGGTTCAATCCTTTCAACTTCATAAATAGTGATTGTCAATTTTCCCTTAGTACGCGCCAAGCCAAAGATCAAATCTCTGTCTTTGAGCTGTTTATTTAGGAAAGTCACAAGGGATGTGAGAATCAAAGCCAAAGGGCCTTGTTCTTCCACTTCCCAGGAGGCTATCACGTTATGTCCCACAGCTGATTACCCTCCCCCGCACAATGTATAAACCAACAGCAGATCTAAGGCAAAGCAAAAGCAAAGCGAAACCGCAAAAAGGAAGCTGGAGACTCTGCGTCCCCCAGCAAGAGGCTGTTCTTCCGCACCAGTGCTACCT
>DIPB01000160.1:11833-17931 GCA_002426275.1 Firmicutes bacterium UBA5499
AAAACCCTCAGCGTCGCTTTCGCTAAAACAGCTTCATTATAGGCTAAAACAAACGCGAACAAGATCACTCCCGCCCAGATCACCATCTGCATTCTGCGTCCCTCCCCGCAAAGGTTTCACTGTATCCTATGCAAAGAGGGTTCGTTGTGCTACCAGCCTCTGGCCATTAATTCTTGCCGCATGCGCTGATCTGTCAGCTGAAACGAGAGCGGAGTGATGGAAATCTTTCCTTCTTGTACGGCCACTAAGTCGCTCTCGGGATCGTCTGTACAGTCGACTCGCTCGCCGCTCATCCAAAAATACTGCCGCCCGTGGGGATCCACCCTTTTTTCGAAAACATTACAATACCGTCGCACTCCTAAGGTTGTAACCCTGCTGGCTTTCGGCGTTCCCGAGGGCACATTGATATTGAGCAAAGTTGGACTCTCCATGGGCTTTTCCATAAATTGCCGCAGGAAATCCCGCACAAAGTTGGCGGCCGTAGAAAAATCCTCTGTCTGTTCCACCACAGAGACAGCCACAGCCGGAAGAGTGTAAAGCGTGGCTTCAGCGGCTGCTGAAACAGTGCCTGAATAGAGAACGTCGGTGGCTAAATTAGCGCCCAAATTGATGCCAGAACAAACCCAGGAAGCCGGCTCTGGCATCAGAACTTCCAGGGCTAATTTCACGCAGTCGGCAGGAGTTCCATTTACATTCCAAGCGGCCTGTTCACCTAATTTCAACTCAACAGCTTTGGGGATCAAAGGTTTATGCACTGTAATCGAATGGCTTGCGGCGCTTCGCTCTCTATCCGGCGCCACAATCCAAACTTTGCCAATCTCTGCCAAGGCGCCGGCTAAGGCTTGAAGTCCCGGCGCCCAGATCCCGTCGTCATTGGTGATTAAGAAATTCAAGCTCAACTCTCCTTCAACAGAGGAAAATCCCGCTGTGTGACTTCGCTACTAATTCTCAACCTGAATCTTATTTATTCCCTCCAAGCGACCGAGTTTATCCAACAAAAACATCTTTTCCATGCCCAGAGGCAGATTCAGCCTCAAGCTGACCCTGGTCTGATGATTTTGGGAATCCTCAAGCTCCAATGCGGAAATGTTGATCCCCATCTCTCCCAGGAGCGTTCCCAATTTGCCAACCTCGCCAGGTTTATCGTCAATCATGATTTGTAATTCGATGGAAGTGCCGGTGAGATATTTGTGCTCGATATTATCCAAAAAAACCAAGGTCAAAACCGCAAGGGCTGTGGTCAAAATAGCGGCTAAATAAAAACCGCTGCCCACGGCAAGGCCGATTCCGCTCACAACCCACAGGCTAGCCGCAGTGGTCAGCCCCTTAATGCTGGAGCCTTCGCGCATGATGGTTCCCGCTCCCAGGAACCCGATGCCGCTTACAACTTGAGCTGCCAGTCGCGCCGGATCACGGCCAGAGCCGGGGAAAGCATACATTGAAATCAGCATCACCAAGGCGGAACCGGTACAAACCAAGATATGAGTGCGAAAACCGGCAGGCCGGCGATGGCTTTCGCGCTCTAGACCAATAAATCCGCCCAGAAGTACTGACAGGCATAAGCGCAGGATTAATTCTAGCTCGCCGATTCCTTCCATAGCTCCTCCTTTAATAAAGGACTTTTTCGATCTTGGTTTTAATGCGGCACAGAGCGTTATCAATAGATTTGGTATGGGTCTGCAAACGAATAGCCATTTCCTTATAAGACAACCCATTGATATACAACATGAAAACGTTGTATTCAAACGGACTGAGAGATTCGCGGATATGTTTTTGAGTGGCTGCCAGCCGCTCTCGCTCCAAGATCAACGTTTCGGGATCGTTAACTTGGGTAGTGGAGATAACCTCCATCAGGGTACGTTCGCCTTCAACTTCATAAACTGGTTTATGCAACGAAGTGTATGAATTCAAAGGAATGTGTTTCTGCCTGGTTGTACTTTTGATGGCGCTGATTATATTGCGGGTGATGCACAATTTTGCAAAGGACCAAAAAGAGGAAGAACCAACCTCAAAATCGCGTACGGCCTTATACAGACCAATCATTCCTTCCTGCAGCAGATCGTCAGGTTCAGCTCCCTGCAAAAAATACGGGCGGGTCCACATGAAAACTAGCTTTTCATATTTGTTGAGGATGAATTCAGTTGCCTCATCGTCTCCTTTTTGCGCAAGATCGACGACTTCCTCATCTGTGAGCTTATGATAATCAACCTGCTTACGTTTCTTTTTTGCAAGTGCGTTTCTACTCATATTAAGCTCCTTCCATCCTGCAAGAGTCCATAAGGAAAGCAAAGGGCGAGCGATGAGAATCTAATAAACCACCGGTGCACCCCAGAGGGATTCCCGTCGGGTTTTCCTAAAAATTACCTCTCATTGGTTATTCTAACATTAAAACCGTAGGGCTGCAACTATATTTTGCAGCACAGCGGTTTGTCTCAAAGGGTTACGGTCGATCTCTTTCCAGAGATCACGGCTAATCCGAGCAAAAAAATGGGAAAATGTAAACTGGGATTATTTAAAAGTAAAGATGTGCGCAAAGGAGGTTTAGGGCAAATATACGAGTGGTAGATAGTTTTTTGGGCTTGATTAGACTCGGGATGACAGAAGACGGTCCACGGTTGCAATACAGCGTGCCAATAGGAGAGTATGGCTGGCCGCGCGCAGCCGCGAGCTGTACGTTCGCCTGGGTGCCAAAGTGGGGCAAGAAGCATATTGGAATAGAAATGAAAGAACTACGTATTTTCCTGGTAGCCTTAATGCTCAAGGCACTTGACAAACCATAAAAAAAGGTGGAAGAAAAGTTTTAGCGTAAGAAAATGGCACTAACGGGTGAGGCAAGTATGGTATGATGGTGGAAGAAGGGAGAGAGAAGATGAAAAGTTGCACGTAAAGGAAGATGTATGGGAGTTACTTGTGCTACTTACTGTTATTTTATAAGATGAGAGCCGATTTATAGTGCTAGTTTCGTTTTTAGCAGCTTTCCTGTATTGCGTTTTTTGGCGCAGTAGCAGTATTAGAAACGGATCAGATTTATATGATATAATTATCGCATATAAAATTTTAAGATTTTTGAAAAGGAATGATATTATGAAAAAGTTCTGTTTAATAGCTGTTTTGCTAATGATGGTATCCATGGCATTCGCTCAAAATAATTCCTATGATATTGAGGAAATATATTTGGCTCAAAACTTGAAATCAGGAACCCTTGGCTTAACAAAAAGGGGAAATAGCGTTGAATTAGAAAAAATATTAGTTCCAGTAAAAGTGGATACTGGGAGATATTCAATATATATTCAAAGAGTAGACACCAATTTATATGAAATTATAGGAAAGGATATCTTTATAAAAACAAAATATTGCTATGAGTATACTTATCGAGAGAATGTAATTATGGAAATTACATCAATTTATGGTTTTTCTATTGGAAAAATATATTTTGACAAATAATACAGCGAATATAGGCTTTCATCTTATTGGGAAAGGCAGACCTCTCTCGACTTCTGATAAGGCGGCCGATGCAAAGCCTAATCTATCTTCTGTGAAATCATCCCAGCTGATGTTTGGTCCAAAGAGGACCTCACAATCCCCACCTTTAAAAGACTCCCCAATCTGATAAACGGGAGTGCGCTGGTCTAAAATGTTCAGGATAAAAGCTTTAACCAAAGTGCCAACGCTCATTAAAGTTCTTGGCTCTGCCGGCCCACAAGCTGAATTAATTATCTGTGAAAGACTCAAAGTCTCGACCATAGCAAATAGCATTACATAATGGATAAAGACCCATCGCAAAAAGGAATCCCTCACCTCTCGAACAATGATTCGGCAAGGGTGATTACAATCGTTTAGAATGAATATTCGTATAATTTTAGATGCCAGACAGGTTTAAATGTTGAAGCCCCATGGTCTTATATACCAAGACATGGGGCTTTCAGTCGCATTTCCGGATACCGTCAAAATTGTGATCCGGGCACATAAATAATTAATCGTCACCTCCTAAGAGACAACACGCACATGATGAGGGAAGACGCCTCGCTTCACTTCTGTTGTATCTACATCTTGCGCTTTAAAATGTTCCACAATGTAGTTGCAGGCCATCCACGGGTCCACTCGGTTGCCGCAGGTGAAAACATCTACTGCTGCGTAACCCAGTTCCGGCCAGGTGTGAATTGCCAGATGAGACTCGGAGATCACGACCACGCCGCTCACTCCTTGCGGACTAAACTTGTGGAACGCTACCTCCCTCACCTCAGCACCAGCCTCTAGGGCGGCGTCTACCATGATTTTTTCAATAGTCTTGCGGTTGTTCAGGACTTCAGGGTCACACCCGTACACCTCGCACAGAATATGACGGCCCAAAGCATGCTCCATTCAGCTCGTTGCCCCCTTCAGTAAAATTGGGAGGGGATTGTCACCTCCAATCAGATTTATTTTAACAAAATGTTTGCGAATGTCAACAAGAAAAATGCCCGATTTGCGCGAAATAGTCGGATTACGCTAGCTAATCTTCATCACAGCCTCTAAGGCGAGGCAGGACGCGATTTGGACCTGACTGCGGCAGATTCCGCCTTGAAGATAAACAATATAAGGCGGACAGAGCGGACCGTCAGCGCTGAGCTCTATGGAAGAGCCTTCAATGAAAGTGCCGCCCGCCATGATCACTTCATGGCTGTATCCAGCCATAGGCGCCGGCACAGGAGTCACATCGCTGTCCACTGGGCCGGCTTGCTGTATGGCTTTACAGAAAGCTTGCAGCCTCTGGGGACTGCCGAGGCTGATTGCTGCGACGATATCTCCCCTTTGCTCCGAGCTTGCCGGCGAGACGGGAAAACCAGACAGTTCAAAGATTCTGCTGGCAAACGTTGCTCCGGCCAAAGCCTCAGCCACCACTAATGGAGCCTGAAAAAAACCTTGCAGATAAGTGCGCGCAAGCCCGCCGCTACTTCCCACCTTGCCTGCCAAGCCAGGAGCCGTAAGATGGCTTGCAGCGCGCTGAATTAAGTCTTCCCTGCCGACAAGATAACCGCCGTACGGCGCTAAGGCGCCGCCGGGATTCTTAATTAAGGAGCCTGCCATCAAGTCCACACCGACATCCGTCGGCTCTTCAGCTTCCACAAACTCGCCGTAACAATTATCGCAAAAGATCACGGCATCTGAAACAGACCGTACTGCGCGCACTATCTCCTTTATTTGATCCACGGTCAGCGCGCTTCGCCAACTATAACCTCTGGAACGCTGAATGGCCACTACCTTCGTCTTGGCAGTTACGGCTTTAACAATGGCAGCCAGATCCGGTTTGCCGCCGGATAAAGGCACTTGCCCATAACTTATCCCCCACTCCCGCAGCGTACCTACCGCAGCTCCTTCCGTACCAATAACAGTGCGCAGGGTATCATAGGGCTGACCAGTTGCCGAAAGCAGCTGATCTCCCGGACGCAGCAGGCCAAAGAGAGCCGCGGTGATGGCATGAGTGCCGGAAACAATCTGAGGCCGCACCAAAGCCGCCTGCGTGCCAAAAAACGCGGCGAAGATTCCTTCTAAAGCGTCTCTGCCAAAATCAGAGTACCCATAGCCTGTGCTGCCAGCAAAATGATGAGCCCCCAGGCCGAACTCTTGGCAGGCTCTGAGCACCTTGAGGTGATTTTCCCTTCCCAGCTCGGCATATTCCTGCCACTGAGAGGAAAGATCTCGCTCCGCGGTTTGCGCAAGCTTGACGATGTTATCCGAGAGCCCCCAGCTAGCAGCTATTTTTTGCCAATTCAAGCGAACTTGAGCCCCGCTTTCTGGATTCTTTGCAATCCTTCCTGCAGCCTCTCGGTTGGCAAGGTAATGGACATCCGGAAATAGCCTTCGCCGCTTTCTCCGTATCCAATCCCAGGCGTCACCACCACGCCGGCTTTCTCCAGCAATAAGGCGGCGAAATCGGCAGAACTCATGCCCTCTGGCACAGGAGCCCAGACGTAAATGGTGGCTTTGGGCTTTTCCAGCGGCCAGCCCAAGCTATTGAGGCCTTCCACCAACAAGTCGCGCCTGTGGGTATAGATCTTGATATTATCCGCCAGACAATCTTGCGGCCCTGTCAAAGCTTCGACGCCAGCATACTGGAT
>DIPB01000160.1:18095-22980 GCA_002426275.1 Firmicutes bacterium UBA5499
ACGCCAGCATACTGGATCGCTTCAAAAATGCCGGAGTCTATGTTGGTTTTGATTCTGCCCAAGGCAGAGATCACGTCTTTATTCCCCGCGGCCCAGCCTATACGCCAGCCCGTCATATTATAAGTTTTTGAGAGCGAATGAAACTCAATACCCACTTCTTTGGCGCCGGGGATCTCCAAAAAGCTCAGAGGCTTATACCCGTCGAAGGCGACCTCCGTATATGCCGCATCATGACATACGATGATCTGATTATCCCTGGCAAATTCTACCACTTCCTGGAAAAAGCTCCTGTCCGCCACAGCGCCTGTGGGGTTATTGGGATAGTTTAAATAGAGGAGCTTCGCCGCTTTGGCCACCTCAGAGGGAATGGCGCTGAGTTCCGGCAGAAAACCATTTTCCGCTAAAAGGGGCATTTTATAGCTTTCTCCGCCTGCAAACAGCACCCCAATAGAATAGACGGGATAACCTGGATCAGGAACCAAACAAACGTCCCCGGGATCAACAAAACACAGTGGGATATGAGCGATTCCCTCTTTGGAACCAATCAAAGAGACAACTTCTGTGAACGGATCCAATTTCACGCCAAACCTTTTGTCATACCAAGCGGCCACCGCTTCCCTGTAGACGTCAAGCCCTTCATAGGAAGGATAGCGATGCGTCTTGGGATTAGCCGCTTCCCGCTGCAGCCGCTTGACAATGTGCTCCGGCGTAGGCAAATCCGGATCGCCGATGCCGAAGCTGATCACATCAACGCCCCTAGCTTTGGCCTCGGCGATTTTTTTGTCGATTTGAGCGAATAAATAAGGTGGTAAAGCTTGAATTCTGCGCGCTGTTTCCATTTCAATCCCCCTCAGTCAAAAAATCTTGGCTCAACTGTCCCGTGAAAACCTCGGTGGCCGGTCCGGTCATGTAAACGTGCTCATCCTCCGCCCACTCGATCTCCAGTTCCCCACCGTTGAGCACCACCGCGGTGGTTTCACCCTTGGGAACCAAACCAGTCAAGACGGCCGCCACAGTGACGGCTGAAGCGCCGGTGCCGCAGGCCATGGTCTCTCCGCTTCCCCGCTCCCAGACTCTCATCCGCAAGCGCCGCGGACCCAATACTTTCACAAACTCCACATTTGTCCGCTCCGGGAATATTGCGTGCCGTTCAATGGCCGGACCAATCTCGCTCAAAGGCAATGTCTCTACTTCCGGCACAAAAATCACACAATGAGGGTTGCCCATGGAAACTGCGGAAAACCGCCACTTTTGCCCTCCAGCCAGAAGCTCATGATTCACAACCCGCTCCGTTGGCGACTCTATGTTCATTGGGATTTGGCTTGCAGCAAGCTGCGGTTTTCCCATATCAACCTTTACCCTGCGCACTTTCCCCTTTTGATCCACATCCAAAGACAATACTTTAATGCCGGCAGCTGTAGCCAAGGTGATGGTTTTCTTTCTCACAAGATTGTGCTCATAAGCGTACTTTCCCACGCACCTAGTCGCGTTGCCGCACATTTGCGCCTCGCTGCCATCTGCGTTCCAGATTCGCATCCGCAGATCTGCATCTGCCGAAGGAAGAATCAGCACCAACCCGTCGGAGCCCACGCCAAAGTTTCGATTTGAGAGCCTGCGGGCCAAAGAAACGGGATCCTTCGGCTCAGGTCCGTTTAGACAATCAAGATAGACGTAATCATTACCCAAACCGTGCATTTTAATGAACTGCAAATCGTCACCCCCTTTTGTTCTTTTCTATTCTAGCACAGAGCGTTTCTATTGACAATTGCAACACATTTTTTTCAACACAGCCATAGCTGCTATAACTCCAGTTCAAAGAGCTCGTCCAGCTTCCGGGTAAGATATTGATGAGCGTCTCTCACCCCCAAATTATAGAACCTGTCGGCCAGTTTGGCCATGAAAAAATCTAAAATTATCCCACAAGCCAAAAGCCCCAGATCTTCGTCTCTCTCGGTTAGAAAGAAATTATGAATCTCAGAGAGCATCTCTGCTCTTTCCTCTTTGCTGATTTTGATCCCCGAGCGCATCGCCTCACCTCCCTACTCATACTATCATTTCACTTCTTTGACTTCAACCTACCGGAATTGGCGGGTCGCTCTGCCAATTTTTCGCCTGCGGATCCTTTTTAAATAATTAACCTGGGACACGAATTTATTTGAATATTTGTTTAAATCTATAGTCACCTTACTTAATCAATGTAGGGGTGATTAAGCGCTTATCCGCAAACAGCATCTCTCAGATGAACCTGGATCTTTTGACGCCAGACAATAACAGCGCAGGCAAAATAAAGTAAAGCAAGCTAGTTTGAGGCTTACTTTTCGTAATGGACCGACAGTTTTCTGAATCTATTTAACCAGGATTGTGTAACTTCAACCATCCAGAGCTTCGTGCCCCCTGCAGATGGAACACAGCACTTTCAGAAAAGTCCTCCCGAAGCTTAAAAGCAAAAACGGCCGTTATTTACAATTACGACGCGGCTACTTCAGCCCCGCTCCACACCTTCGGGCATGGGAAAAATTTTGCTTGCTCTGCTGAACGGGGGCAGAGCCGGCAGCAGCAGAATCCCGCAACAGACATAGAGGCGATGTTTGAGCGTCAGTATTCTTCTCATCCGTCTGGAATCCACATACTGCTTCATGGAAACGCTGCGCAATGTACAAAGAGGCCTAATCCGTGACGGTAGCGGGGTTGGCATCACAAGCCAGCTCTCCTTATTGCCCGAACATAATCTGAATTATTTTTATCTGCAAAAAACATCAAAGGAGACGAGCCAGGTCAAACTCAGCTTTCTCTTATCTGGGATGACCTTCATTCCGGATGGAACTGCTTTCCGACAGGGCTGATCACACATATACAGACAAACTGTCCTCTCCGAGCGAGAAATTACGCTCAAAGAGGACAGTTCTTCATTCCAAGACCAATCTAGAGAAGTTAAAAATCCAGCGCATAACCGCAGGTAATGGCAAGGCCTCTCTCTTGTGTCCAGCCCAGGCGGTTGTCATCCTGGAGGTCGCCGCTGTAATACTCGGCGGCGATGCTGAGCCCATTAGGAGCCTCATAGGCAGCGCTGCCGCCCCAGACAGCTTCATCGCCAAATTCAGCCACTCCTTCCAGCTCAACGCCCTTCAAAAAGGCAATATCAGCTGCCGCATTCCCGCGCAGCACCAGAAGGCCGGTAGGATCGTCCGCAAATTGGAACTCGACTTTGCCATCAGCAGTAAGAATATCTGTCAGAGCGTGAAAGTACTTCAATTTGGCGGACCAATTAGCCTTGGCTACCGTGAATTCCGCAGTGCGGACAGCGCGGTCATATTCGCCGCTAAAATCGTAGCCGGCCAGGCTCGTGAGCGCGGAGAGGCTCACTCCTACGCATCCCTTATTCAAATCATATGGATTAGGCGTCACAAATTCGCCGCCGTCTACAGACGGAGTCCGGTCTCGGTAAGGATAATCTTCCAAGATGGCTCCGGAAAAATCCCGCCAACTAGCTCCCAACTGCCAATTGGAAATGCCAGTGTAGTCGACTGCCAGCTTGTACCAGCTTTCAGCATCCTTGCCGTTGCCTATGAGCTGGCCTGTGAGAGCAAGCTTTTCAACCGGCGTCAGAGAAGCTGCCAAATCGTAGGCTACAGGCAGGCCACGCTTCACAAAGGTGGCGTTCAGAGCCAAATCCGCCAGCTTTCCATTTAAGTTTACGCCCAGCGCGTTGGCATCGTCAAGGACGTCTTTGCTGAAAACGTAAAAAGTGCGGGCTTGAAGGGAACCGAGGGGTATCTGTTCGGCTGTGACGCCGTTTATGTTGCCATAAAACCATTCCCCGAATTCATCGTAGCGCTTGGTATTATAGCCAAACCAAGCAAGATAAGGAGAGTATTTCACATCAAAAGAGCCCATGGTCAGCTTGAACGGCTGGGCGCCTTCCCAAAGGCTGCCAGTGGACTGAGCGTAAGCGTAAAGAGAAGAGCCTGAGTTTAACTCTCCATCGTACCAGTCGCTGCCCGTCTCGGCTTCTTCTTTGTAAAACCTTATTCCCACGACAGCGGTGAGATCTTCAGCCAGCCGGCTTTCCCAACCCAGTTCCAACGCTGTTTCGCCGGAGAGGTCTTCGCCTGGTATGTATTCGATCTCAGTACCCAGAGTGCCTTGCAGTTCCACCGGAGCTGCCATGGCAGCCACGCCGAGAGCCAAACTTAATAAGACAATGAAAAACACGTATTAGATCCTCGCTTTCTTTTTTTATTATTTATATCCCCCTTTTGAGCGTTGACGCCCAAAAGGGGGATTCCTGGCTAATTGTCGCTCAGTAATACCTTTCAATCACGATGGCAGATGCCGGAACTGGGACAGTCATCACAGCCGCAACCGCAGGATAACTTATGAGCCTTATGATCCTTGATCATTTTGCGCACCGCGGCAAAGACGATCCCAAACACAACGGCTCCTGTAATAATGGTGGCGAAGTTACGGGCAATGTATTCAAACATTGACGCTCACTTTCCTTTCATGAAGATACTCGCCATATTCGCCGTATTTGTTCTTACGCAGCAGCAGGTAAGTCAGCCAGCACAGCGCGGCGATGGCAAAGACTGTTCCGACACCGAACTGTCCTGTGGTGAAAAGCGTGCCCAGCTGGTAGACGATAAACGCAATCAGATAAGCGTAGCCGCAAAGGTAACCGATGGCCGCCCAGGTCCAGCTTGCGCTGTTCATCTCGCGTTTGATGGCGCCCATGGCGGCGAAACAAGGAGCGCACAGGAGATTGAAGAGCATGAAACTGTACGCCGTAAGCGGAGTGAAGCTTGCGGCGAGATTAGACCAAATCTCCGCGCCATCTTCCGCTACTTCGGACAGCCCGAAGAGCACGCCGAAAGTTCCCACCACGTTT
>DIPB01000160.1:23120-26154 GCA_002426275.1 Firmicutes bacterium UBA5499
ATTTCCTTTGCAATCAGCCCGGTAAAAGTGGCGACCGTGGCTTTCCAATTGCCAAAGCCGAGGGGCGCGAACAAAGGCGCGATCAGGTTGCCGATGGCGGCAAGCAAACTCGTATTGTTGTCCTCCACCATTTTGAATTGTCCGCCCGTGACTCCGAAGCTCTGCAGGAACCACAGCACCACCGAAGAGGCCAGGATGATCGTTCCGGCGCGGCGGATAAAGCTCCAGCCCCGCTCCCAAGTGGAATGGAAGACATTGGTGGCTGACGGCACGTGATATGCCGGTAATTCCATGACAAAGGGCGCAGCTTCGCCCGCAAAGTGTTTCGTCTTTTTGAGGATAATGCCGCTGATGATTACGGAAGCCACTCCTATGAAATAAGCTGAAGTGGCGACCAGCCCGCTTCCCCCGAACAAAGCGCCTGCAAACATGGCCACGATGGGCATTTTGGCGCCACAGGGAATGAAAGTTGTGGTCATAATGGTCATGCGGCGGTCGCGTTCATTTTCAATGGTGCGGCAGGCCATGACTCCGGGCACGCCGCAGCCGGAAGAGATGAGCATGGGAATAAACGATTTGCCGCTGAGACCGAACCTGCGAAAGATCCTGTCCATAATGAACGCCACCCGCGCCATGTACCCTACATCCTCAAGGAGGGACAACATCAGAAACAGGATGAGCATCTGGGGCACGAAGCCGATCACGGCGCCGACTCCAGCCACGATTCCATCCACCACGAGTCCCGACAGCCAAGGCGCCACATTGGCCCTTTGGAACCAAGCGCTCAAATTCCCGCAAATTAGCTCGCCGAACAATGTGTCATTGGTCCAGCCCGTAACCAGATCGCCGATTGTGGAGATGGAGACGTAATAAACGCAGAACATCACAAACGCGAAAATGGGAAACGCCAAGACGCGGTTGGTCACAATCTTGTCAATCCGGTCGGAGACGCTGAGCTTCTGTCCGGTATCCCTTTTCTTCACGGCGTCGTGAACCAGATGCGCGATATATGCGTAACGCTGATTGGTGATGATGCTCTCCGCATCGTCGTCCAACTCCTCTTCGCACCGGACGATGTGCTCCTCTAAATGTTCCAGGAGCTCGCTTCCGAGTTTGAGCTCTTCTCTGACCTTCTCGTCGCGCTCGAACAATTTAATGGCATACCAGCGTAAATAACGCGGCTCCACTTTCCCTTCTATTGACTCCTCAATGTGAGCGATGGCATGCTCCACTGTGCCGCCGAATACAGATGGCATGTCGCCGGCGACCTGTTTCTTCGCCAGTGCCGCCGCTTTAAGCGCGACTTCTTTCGAGCCCGTACCTTTCAGCGCCGACGTCTCTATCACTTGACACCCAAGCGCGCTGGCCAACTTTTGAATGTCAATGAGATCGCCGTTTTTGCGGACCACATCGATCATATTGACGGCGATGACAGTGGGAATGCCCAACTCAAGAAGCTGTGTGGTGAGATACAAATTTCGCTCGATATTAGTACCGTCGATGATATTGATGATTGCGTCTGGCTTCTCGTTGACCAGATAACGCCTTGAGACCACTTCCTCAAGTGTATAGGGTGAAAGCGAATAAATGCCTGGTAAATCCTGGATGATCACATCTCCGTGTCCCTTGAGTCTGCCTTCTTTTTTTTCCACTGTCACGCCCGGCCAGTTGCCAACGTGTTGGGACGAGCCTGTCAAGTCGTTGAACAACGTTGTCTTGCCGCTGTTTGGATTGCCGGCAAGGGCAATTTTAATGCTCACTGCAATTCCTCCTGTCTGCAACTAAGTTAGAATCCTCTAACTGTGTGGCGTAAAAATTATTTCACCTCGATCATCTCGGCATCGGCTTTGCGAATGGAGAGTTCATAGCCGCGCACGGTGACCTCGACCGGATCTCCAAGCGGCGCGACTTTACGAACGTAAATCGCGGCTCCTTTGGTGACGCCCATATCCATAATGCGGCGTTTTACGGCGCCTATTCCGTGCAGCTTCTGCACAGTCGCCGTCTCCCCAACCTTGACATCTTTCAGCGTCTTCATGCGCTCACTCCCTCAAATCATAATCCGATTGGCCATAGTTTTATTAAGCGCGATCCGGCTCTCCTTAACCTGCAGAATCATATTCCCGCCGATCTCGGTGATCACCTTCACTCGCTCTCCGACCACAAAGCCCAATTCCGCTAGGTGTTGCCTGACCTCATCCTTGCCTGTGATTCTCCGGATGCAATTGATTTCTCCAGGCTTTGCCATGGTGAGAGGCATCGCGCTTCCTCCTTTGACCATCAAGTTAGAGCCAACTAACTCGAAGGCAATTGATTATGGTTAGCGTCAACTAACCATTTCATCTACAGTTTAACATCTCTAACTGAGGCTGTCAATCCCCTGGGAAAAAAACTTGCCTTTTCTGTTAGAGTGTGCTAACGTGGATCTTGGCAAGGAAGGAGGACGCCTCGCATGAAGATTCGCAAGTCAGCAGAAGATTACCTTGAAATGATGTTGATGCTGCAAGAAAAGCACGGCTATATCCGTTCCATAGACATCGCGGAAGAATTGGGAGTTAAAAAGCCAAGCGTGTCTTATGCCACCAAAAGGCTGAAGGAAAACGGGTATATCACCATGGATAAAGAGAACCTGATCACCCTCACCGAGTCGGGTTTGGAAATCGCCAGACGTATGTATACGCGGCATAAGTTGCTGACAGAGTATCTCATCGCTTTAGGCGTCGACGAGCGAACCGCACGCACTGACGCCTGTAAAATCGAACACGATTTGAGCGAAGAAAGCTTCGAGGCCATCTTCAAACACGCAGGGGGAAAAGGCGACCTCCCAGTCGAGTAGCAAAGGGGACTTGCACCCCAATGCTCTCACAGAACCGTACGTGAATCTCTCGATTCATACGGCTCCTATCATTCGCTCATACTAAAGATTTCCACTGAGAGCCCAATGTGCGAACATCCTGGGTTCTCTTTTTCTTACTTGCTTCAGCCATTCTTCGGTCCTGTGTCTATGACCACTGTTCGTCAGACCAGAAGTTTG
>DIPB01000160.1:26366-31165 GCA_002426275.1 Firmicutes bacterium UBA5499
ACTTTCACCCGTTAGACTGCGCCATGCCGGGCGCACCACTAGATAAGGCTTGCTCGAAAACAGCAAGCCTTACGCATCTACTCCCCTGTCTCTTGCCGCCAGAGCTCTCTGCGCCGCCGCTCAAGGGGTCGGAACGCCAAGCCCCGATTAAACCCTTCCTGCAAACCCCGTTTTCTTCCCCAGAGAAAACCAAATGCAAAGCCAACTGTGAGCCCAAGAAAAATCATCTTCTTTCCTCCCGCAGCCAACTGGCGACTAAGAAGCAGCCGCCCCAGAACAGGCCCCAAGCAGCCTCTCGCCAGGACAAAGCCAGACTGCTCAAGATGGCAAAGCTTCCCAAAAACAGCGCCGGCGTCCGGCCGTAGAGGCTGGCCCAATTCCCGCCGGAGACGATCCGCTTCTCCTGCGCCCAATCTATGCAATCATCCAAAATGTCTATCCCCAGCATCAGGCTCAAAGCTGCAAGTCCTAAATCCCAGCCGCCCACCACGACTGCCAGCGCAGATGCCAACATAAACTCCATGCCGCCGGACAGCCGACTCGGCAGCATTGAATTTGGATCCGCAACCATCCCCACGCCGTAAGCCGCGAAAAAGAGAGCCGCACCCCACATGGGAGCCAAACGAATCCCCAGCGCTAGGGCGACCATAGCGTAAACGAGGCCGGCGCCCTGCAAATACCGCCAGCTTGTAACCAGCCCCAAAAATTCGTCTTGCTGCCGATCAATGTAATCGTCAAGCAAGCGGACCGCGATCCCCACCAGGAGCGTGGCCAAGATGGTACTTATGTTAAAGAACCCTGAGCACATATTGCTTCACCTCCCTGAATCCCTGACCTGTGCGGGCGGAGATCGCCAGCACAGGCAATTGCGAGAAGCTCCTCCGAATCGCCTCACATCCGCTCTGAGAGGCCGCCAAATCCATTTTATTGGCCAGGATCACGTAATTTCCCCGCGTACAGCCCCAACCTGCCAATTCTTCCTCTAGGGATCCCATGCTGCCCTGGTCGCTGCCCACAGCCGCCGCATCAATAACGTGCATGACCAGATCCGCATCTTTCAGCAACAACAGGCTCTCTGCCATGGCCAGACGAATATCTCGCTGCGGGTGGATCCCTTCCACCAGGCCGCAGGTATCCAAAAGCTCGAATTGCCTTTTCCCTTTGCCCACCGCGCACTCCAACTGCAGAGTCTGAACGGAGGTTGTCTTGTGAGGGGACGGCGAGACCAGATCCCGCGTGGCGACATCCGTCGTCATTTCCAGCTTCACCGTTTCTCCGGCCGCATACCGGACAAACCGCAATGACTGAAAACCTAAGTAGGCGGCAAAGGAAATGGTGAACGCAGTCTTACCCGCGTTGGGCCTGCCGATCACCGCTGTGCGTCTCAAAATTCCTCCCCTCCTCCCATGTCTTCTGCCGTAAGGGAAATCAAGTCTTCCCGAGACAGGGACCCAACTTTCATCAACCTTACGGCTTGCTTTCGAATGGCCTTTTCAATTAGATTTCTCACCAGCCTGGCATTGCCGCAAGTTAACTCTCCGCTGACAGATGCCGCCACCAGCTGTCTGCGAAGCGCTTTCTGCCCGTCAACTGAAAGCCTATATTGGCGCGCGGCCAACATTTGCTTTGCAATTGTCTCAAGCTGCAACACTGTGTAATCCGGAAATTTAATCTGAATGGGAAACCGAGAGCGCAGGCCAGGATTCGTAGCCAGAAAGGCTTCCATCTCCTGGTCATAGCCGGCTAAAATCAACAGCAGCTGATCTTTATGATCTTCCATTGCTTTCACCAGCGTATCTATGGCTTCTTTGCCGAAATCTTTCTCTCCCCCCCGCGCCAGAGAATAGGCTTCATCTATGAACAAAATTCCTCCCATGGCCCGGCGGATCTGCTCTCTGGTTTTCTGTGCCGTATGTCCGATATACTCCCCAACCAAATCTGCTCGTTCCACCTCCACCAGATGACCTTTAGGAAGCACTCCCAGATGATGAAACAATTCTCCTAAAATTCTGGCCACAGTTGTCTTCCCTGTCCCGGGACTGCCTGAAAAAATCATATGCAGGACCAGCGGTTCCGCCGCAAGTCCCGCTTGCTGTCTCCGCTTCTGCACAGTGATAAAAGCTTCCAGCTCACAGGCTAATTTTTTGACGTTTTCCAGCCCCACCAACGCATTTAATTGCGCTCTGGCCTGCTTCATGGCCAGAGCCGGAGCCTGCTCTTTGCGGTTGAGAAGCCGCAGCGCTTCTTCAACTCCCAGCTCTCCCTGTTTCACCTGCGCCAGCAATTCTTCCACAGTTGGCTGTGGCACACAGACCACCCCTGATTCTTCAATCTGCTTCAGTATACGTAACAGCCCTTTGGGATGTGCCAAAAGCCCAGGCAAAAATAAAGTCTGAATTATTAAAAAAAGACGGGCAAAAAAAAACGGCACTAGTAGTACCGCTTAAGCTTGAGTTTCCGTTTTCACAGGATGAGACGGACTTAGAGTAGAGACGGCATGTTTATAGATCATCATTTGTCTGCCGTCGCTTTCTAGAATCACCACGAAATTATCGAACCCTCGAATCCTGCCATGTAACTGCACGCCGTTTAGCAAGAAAAGCGTCACCGGGATACCGTCTTTACGAATTTGATTCAGGAAACTATCCTGAAGATTTTGCTGTTGTTTCATCCTCATAATCCTCCCAAAGAGCCTTTTTATTATAATTCGACGCTTTGAGATTTCTTCCTGCTCAGTTTATCTGCTTAAAATACAATCCACCGCAGCCTTGATTTTAGAGAGCGCCTGCTGGGGACCGAGTTCCGTCAGATTCAGCCAAACCACATCTTCCCGACGAAACCACGTGAGCTGCCGCTTCGCGTAATGCCTGGTATTGCGTTTGAGCGTCACAACCGCTTCCTCCAAGGAACAATCTCCTCGGAAATAAGGAAAAAATTCCTTGTAACCTATGGCTTGCCTGGCCGTATGGTTAGCGTCTATACTCAGCTGGAAGAGCATCCGCGCCTCGTCCAAGAGCCCTTCAGCCAACATCTGGTCAACCCGCTCTTCGATCCGCCGATATAATTCTGCCCGCTGTCTGGTGAGGCAAAAGACGACGCTGCGGTATCTTTTCTTGCGGGTCATGTGCGCCTGCTGCTGAGAGATGGTGCTGCCTGTGACCAGGTATACTTCCAGCGCCCGCTCCAGGCGGCGGCGATCATTGAGATGCAAACGGGAAGCGGCCGCCGGATCCACCTGCCGCAATTTGGCCGCGAGATCCAAAGTCGACAGGCGCGCAAGTTCCCTGCGCACTTGGGGATCCGAGCTTCTTTGTCCGAAAAGATAATCTTCCAACACCGCGCGCACATACAAACCTGTTCCGCCTGACAAAAGCGGCAGCTTACCACGATTGTGAATGCCGGCGATTGCGGAGAGAGCCAGCCTTTGGTAAGTGGACAGATTGAAGTTTTCCCAAGGCTCCACCAAATCCACCAGATGATGGGGCACCTCTTCCCGCTCTTTGAGCGAAGGCTTGGCAGTGCCTATATCGAGCTTTTTATAAACTTGCATGGAATCTGCCGATACGATCTCCAGATCATATTCTTTGGCCAGGGCAAAGCAGACGGCGCTTTTGCCTACGGCCGTCGGCCCCACAATGGCCAAAAGAGGCTTAGCGTCCGAAATGACGATTCACCTCGTCCCAATCCATTCTCAAGATGGTAGGCCTCCCGTGAGGACAAGATCTGGGCACCTGACAGGCGCCTAAATCTTTCAAAATTTGTTCCATGGCCTCGGGAGATAAGGCGTCTCCCGCTCTCACCGCGCTGTGACAAGCCATGGTGGCCAACACCTTCGCCTTGCGTTGCCACGGAGTGGCCCCTTTGTACTGTGAGGAAAGCGCCAAGGCGGCAAAATCAGAGAGCACCTCTTCAGGGTCGTTCTTTAGTCCCGTGGGCACGGCGCGCAGCAAAACGCTGCCTCCGCCGAAGTCCTCCCAGAGAAAGCCCATTTGTGCAAGCTCTTCCGCGATTTGCGACAAGGCTTTGCTCTCCGCGGCGCCTAATTGGATTTGCCGCGGCGCCAAGAGCAGCTGCGCCGGATGCTTTCTCTCCTGGGCCTGGAGCTGTTCATAACGGACGCGTTCATGGGCGGCATGTTGATCCACAAGATAAAGCCCGTCTTCGCCGACTGCTATGATGTACAGGTTCTTAACCTGCCCGATCGCCCTCAGCTCCGGCCAGCCTGCTTCGGACTCGGAAGGCTGGACTCTGGGCGCCGGCGGCTCGACGGCTGCGTCAGGTTCCTCCCTGGGAGCTATGATGGGCATTGGCTGTTTGTAGACAGACTGCTCTTCCCTGACCGGCGCAGCGAATGAAAACGCCCCGGACCTGTATTGCGGCTCGGGAGCAGGTTTCACTTCCAGTCTCTTGGGAGCCGCTTTTTCTAAAGCGCTGCGGAGAGCGTGAACAACCGCCCGATATAGTTCCTGTTCCTGACGAAAGCGCACTTCTCGTTTGGCGGGATGGACGTTTACGTCCACCAGCTGCGGCTCTAGAAAAATAGTAATAGCGCAAAAAGCGTGCTGTCCCCTGGGCAGATAGGTATCATAGGCGCGATCCAGAGCGCTGGAAAGCATTTGGCTGGCAATGGGCCGTTGTCCCAGAGCCCAGTACTGATGTTGCCGTGAGCTGCGCGCTGTCTCGGGATTGCCAGCCAGACCTGTGATCTTGACCCAGCCTTCGTCCCATTCCACAGGCAGGCAGTTTTCCGCTAAGCGAGTATTGAAAAGCCTGGCCACAACTTCCTTGAGGCTTCCCGT
>DIPB01000160.1:31350-32560 GCA_002426275.1 Firmicutes bacterium UBA5499
CAACTTCCTTGAGGCTTCCCGTGCCTGTGGTGCTGAACGCTTCTTTGCCGTCTGAAATAAAGGTAAAGCTCACAGCGGGGTTCGCCAAAGCGATGGCCATCATGGTCTGAGTTACGCGCAGGCTTTCCGTGGCATCGGTTTTGAGAAACTTCGCCCGGGCAGGGGTATTAAAGAACAGATCTCGCACCGTCATGATGGTGCCGAAAGGCGCGCCCGCAGGCTCCACTTCCTCCATTTTGCCGCCTTCAATGGCGATCTTGGCAGCTTGCTCGGCGCCTTGCTGTCTAGTGACCAGGGTGAGGCGAGAGACGGAAGCTATGGAAGGCAATGCTTCCCCCCGAAAGCCCAAAGTAGAGATGGTATCCAAATCCGAGGCGGTGTTGATCTTGCTCGTGCCGTGACGAGAGAACGCCACCGGCAGCTCCTGAGGAGAAATGCCGGAACCGTTATCCACCACTTTGATCAGTTCTTTGCCTCCCCGGACGATTTCCGTCACGATCCTGGTGGCGCCTGCGTCCAGGGAGTTTTCCACCAGCTCTTTGACTACGCTCAGGGGCCGCTCCACAACTTCGCCGGCAGCGATCCGATTGACCACCTCGTCTGGTAAAACGTGAATCACTGTTCCTCCTCCAATCTTTGCTGCCACTGATAAATCAGCTCCAGAGCTTTCAACGGCGTCAGTTGATTGGGAGTAATCGCCGTAATTTCGGCGCACAACCGCTCCTGGACCGTTTTTTCTTGAGCGGCCGCAGCATGAGGCGCGAACATGGGCAGCGTCAGCTGGCTTGAGTGGCTGGCTTCCAATTCCCGCAAGATCTGCCGGGCGCGATTGATCACGGCTTTGGGGATCCCGGCCATGCGTGCCACATTGATGCCATAACTTTTATCCGTGCCTCCTCGGCGGATGCTGTAGAGAAAAGTCAGCGCTCCGTCTTTTTCCACAGCGCTCACATGATAATTAACTGCCCCGCTCAGCTTACCCTCAAGCTCTGTGAGCTGGTGATAATGCGTGGAAATGATAGCCCGAGCTTTAATTTTATCGTGGAGGTATTCCATCACCGCCTGACTGATGGCCATGCCGTCATAAGTGCTGGTGCCGCGTCCCAGCTCATCCACGAAGATCAGGCTCCTGGTAGTTGCGGAATTGAGAATCTGCGCCGTTTCCAAAAGCTCCATCATAAAAGTGCTTTTCCCAGTGGACATGTCCTCC
>DIPB01000160.1:32699-34546 GCA_002426275.1 Firmicutes bacterium UBA5499
TGGACATGTCCTCCGCAGAGCCTGCGCGGACAAATACCCGATCCGCCAAGGGAACGGTCGCCTGCTGCGCCGGCAGAAAACTCCCCATCTGCGCCATGATCTGAAGCAGCAGCACCATTTTCCCATAAGTGCTTTTCCCTGCCATATTAGGCCCGGTGAGAATGATCATTCGCTTGGCTTCGTCCAAATAGAGATCATTGGGCACAAAGGCGCCGGCAGGCAGAACTTTTTCTACGATTGGGTGCCGGGCGCCTGTGAGCGAGAGCGCACCCTCGGGCACCACTTCAGGCTTTATGTAGTTCCTCTCCGCTGCAACTTGCCCCAGAGAACAAAGACAATCCAGCTGCGCCGCACAGCGCGCCGCCTGTTGAATGGGCCCTGCCAGATCCGAAACTTTTTGCCGCAGTTCCACAAACAATTGGTATTCAAGTTCCACCAAGCGCTCTTGAGCCCCTAAAACCTGCTCTTCGAATTCTTTCAGCTGCGGAGTGATGAAGCGCTCCGCGTTGGAGAGAGTCTGCCTGCGCTGGTAATCCTCGGGCACCAAGCTCAAATTTGCCTTTGTGATTTCAAGATAGTAGCCGAAGACTCTGTTATAGCCCACCTTCAAAGATTTAATGCCAGTGCGCTGCCGCTCTGCAGACTCAAGCTTTGCAATCCAGTCCTTGCCGGAAGAGCTGAGGCTCCGCAGCTTGTCTACTTCTTTATTATAGCCGTCCTGAATCAGCCTGCCCTCCCGGACGCTGGTGGGCGGATCCGGCGCGATGGCCCGCAGCAACAATTCTCCTAAAGCCAAAAGCGGACGGCTATGGCTCGTGAATTGCGCCTCCAACCCCATCAGGCTGGACGACCTAGCATCGCGCAGGGCGGACTGTAAATCTGCGATGCGCGAAAGAGAGCTGCCCATAGCCAAGAGATCCCTGGCGTTGGCGGCGCCGGAAAACATTTTCCCCAGCAAGCGCTCTAAGTCGTAAAGCTTCGCTAAAACTCCCTGCAGCTTTCCCCGCAGCATCCCGTCTGCCGCCAATTCCGCTACTGCCTCTTGTCGTGCGGCGATCCGTTCCAAATTCAGGAGGGGCTGTTCCAGCCATTTGCGCAGCAATCTCCCCCCCATGGCGGTGACAGTTTGATCCAGCACTCCAAGCAGCGTTCCGTCTTTGCCGCCGTCGCGCAAGTTGCTCACCAATTCCAAATTGCGGCGCGAGGCGGGATCTATGCCGAGATACGTGCCGCTCCAGTACGTGCGGAGCTCCAAAATGCCGGAGAGCGAATTTTGCGTTTCTCGCAGATAAAGCAAGATGGCGCCGGCGCATTGCAAAGCTAAGGGCTTTTTTTGGCAGCCGAAGCAGTCCGCGGAGCTGACCGCAAAATGAGCGGTCAAAACCTCTTTGGCCCGGGGGAGAGAAAAATCCTCCTCCTCCAGCTCCCGCACGTTTTCCGGCGGAATCTCTTCTGGAAACTCCCTCTGACAGAGCAGGCATTCGCTTGGCGCAAGGCGCGTCAGTTCCGAGCTGAGATCTGCCGTAGCTTCGGGACCGTCAAATTGGGTGGCCAAAAATTCCCCGGTGGATAGATCTAGGCTGGCCAAACCCCAGCTTCCTTTGTCTTGAAAGATGGCCGCCAGATAATTGTTGGCTTTGGCCTCCAAAAAACCCGGATCGGACATTGTTCCCGGAGTTATCACCCGCACAACTTCGCGTTTCACAACCCCCCGGGCCAGCCTTGGATCCTCCATCTGCTGGCAAATGGCCACTCTCTTCCCGGCTTTAATCAAGCGCGCGATATATTGATCCGCCGCGAAAACCGGCACGCCGCACATGGGGATCCGCTTTCCTCCCCCGGCTTCG
>DIPB01000160.1:34648-36745 GCA_002426275.1 Firmicutes bacterium UBA5499
TTAGATGCGGTTTGCGCGTCATCTCCAAAAAGTTCAAAGAAATCGCCCAAACGAAAAAACAGCAGGCAGTCTGGATATCGCGCGCGGATCTGATCATATTGCTCCAGCATAGGCGTTTTAGACATTGCTATCTATCTCCCAGTATGGCGTTCTGTTCAAAGCCAAGTGTACTCTCAGTTCAAAGGCGTAGCCCAGTCTTTCGTCGTATGGCGGCAGAAATTCAAGTACATCCGCCCGCAGGCTTAAGGTGATTCCAGTTTGAGAAATGTCTGAAATGGCATCAGAAGGTATGGCAAAGCGATCGGAGTTGTGTTGGACAATGAGATAGCGGTGGGTGTAAGCTTCAGGGTCCGAGATCTGACAGCTGACCGAGCCCACAAGTTCTCCATCGTTGCTGTAGACAGCCATTCCCTGTATATCCCGATCATGGATTTCCCTTAACTCCCGCTTGCGCATTGACTTCCTCCTCAAGCACCCCGTGGAGCGTCCACGTCAAGGTGCGGGTGATCTTCACTGGGACAATCCTGCCGCGCCAAGGAGCAGCATCACCTTCCGGGCGAGGGAAAATCACGGTTTTATTCGTACCGGTCCTGCCGGTGAGCTCTCCGGGATCTTTGGGACTTGTCCCTTCCACCAGAATCTCACAAGTCTTGTTCAGATATGCGCTGTTTATTTGAGCGCTGATTTGATTCTGCAGCGCAATCAGCTCTTTCAGCCTACTTTGCTTAACCGCGTCCGTCAGCTGTCCTTCCATGGCTGCGGCTTTAGTGCCGACCCGCGGGGAATAAGCGAACATGAAAGCTGCATCATACCTGATCCGCTTTACCATCTCCAGCGTCTGCTGAAAATCTTCCCGGCTCTCTGTGGGAAAGCCCACGATCAGATCGGTGGTAAGGGCCAAATCTGGAATGCGGCTTCGGATTCTGGAAACCAGCTCCAAGTACTGTTCTGACGTGTAACCGCGATTCATGGCCGCCAGGATCCTATCGCTTCCCGCCTGCAGCGGCAGATGTAAATGCCGGCAAACTTTGGGCAAAGTCGCCAGTGCCTCAATCAGGCGCTCCGAGACATCTTTGGGATGAGAGGTGGTAAAGCGAATGCGCTCTATGCCCGGAACCTCGCTCGCCAAACGCAAAAGCTCCGCAAAATCGATTCTGGCCGCCAGTCCCTTACCGTAGGAATTGACGTTCTGCCCCAAGAGCGTGATCTCTTTATAGCCGGCAGCTCCCAGCTTTCCGATCTCGTTTAAAATTGCCTCCGGCTCCCTGGATCTCTCAGAACCCCTGGTATAGGGGACTATGCAGTAAGAGCAGAAATTATTGCAGCCGTACATGATGTTCACATAGGCTTTCAGATCGTCTTGCCTGTGAGCGGGCAAAGGGCCGTCCGGATTATCTTCATCAGAAACTTCAATGATCCTGCCGCGGCGGGCTTGCTCCAAAAGCTCCGGCAAGCGGGCGATATTATGGGTGCCGAAGACCAAATCAACTTCCGGATGTTTTCCCCGGATCCGTTCCCGCTCGATTTCCTGCTGCGGCATGCAGCCGCAGATGCCGATGATGAGATCCGGCCTCTCCTCTTTCAGCCGGCGCAGCTGGGTTACTTTCCCATACAGCTTGCGCTCCGGGTTCTCACGGACAGAGCAAGTGTTAAAGAGAATCAAATCCGCTGCTTCTTCTTTCTCCGTGGGAGCGTAGCCCAAAGAATCTAAGATGCCGGCGATGGTTTCGCTGTCTCTGGCGTTCATCTGGCAGCCATATGTAAAAATAAGGTATTTCTTGTCTTCCATAAATTCACCTCTGGCGTTTGCGACTGGTTGCTAGTATTTCTTAACTTCAGTATAGCATAAAATTGCGTTCGGCTCCAAGTACGCCGGCGGAAAAACGGCCGTCAGATGCGCTGAGCCATGAAACGCATGAACAGCTGCCAATCGTAGCGGCTTAAGAAGTGAGTGCCTTCCCGCAGGTGATAGCCGATCTCTCCGGCGTGGAGAAATTCGCCGCTCTCAGGCAGACGCCCTTGATGCACGAGTCCCTTCAGCCCTAAACGCGTATAAGCTTCGCTGGCCGCCAGGCAGGACAAAAATTCGCTTTCCGG
>DIPB01000160.1:36857-44768 GCA_002426275.1 Firmicutes bacterium UBA5499
CTGCCCACAGATCTTCGGTCGCGCTGGCCACATATACGGGCCGCGGGGCTATCGCGGCCAGCAATTGATGCTGATCGAATGGCAGCTGCTCTTCCTTTCCCCTGTAGCGGTGGTAGTTTTGGCAAAACCAATACGGAAAACGTTGCACGATCTCCTCGATGCGCTCTCCTTTTTTCCCGCGGGCGATGGCTGCGCCGCTGGCGCCGGAATCATTGGCAACCGCCGCCGCAAACCGCTCGTCTTGCGCGGCGCACCACAGCGACGCTTTCCCCAGCCGAGAGTGACCCACGGAAAAGATGCGCTTGTGATCGATTTGCGGCAGCGTCTGAGCGTAATCCAGCAAGCGGCTGGCTGCCCAAGCCCACATGCCGAGCTTGCCCCAGTCCGTGCCGTCTCCCCGCCTGTGATACATGGCGGCCAAGCCGGAACTGAAATCATCGTCATCCGCAGTCACGTCCTGATAGCAGAACGTAGCCAAAGCGAAACCGTGGTCAATGATTTCTTCAATGGGTCCGTATTCTCCAATGGGATATCTTTTAAAAGAGAGGAAAATGCACAGCGGCAGTTTCTCTCGGCTTCGCGGGATGACAGTGTGAACCGGGAAGGAAAACTCCCCTCCCGGAGTGGGAAATGTCAGCTCCAGCTGTCTGTGCTCTGCTTTGCCCGCCCAGGCGCGCTCTTGGCAAAAAGTAGTCGCGGCTTTAACTTGGCAAGGGGCCTCAGGCGAGAAGCCGTATTCTTCTTTGGCCAGCGCCGCAATTATCTCCCCGCGTCTCTGCTGCCAATCTGCTACCGCCGGAGCAAAAATCGCCGGCAGGTCTCGCTCTTTGAGGGCCTGGAACATCTTCTCTTGCATTTTAACCACTCCTCTCCATTTTTATTTGAAAACGCCGCCGGGCAGATATTCTGCTTTTAGCATATACTGATAATTGGAGGTGGAAGCGATGAATAAAAGCGTTCTCATGGGAGCAAACACGGCTCGGGGTTTCGTCTCTTTTTACGACCAGATCCTAGTTCCCAAGGCAAAATATCTGGGAATTATCAAAGGCGGCCCGGGAACCGGAAAATCGACTTTCATGCGTAAGGTTGGGCAAAGGATTGCTCAAGCAGGTTATCAGCTGGAAGAGCTGCATTGCTCTTCAGATCACGATTCCTTGGACGGAATCGTGGTTCGCGGCCAAGGCCTGGCCCTGGTGGACGGCACGAGGCCCCATATCATGGAGCCGCAGTATCCCGGCTGCCAAGATGAAATCATCAATTTGGGAGCATATTGGAACCAGGAAGCCCTGCGCGGCAAGCGAACCGAGATCATGGCTTTATCCCGGGAAATTGCCGGCCGTTACGCCCGGGTGTACCGTCTGCTGGCCGCGGCAAACCAGCTGAGCCTGGACTGGAGCGTCTGTCACTGTCAAGCTCTAAAGAGCAAAGAGATCAATGCGGTAACGGAAAATCTAACCGCGCATTTCTCTTCTCTGCCTATCTCCTCTGACGGACAAGAGAGACATTTATTTGCCTCCTGCCTCGGCCCCCAAGGCACAATCCATTATTTGGAAACCATTCTCTCGCCACTCCGGAAAGTCTACGTCTTAAAAGATACCTATGGTTGTTCCGCGCATCTCGTTTTGGAGCGCCTCTTGGCGGCTGCCAAGGTCAAAGGCCTGTTTGTGGAAGTATATCATTGCCCGCTGGAGCCTGAACGCATTGAACACTTGGTGGTGGAAGAGCTCGCAATCGGTTTTTCCACAGCTGCCCCGGAGCATGTCTATACGCCGGTGGAAGCCGTGCTCATTGATTTGGATCGGTCTGTGGATTTGAACAAAATAAAGGAAACTTCCGATTTAGCTCTGCAAAAAGAAACGGAAAGGCAAATTATAAACTGGGCCGCCTCAGAACTTGGCGCCATCAAATCCTTACATGACCAGCTGGAGAGCGTCTATACCCCCCAGATGGATTTCGCGGCCACAGAGGAGCTGGCAGAGCGTACTGCAAATCGGCTTTCTCAATTGTTGGAGTCTAACGCAGTCCCCTTACTTTAAGCCACGATTTGCACAGAAGCCCCGCTGTCAACCCCTGGCCTGGGATGAGCTTGCCTGAGAAAGTTCCGTCGTAGATTTGCGCTACGCCGCAAGAAGGACTATCCTCGCGCAGGATCGCTTCCCGAGCTCCGGTAAGCTTTGCCAAACGCGCCGTCTCTGCCGCTCCCCGCAGGAAGTCTGCCGTCAGGTCAAGGCCGTCTCTGGTTTTTGCCCTTCCGCCTGCCAATTCCACCGGAGCTCTTGGCGTGGCAAGACCTCCCAGCTGTTCGGGGCAGACTGGCAGAGCCTTGCCTTGTGCCACAAGGGAGATAACTTCTTCATTGGGACAGCTTCTGCCGTCATAGCGGCAAGGAAACCCAGCCAGGCACGCGCTAACGATGATCAAATCCTCTCAGCTCCTCATGGTGGCCACAGTGACGCCGTCTCCGCCTTCCCCTGGGCCCCCGGGACGGATGCTCTCCACTTTAGGGTGATTGCGCAGTTGATTCCGGAGAAAACGTCTTAAGGCGCCTGTGCCTTTGCCGTGGATGATCCTGATTGTCTTCATGCCCACAAGGCAGGCGGTATCCAGATATTTATCAACTTCTTCCCAGGCTTCTTCGCAGGTTTCTCCGCGCAGGTCCAGTTCGGTTTTGAGCTCTTCGGCTTTGCTGCTGACGTTAAGCGTAGGTTTGGACGCCTGGCTCTCCGCCGGCTGCCCCGAAGCCGGCTCCAGTTCTTGGACGCTGATGTTTATTCTCATGTTGCCGTAGCCCAGCTGTACCATACCTTTCTCATCGGGATTCGTCAAAAGCTGTCCTTCAATGCCCAGGGGCGTGATTGCCCGCATACCCGCTTTCCAGACGCCTTGCGCTTTCACTTCCGGTTGCGCCTCCGCAGCCGGCGCCATCTTCTCTTCCAGAGAAGCCAAAGTGTCTCTGACAGCGGTGACATTCTTTTCAACGGTCTGGGCCATATCCTCAGACCGCTCCTGTTCCAATTTTTTCAACAGGCCCCGCAGCTGGCCGATGAGCTGATCTGTCTGGATCCTGGCGGCATCCAGGGTCTGTTTAGCTTGTTGCCTGGTTTCCAGATCCAGTTTACGCTTTTCCCGTTCCAGCTCCCGGAGCTGGGCTTGACGGCTCTCCAGCAGTTGCGCGGCTTCCGCTTCCAGTTGGACGGCCGCATCGCGCTTTGCCTGCGCTTCCATCTTGTCCTGCTGAATGATCTGAATTAGTTTACCCATTTCCTGTTTGCCTGGATCCAAAAAGCCGGCAGCCTCCTGCAGCAGAGCCTCCGGCAGTCCCAAACGTTTGGCAATGGTCAAAGCGCAGCTAGACCCCGGGATGCCGGAGAGGAGCCGATAAGTTGGCTCCAGCGTCTGGGCGTTGAATTCCACGCTGGCGTTGAGCATTCCTGGCTGCAGATAGGCGAAGCTTTTCAATTCGCTATAGTGAGTGGTTGCAATCGTACGCACGGCCTTGCGGTGGAGAAAGGAAAGAATGGACATGGCCAGGGCCGCGCCCTCTTGCGGATCCGTGCCGGCTCCCACTTCATCCAGCAGCGCTAAGAAACCTTTGCCGGAACAATCCTCCGCTTGCCTGACGATCCGCACTAGATTCTTCATGTGAGCTGAGAAGGTGCTGAGACTTTGCTGGATGCTCTGTTCATCGCCTATATCGCAGGCGATGGTATCGAAAATGGCAAGCCTGCTGCCCTCCTTAGCCGGAATCTGCAGACCGGATTGAGCCATCAACGCGAGTAAGCCCACAGTTTTCAAGGCGACTGTCTTGCCGCCTGTGTTGGGTCCGGTGATCACCATGGTCCAATGCTCCGCCCCCAACTGGACGTCGATGGGCACCACGTCTCCCGGCAAAAACGGGTGTCTGGCGGCTTTCAAATCAATGATCCCTTCGACATTGAGCCTGGGCGCCTCAGCGCGCATTTTCTTTGCCAGTCTGCCTTTGGCAGCCACAAGGTCAAGCTCCGAGAGGGCCTGCAGGGTATAGCAGAACTCTTCGGCTTGCGAGGCCACGCTAGCAGACAGAGCAGCCAGAATCCTGGCCACTTCCTCTTCTTCTTCGCTGGTTGCCACCCGCAGCTGATTATTCAGCTCCACAATCGCCATGGGTTCAATGAAGAGCGTCTGGCCGCTGGCGGACTGATCGTGCACCAGGCCTGTGACGTGGGACTTATATTCCTGTTTCACCGGTATCACGTAGCGACCTTGGCGGATCGTGACGATTGGCTCCTGCAGGTAACGGCTAAATTCGGAGTGAATCATCCGCTCCAAGCGCTCTCGCAGGCGATTCTGCAGCGTGCGGATCTGTACCCTGAGACCGGCCAGTTTGCTGCTGGCCCGATCCAATACTTCTCCTTCCGGACCGATCGCCTTGGCAATCTCCGCTTCCAGTTCCGGAAAGACGGCAAGCTGAGCTGCATAAGGAAGCAGTACCTTGGCCTTTTCCCGGAGGAATTTTTTCATGATCCTGCTGGCTCTGGCCAGATCGGAGACAGCCAAAAGTTCCGCAGGCTCCAGGCTAGCCCCCAATTGTGCCCGTTTGAGGGTTTCCCGCACGTCGCTGATTCCCCCCAGGGGAAATTCTCCTTCTCGCCAAAGAATGGCCAAGGCTTCGGCAGTCTGCTCCTGCCATTCTTTGACCAGTTCCGGATTTGCGGTCGGCCTGAGCTTTTCTGCAAGTTCCATGCCTAAACTGCTGCTGGCTTCATTTGCCAGCAGCTTCAATATGCGTTGGAATTCTAATATGCGCAGCGTTCTCTCTTCCACAGGCAAAGAACCTCCAGGTTTTTCTTCTTATTATAGCATGGACAGACAAGCGCTGCCACTCAAATTGCATGGTAGTCGCGTTTAGAAAGACGTTGTATAAAATCCAAAATGTTTTATCTTACCTGAAATTTACCTTGAGGAGTGGTCGCAGAAAATGTTTCGCTATGTTCCTACGACTTCCAATGGTGCAAACTAAAGATAGTTTTTATAAGTCCGCGCTTCGCTGCGACAGAAGCAATGAAGCGCGCCGCCTGAGCTCATGTGATACGCTAAAAAGAGCCTTTGCCGTAACCGCCACTTGCCCCATTTTTGTTGAAAACGCGGCAGCCGACGTTTTATCATCTCGACGGGGATCTTTTCAAGAGCTATATTTCAAATCCCATGGCGCGTAATTCATTTTCACCTTTTGCGGTAAGAACATATACACTGCTTTTCCCTTCATCCAAACAGACCCATTCATTGGCGATCAGAAACTCAAAAAGCATGGCGCCTAATTTGCCTCCCAGATGATCGTAACACTTGCGTCCCGTCAGTCGCTTTGCTTTTTTCATGCTCTCTCCCCCAAATCCTTAACAGCGTGAGCTTTTCGCAGGCCGCCTCAGGCCTAGTCTACGCCCCGGAAAAAGTGACCCCTTGTAATGGGAACGCCAAAGATTTTTTCCTCTTCTTCCCGGATTCCCGCAGGCGCTCGATAATCAGGATTATCCCAGGCCGCATCCAATTGCGCTCGGTACAAAGCGATCTCCTTCTCCCAAGCGCTGGCGTTGCCTAAAGGCGCTTCGATTCTCAGCGCGGAAAGGCCTAAATTCAGAATCGTGGGTAATTCCTCCAGCACCGAAAGCTGATGGCTGTTATAAATCGTGGTGCGGCAGCCGGCATCTTGCTGCAGGGGAAACTTAATTCCCAGTCTGTCCTTCAGATACCAGGTGCCCTGACTGCAGGGCCTGAGCTCGCAGCCGCAGTCTGTGGAAAATGCGCTGCCCACCGGGCAATGCTTTGTGATCATCACCGGCAAATCGCCGCCTGCGATTACTTCAAAAGCGCCGTCATTATGAGCCAGCAGCTCTCCGATCTGTTCGTGCCGCAGCTCAACCGAAAGCGTCACCCGACTAATCCCCCGGGAAAACAGCTGCGCTGCCGCTTTGCTGTTCATGACATTAAAGCCGAAGTCGCTGGCAAGCGGCAGTCCCAATGTTTGCGCAGCCAGGACTTGCCCCAAGTGTCCCAGGAGGATCCCATCCGGGTACGGCGCGCTTTGAACCAAAGCGGCATAGCGCCGCGTCTCGGCCTGCGAAATGATTCTGGGCCAAGCGAGAAACGCTTTCCGCCCTGCGGAGGCGATTGCCGTAAGCGCCTCCTCCAGATCCGACAATTCCGCCGGCAGGTAAATGAGATCTGCGCCCGCATTTAAGGCAGCCCGCCACAAGCCTTCTCCGACCTTCACCGTTAACAGCGGCTTGCGGCTTTTGCGGGCTGCCTGTGAAAAGCTGAGAGCGCGAAAGGTAGGCGGCAACTTGCGAGCACCGGAAATTTTGGCGCTTAAAGCCTCCGCCGCTTTCCTGCGCAACCTATTCAGCTCGCTGGGCGGCAGCGCCAAGGCGCCTTCAAGATCCAAGATCAATTCTCCGCCGCTGAACGGAGTATCGCCCAGTTTAAACAGATGCCTGGCAGCGATCTCTGCGTCCAACGCCCGCTTGCGGGCGCTTTCCGCTACGGCCTCTCCTTGGATTTCAACTGTAGTTCCCCCGGCTTCGGCCTTGAGTGTGACCGGCGCTCCAACCTTCCCTTTTAGCGTGAAGGAAAGGGGAAGGCGGGCTTCTTTTTCGTAGCTGGCGGCAGCCCGATCCAAAAGGCGCTTGTCCGCCGTGCGGAAAACCCGATCTCCAGGGGAAACCCGGCCTGAGAGCTCAACCCAGACTTGTCCGGTTTGTGCTTCCGCCAAAGGCTTGCCGCGCTGATCCAGCATTTTCTCAACTGTGGCTCCCACTCTGCCTTTGGAGACCCACACCTCGATCCCGTCGCCTACCGTCAGGGGGCTATCCAAGCTGATCAGTGCCTGCCGCTTTTGGGGCAAGTATTCCTTAATCCTGCCCACAGGGACCCCGCGATTGTTAGGACGCTGATAGCTCATCAGATCCCCTCCCGGATTCTGAAACAAGTAGCCTGTGGTGAAGCCGCGATTGAAAATCTGCAGCAGCTCCTCATCTCCGGGCAAAGGCCCACCTTGAGCCAACTTATCTAAAGCTTCCCTGTAGGTACGCACCACTGTGGCCACATACTCCGGTCTTTTCATCCGGCCTTCGATCTTCAGGGACTTCACGCCTGCCTCTTGCAACTGGGGCAAAGCCGGCAGGCAGCACAGATCTTTGGGACTCAAAAGGTGACCCGCCTTCACTTCTCCGCCCTTGGGGTCTAGAAGCGTATACGGCAGCCTGCAAGGCTGAGCGCAGCGGCCGCGGTTGCCGCTGCGTCCCCCGATGAGGCTGCTGAATAAACACTGGCCGCTGTAGCAAATGCACAGCGCTCCGTGAATGAAAACTTCAGTTTCAATTCCGGTCCGGGCAATTGAAGCGATCTCAGGCAGAGAAAGTTCCCGGGCCAAAACAACCCGCCGGAGCCCCAGCGAGGCCAGATAGCGCACCGCGTTTTCCTCATGTAGGGTCATTTGCGTGCTGGCATGCAGCGGCAGGTCCGGCAGCGCCTCCCTGAGGACGGAGATCAGCCCCAGATCAGTGACAATTAACCCGTCTATCCCCAAGGCGTACAGCTTGGCCGCATAATCCACCGCTTGGGGCAGCTCTTCTTCCCGCAGGAGCGTATTTAACGTTACGTAAAGCTTTACTCCGTGCTGATGGGCGTAGAGCGTGGCGCTTTCCAACTGGGAAAAATCAAAATTTGCGGCAAATTGCCGCGCGCTGTACGCTTTGCCTCCTAAATACACCGCGTCCGCGCCGTTATGGACGGCGGCCAGGAAAGCTTCCCAACCGCCTGCGGGAGCTAACAGTTCCACTATCTTTTTACCCGCAAAAGGCCGGAGCAGGTGAGAACTTCCACGCCTCTGCGCTCCAGCTGATCCAAGATCAGATTCATTCCCAGCGAATCGCTGGC
>DIPB01000160.1:44973-60826 GCA_002426275.1 Firmicutes bacterium UBA5499
ATTGGACCCGCCGGTGCCGCCGGTCATATCGACGAAAACCCGTCCGGCGCGGCGCCTCTTCTCCCCGGCGAAGATTTTCACTGCCATCTTTTGTTTGGCAGCCATTTGGTATTCCGGCTGCTCAAGCAGGAGATCCAGCACGTCCCCTACGGTCCGGGGCTGCCTTGCGTCGAAAATCCGCTGCAGGAAAGTGGTCACCTGGTTATCTGCCGGCGTATGGCAGGACATAAACGGATAACCCAGGAGCCTGGCGCCGTCTATGGCCCGGTTGTGATTGGTGGGCAAAATGCCGCGGCCTACCTCAGCGATGCGCTCTGTCATCACACCTTCTGCCAGCGCAATGGGCACGCCAAAGCGATGCAGGATTTCCTCCTGCATTTTCATGACTTCCGCTAAACCGGCCAGGGCTTTGCCTTCGGGATGATGAGAGAGAATCAAATCCACTTTCTGACCGTTACGCGACAATTCTTGGGCTAATAAAACCTCAGACAGTTCCATATCAACTCCGGTGAGCAGCCGTCTGATCTCCTCATCGCCTTGACCATTGAGAATCCTGGTGTCGCTGTATGGATTAGTCAGCCGTTCCTGATCAAAATAGGCCTGTTCTTTGGGCGAGAGAGAGTCAAATTCTTCTCTGGCCTCGGAAAGGGCAGCCTGGACTTCGCCCTCGCCTCTGGGATCCGCTTCCTTACCCAACTGAATTGCCAATTGATATAGCTCTTTTAGTTTCAACTGAATCACTCCTTAGAGATTATTGTAAAGATCCGGCGGTTTGTACTCTTGCTTGGGAGATACGTACAGCTCTCCTTTGCTATTCAGGCTTGCGTAAATCACGTCTTGAACGGAAGAGATTCCTTGTTTTGCCAGTTCTCCCTCCAGCCATTGGTATGTCAGTTTTGCTTTGTCCAGATTGGCAAAGAGGATTTGCCCGTCAATCACCAGCGGCACGGGCAAACCTTCGTAACCGGTGGCTAGCCCCATGTCCTGAGGCGTCACCGGACGCGCCTGCGATTTTTTGATGACGCTCAGGACACCGGAACATTCCAAGACGGCATATTCAACTTCCGAGATATCCGTCACGTCTTTTTGCCGTAGCTGTCCCAGCAGATCATTGACATTATAGCGCAATTTACGCAAGTTTTGATCTAAAATCCGACCGTTACGCACCAGCACGGCGGGGCTGCCGTCAATGACGCTGCGCAGCCAGGTGCTCTTCAGCGATAAATAGGAAAGTCCAATCTCGATGGCTCCCAAGGTAGCGATGGGAATCAAGGCGTGAGAGAAGGTGATGGAGGTATCCTCCAAAGGGAACGCGGCAATCTCGGCGATCATGATGGCAACCACGAAATCGAAAGGGGAAAATTGAGCGAGCTCCCGCTTCCCCATCAGCCTGACCACCAGAAAGACAAACGCATACATCAGCAGCGTCCGCACGAAATGGTTCATCTGCCAGCCTCCTTTGATTTCTCCCCCTAGTATCTCCCGCCTTTCCCCTTCTCTATCCTTCTTTGCAACGAATCCAGATCTAAGCTGTTGAGAATATCCTCTTTAGTAAGGGCCGCCCTGGTGGCCACTTTTAAACCCCAGCCCAGCTCCCCCAGGCTCTCTATGCTGTGGGAATCAGTATTGATGGCTATGGAAATGCCTTTGGCTTTGGCCAATCTGAGGTTTTCCGCGTCCAGATCCAGACGCTGGGGATTGGCGTTCAATTCCAGAGCCACTCCAGATTCGGCAGCAAGGTCCATGAGCTGCGTTACATCCACTGCCAAGCCTTCGCGTCTGCCCAGGAGCCTCCCAGTGGGGTGAGCCAAAATGAAAATCACGCCTTGAGAGAAAGCGCAGCGCAGCCGCCGCATGATCTCAGCCTGCGCTTGCCCGAAGCCGCGGTGCAGCGCGCCCACCACTATATCCAACTCCGCCAAGAGCTGGGGCGAGTAATCCAACTGGCCGCCAGAGCCGATCTCAAGCTCAATTCCTTTCAGCAGCCTGCAGTAGCCTCCCGACGCATTAAGGCTATCGATGATCTCGTTTCGTTCCCGCAGACGCTGCGGTGAAAGGCCGCCGGCGATCCCCAAAGACGCGCTGTGATCGCAAACCGCTATGTATTCATATCCTAATTCTTCTCCCCGCTTTTTCAGCTGGGCGAGGGAATTAAGACCGTCGCTCCAGTCTGAATGCACATGGAAGTCGCCACGGTAAAAGTCCGCGCTCAGCGGCGCAGGAAGCTCTCCATGCCGGGCCAGGTCCAGTTCACAGCGGCCCCAACGCTGCAGCGGCGAGATATAAGGCAGTCCCACAGCCCGGTAAATCGCATCTTCACTCTCTGGAAATTCGGGAAGCGCTCCCAGTTCCGCCACCTGCCTGAGATGCTCCTGTGGTCCGGTCCTCTCCCACAGCGCGCGGAAAAAAGCCGGCTCTGAGGAAATCTCAAGCCGCAGCCCGAGCCCGCAGCGCAATTTCAGGGAAAAGTCCTCTGGATTGAAGGCGGCAACAGAAGGCAAGCATGAGACATATGATGCCAGCTCGCTTTCAGAGAGGGAAGCGGCCACCACCAGGCAGGCTTCCGCTGCCAATTCCTCTCCTCGTCTGATGCTGCCGGCGATTTCCGCGCGCCGGATTTGCGGCAACTCCAGGAGCTGCCGCCGAAAATCTCGGGCATACGCTTCGGCCACGGGTGCGGGAAACGCCCTCCCCTGGCGGGCCCTGGCAGCTATCTGCTTTAGCTTTTGTTCTCCTTTGGAGCCGATTCCGCGGAGAGAGCTCACGGAATGGTCCTTGAGAGCCTCTTGCAGATCTGCGATGTTTCCGATTCCAAGCTCTCTTTTGAGCCTGCCTACAAGCTTTGGCGCCACTCCCAGCTGCGAGAGCAGCAGCAGCTGATCCGGTACTTTGTCTACCAGCTCGTCAAGCGCGGCGAGCTTTCCTGTCTTTTGATACTCTGCGGCTGAACTTTGCAGAGCCTTGCCGATGCCAGGCATCCGGCTCAGAAGATCAGACTGGGTTAACTCAGACAGGGAATAAGGACTCTTCCTGATGGTTCTGGCCCCGCGGCGGTAGGCGCTGACCTTAAAGGGATTTTCTCCCAGGATCTCCAGCAAATCAGCCATTTGTTCCCAAAGCTGCGCCAGGCGAAGATTATCCATCAAATCAGCTCCCCCGGGTCTGACCGATAATTCGGCGGGCTGGACAAAAGCTGGCGCAAAGTGAAGAAAATAAAATCGCCCAAAGCCGCAAGGGGCTGCGCGAAAATCGCTTCCTGCCAAAGCGCCGTCCCCGTCAGCTGCGGCAGCTTTCCCATCACCGAAACCACAATTCCCAGCCAAAGCAGGGTCTTCAGCAGAGCTAAAGCCGCTCCTGCCAAGGAATTGAGGGGCATCAGAAACCACGGCAAGAGCCGCGCTAAGATTCCGCCCGCCAATTTGCCCACAAGCAGCAGTAAACCCACTATTGAAAGCAGACTGGCAAGCCAAGCTATAGGAGGGCTTGCCAAAAAGAGGCTCCAAAAGGCAACCAGATCTTGGCTGAAATTTGCCAAAGCCCAAGGTAAGAGGAAGAGCACCAGCAAGGCGCCAAGCTCTGCCAAAAAACCTCGCCGCCACCCGGAAAACAGTGAGAAAAGCGCCAGCGCGACGATCACCAGATCAAAGGCGTTCATGGATTCTCACGGGCGGTGAGGAAATCCAGAATCTGCTCATAATCGCGCTCTAAATCCACCATTTCTTCGGCCAGACTCAAGGCGGTCATAATGGTCAGCTGCAGAGGATCAAGACTGCCGCTTTGGGCGTAGGCATCCAGACGTGACTGAACTTTTCCCTGAATGGCCAAGGCTTTCTCCGCGGCAAGATTGCAGCGTAGCTTGTATTCCTTTTCCGCCACCTTCAAGGTTATCCTCAAACCGCTCCCTCCTATCGTAAAGTTATGCCAAGTTGGGTCAGCCTCCCTAAGATCTTCTCCGCTAAGCTTTCGATTTCCTGTTCCTGGATCGTCCGCTGCCGGGAAGCAAGCTGCAAGCGAAAAGCCAAAGAACGCATGCCCTCGGGAACCTGGGCGCCGGAATAGAGATCGAATAATTCTATTTTCACCAGCAGCTCTCCGGCTTCGCTGGTAATGATCTCTTGAACCTTGCCGGCTGGGATCTCATCGGGAACTAACAACGCCAAATCTCTGAAGCTGGACGGGAAACGCGGCAGCGGATTAAAACGCTTACTGTTTTGGCTGCGGAGCGGCCAAAGGCTCTCCAGGTCTAATTCGGCCGCCTGCGCGCCCCGGGGCAAATCCCACGCTTCCGCAGTTTGGGGCGCCAATTCGCCAAAGATGCCAACCGCTTTGTCTGCCAGCAAAATAGCGGCGCTGCGGCCTGGGTGCAGAGCTGCGGCCAGGTGCAAAAGCTTTGCCTTGCCGTCCGCATCTTTAGGCCTTGCCAGTTGCCAGCCTGAGATTTTCAGCGAGGAAAGGCATTCCTCCACAACGCCTTTCATGGTGAAGAAATCAACCGGATTTTCCTGCCGGCGCCACCAACTGAAAGGTAATTTTCCAATCAGAACTATTCCCAAAGCCCTTTTTTCCTGAGGCGCATCTTGTTGAAAAATCTTCCCAACTTCGAAGAGAGCCAAATCCTCCTGCTGGTGAGCAAGATTGTGGGAGGCGGCTTGCAGCAGGGAAGGCAGGAGCGTCGTCCGCATCAGGCTCTGTTCGTCGCTCAAAGGATTTGCGATCTTGAGCGCGCGGCCCAGCGGAGTAGCGCTCAAGTTAGTTTTCTCCAGCAGGCCGGGGCTCAGGAAAGTATAGCTGATGGCTTCGTTAATGCCCATGGACAGCAGGCTCGCGCGGGCTTGCTCTTCCCAAACCTGCTGGCTGTGATCCGCCCCCTGGGTACTGGAACTGGGAAGTGTGGCCGGTATTTTCTCAAACCCCCACAGCCTGACGATCTCTTCCAGCAAATCGCATTTGCGTTCCAGATCCCCGCGACGGGGCGGAATCGTCACAGACCATTGGCCTTCCCTATAGACGGCAGGTAAATCCAGATTGCGAAAGATCTTCGAGACAGCGGAAGAAGGAATCTCTGTTCCTGCCGTCCCGGTGATGTATTGTTGTGAAATGGTGACCGTCGTGTTGTGGTTTGCTACCGCGGGACTGATTAAATCGATTCTACCCTTTGCCGTTGTTGCTCCGCAAAGCTGCTCCAGCAGCTCTGCGGCTCGCTCTATGGCAACTGCCGGCAAAGACGGATCCACCCCCCGCTCGAAGCGCAGCGAGGACTCTGAGGAAAGCCCCAGCGCCCTGGAAGTTCTGCGCACGCTTCCCCGGGCAAAGCTTGCCGCTTCCAGCAGAATGCTGGTGGTACCCTCGTCAATCTCTACCCTGTCTCCGCCCATGATTCCCGCTATACAGGCGGCTTCGTTCCGGTCTGAAATCACCAGCATTTTTTCTGTGAGCTCTCTGCTCTGCCCATCTAAGGTGACGATCGTCTCGCCAGGTCGCGCTCTTCTCACTATGAGCCCCGCGCCCTGCAGTTTGCCAAAGTCAAAGGCATGCAGCGGCTGGCCATATTCCAGCATCACGTAATTGGTGATATCAACCACATTATTGATGGGACGCATGCCCGCTGCCAGCACCCTCTGCGCCAGCCATTTGGGAGAGGGGGCAATTTTCACGTCCGTAAACAGCCGCGCCAGATACCGGGGACAGAGATCGGGAGCCAAAACTTCAATTTTAGCCCTGGACTGGATTGGTGAACCTGTTTCCGCGGGTTTGGGCGCAGGCAGTTTAATTTCCGCGTCCAAAATAGCGGCGACTTCCCTGGCTATTCCCAGCAGGCTCAAACAATCTGGCCTGTTGGGAAGCACGCTCACATCCAAAACCCAGGTGTCAAGGCCTAAAAGCTCCGCCAAGTCTTCGCCGGGTTCTCCCTGCTTGAGGACCAGCAAGCCGTCGTGTCCCCCGGGTAGCCCCAGCTCATCCGGAGCGCAGAGCATGCCTTCAGAGACCACGCCCCGTAGCTGGGCTGTTTTGATCTCCATGCCGGAAGGGAGCTTAGCTCCAGGCAAAGCCAAAGGAACAAGCAGGCCCACAGCAGCATTGGGCGCGCCGCAGACAACGGAGAGCTTTCCCTTTGAGCCCGCATCCACAGTGCAGACCGATAACCTAGATGCAGCTTGGTGCGGCTTGAGGGAGATGATCTTCCCTACCACAACATTTTGCAGGCCAGCTCCTAAATAGGAAACATCTTCAACCTCAAAACCAGCCATGGTTAGTTTAGACGCGAGTTCCTGAGGAGAATCCTGTACGTCGACATATGTTTTCAGCCAATTAAACGGCACTAACATCTGCTTCCCTCCTGAAACTGACGCAAAAAGCGCAGATCATTTTCAAAAAACAACCGTATATCGCTGATCCCGTACAAAAGCATGGCAATGCGTTCCACGCCCATGCCAAAGGCGAAGCCTCCCACGTCTGCCGGATAATTCACTTTTTCCAACACTTTGGGGTGGACCATGCCGGAACCTAAAATTTCCAGCCAACCTGTGCCTTTGCAAACGCGGCAGCCCTCGCCGCCACAGATGAGACACGAGATATCAACTTCAGCGCTGGGTTCGGTGAAAGGAAAAAAAGAAGGGCGGAAACGAACTCCGCGTTTTTTCCCAAAAAGCTGATGCAGAAAATGTTCCAACGTCCCTTTGAGATCGGCAAAAGTGACGCCGCGATCGACCAACAAGCCCTCCACCTGGTGGAACATGGGAGAATGGGTGATATCCGCATCGCAGCGATAGACAGCACCTGGAGCGATAATCCGCACCGGCGGCAGCTGCTTTTCCATTGTGCGCACCTGCACAGGCGAAGTTTGAGATCGCAGCAGACGCCCCCCAGGCAAGAAGAAGGTGTCCTGCATATCCCGGGCAGGGTGATCCGCCGGCACATTCAGCGCTTCAAAGTTATAATAATCAGTTTCAATTTCCGGACCTTCCATCACTTGATACCCCATGGCGATAAAGATCTCCCTGATCCTATCCAGAACCTGCTGCAGCGGATGACGGCTGCCGGCAGAAAAAGGCCGGCCCGGCAGGGTGATATCCACTTTTTCCGCTTCCAATTCCCGAGCCAGGGCAAAATCTTTGAGCTCTTTCATGCGCAGGGAAAGGGCTTCATTGATGCTGTCCCTCACCTGATTGGCCAATTCTCCCACCTCAGGACGCTCTTGGGGAGAAAGTTTGCTGATTCCGCGAAGAATGCCCGTGAGTTCCCCTTTTTTGCCGAGGATCTTCACCCGCAGCCCTTCAAGTTCTGGGACTGTCTTCGCCTCGGCCAAACTGGCCAAGGCCTGACGCCGTAAATTCTCGATCTGGTCTTTCACCGCTGGACCTCCTTTTAAATAAAAAAACCGAGCTTCTCCCCGCAGGGACGAAAGCTCGGACTTCCGCGGTACCACCCCGTTTGGCTCGTATGGAGCCCACCTCGCGCTTCGATAACGGTGAAGATGCCGTCCCATCTTACTCAGCGAACTTTTAGGATGGGAAGCTCAGGAGCGAACTTCAAGCGGCTCTCCTTGGAGGGCTCTCAGTCTGCGGCCGCTCCTCCCTGTAAGGAAAGTTTACGCCTTACTCTTCTCCGTCAGCGCCTTTAGCCTATGTTCGGGATGCTGTCTAGAGTGGAAAGCTGTCTGTAGATAATATATGCGGTTATGGAGCCTGTGACCTCAAACACCTTCCAGAAAAAATCAGCGTTCAACACAGGAAACCACACCCTTTCTACAGTTCTCCGAAACCCGTGTTCTTCGCCAGCTGGCGATCTCCAATGCTACTCTGCCTGCAAGCCCCGCAGGCTCACAGGAATCCTTAATCTTGAGTCAATTATAACATAACGTCTTTCCGAATACAAGCAGCATTTTCAGGCAAAAAGCCGGCCGTAAATTGACTCTAATTTCGCGTTTTCGCCACTACCCAAACGTCTACTTCGGAAACTTGAATTTGTACTGCTTGCCAATCCTACGGTGCAATCCAGTTGCGGATCGTGTCTTTATTCGCCCCAAGGTGTTCAGCTGGCTCCTCACGGCTTGACCACTTTTCGGGTTAGGTGTTTTTTGTCCCTCCTCCTGGCCTTGCCCTAAAACCCATGCAATCCATCGCCGGCTGCGGAATTGGCGCTTGCGATAATTCACTCAACACGTAAAATGGCCATTTATCCCATTCGCCTGTCCCGCCGATATACGGTGGGATACACCCCATAATGCCGTTTGAATTCACTGGAAAAATAGCTTTGGTCGCAATAGCCAAGGATTTGCGCAATCTGGCCTATCCCGAATTCCGTTTCCACAAGGTAACGGCAGGCCAGGTTGAGCTTTTTATTGATCATATAAGCACCGGGGGGAATCCCATACCGGGCTTTGAACACGCGAATCAGATGCCGTCCGGATATGTTGAACGTTTCTCCCAGATTGTTGAGAGAGGGATTCTCAAAAATGTGATCATCGATGTATTTTTTGATGCGCTCTGCNNCGTAGCGGCCCTTGAAGACTCGTATCAGATGCCGTTTGGAAACGCTGAACGTTTTCCCCAAACTGCAAAGCGAAGGATTTTCGAAGATATGCTCATCAATGTATTTTTTGACGTAATCCGGCAGTGATGCCGGTGCCGGGCAGGCGCCGGCGCCGGATGCGGACATAAAAATATCCAGCAGCGCATGACAAGCTATGGCATTGTCATAGCGGCCGTCTTCAAGCATATGTGTCAACCGGCCGAAGGGCTCGCTGACAGCGGCTTTTCGGACAATCACGTCTCCGGCTGGCAGATAAAGCTCAGCGAGTTTTTCCACCAACGCCCCGTCCACCCCAAACCACAGCTTTTTGTACGGATTTCCCCGGTCGGAATAATAGCGAATGCGAAGTCCCTTTTTCACATAACAAAAATCGCCGGCCGTTAAGCGGTACTCCAAATCGCCGTGGACGATATGCCCTTCTCCGCTGATGACATATTCAAGGAGATATTTTGTAACGCGTCTTGCCAGTGAATATTTTACGTCCGGATACACGATTCCGCCGCTTGCAATGCAAGCGATGGGATTTTCGCTTCGCGTGTTGACAAAAAAGCGCTCGTTGAACGGCACTTCAATCCCTCCTCTTGCCGCGATTATAACGCCGCTCTCCGCCGATGTCAATAATCCTAATAAACTCGTCGCTTATAGCCATTGTTTGCAGCCGGCTATCTCCCCTATACTTATCCTATACTTCCAATAACAGAAAGGATGTGCAGCAGTGAAAAAAATCGTGATCATCGGTGCAGGCAGCTTTAATTTTACGCGCGCAATTTCCCGTGACATCTTTACATTCCCGGCGCTGGCGGACTCGCACATCGCCCTTGTGGATCTTCCCGCGGGCGGAGAGCGCATGGAGGCCGCGCGAGCAGTCATTGAGAAAACGATTCAAAAGGGAGGCTACCCCGGTTCGGTAAGCGCGACCTTCAATCGACGCGAAGCGCTTGAGGGAGCCGACGCCGTGCTCATTACAATCCGCAACGACACATCCCTCGACATGTGGAGCTGCGATCTCACCATCCCGAAAAAATACGGCGTAGATACAGTAATCGGCGATACCAGAGGCCCTTCCGGAGTTTTCCGGTTTCTTCGCTCCGCGCCCGTCCTGCTGGAAATCTGCCGCGATATTGAGCGGTACGCTCCGCGGGCGGTGGTGCTCAATTACACAAACCCAATGGATATGGTGTGCAGCTATTTGAGCAAAATGACCTGTTTGCAGATCACCGGCCTTTGTCACAGCGTTCAGGGCACCGCAGCGATGCTGGCGGAATGGATCGGCGCCGACCTCCGGGACGTCGCCTACTTGTGCGCGGGCATCAACCATCAGGCCTTTTTTCTGGAGTACAAATGGCAGGGTCGGGATGCCTATCCAAAGATCCGAAAAGCTGTTGCAACGGATGCCGTGTATGAGAAAGACATCGTGCGCAACGAGATGTTTCTCGCCCTAGGCTATTATCCCACCGAATCGTCAGGGCATAATTCCGAATACAATGCGTGGTTCCGCAAGCGTCAGGATCTGATCGCGCGCTACGCCCCGGATTCTTATGCCAGCTCAATTCGGCTCATCGCCGAACGTGAAAAAACGCGGAATGAAGAAATGCGCCGGCAGGTTGAGGACGATACAATCGACCTCGAGCGTGGGAAAGAATATGCGGCGGAGATCTTAAACGCCTTGTTGGGAGACGGCACATTGTTCGAATTTAACGGCAATGTGCCAAACAGAGGGCTTATCACCAACCTGCCGCTGGAAGCTACGGTTGAAGTACCAGTCACCGCTTCAAAAGCTGGGCTTCGGGCGTACAGGGTCGGCGATCTGCCAAGACATCTGGCCGCGTTGAATTATCAAAACGCACAGGCCGAAGAGCTGGCTGTGGAAGGGTGTATCGCGGGCGACCGGAACAAAATCTATCTCTCAGCGGTCTGCGATCCGCTTACGAGCGCCGTATGCAGCCTGGAGGAAATAAGGGCTATGGTAAACGAAATGTTTGCAGCCAACCGTGAGCGTCTAAAGACACTGAACTAAAGAAAACCCCGGTATGACTTCTCCATCACCTCAGCGCAAACCCATTATGAAATATACAATATTGGCATGGTCCCCAACTTCCGCGATAACTCTTCGCGTAAAAAGGATTCTGCCTCAGCGCGTATATCGCTTCGGTAGCAGTATTTGCCTCTCCCACGCCCGGTCATAATTCCCGGGTCGAAAGGTTGGACGGCATTGGGAAACGCTTCCGTGTTAATGGCATTCTGTACGAAGCTGTACGTCATCAGTATAATCTCTATAAAGCCATTGTGCGTGACCTTTTCGCTCAGCTCATCCGCCAGGCGCTCTATCAATTCCGCGTATAGCAGCTTCCAATCGGGAAGCAGGATCACGGGCGCAATCAACAGCCCCACCGGATATCCTGCTTCAGCCATGTCGTTAAGCGCGCGGATTCTTGTGCGCAGCGGAGAGGTGCCCAACTCTATGCGGCGGATGATTTCCTGAGGGTTTACGCTCATGCGAAATATGGTCTTCCCCCTGTGATCAAGGTTAAGCAACGGATTTACCAGATTAAATTTCGTCGGAAAAGTCAGCTTTCCGCGGCCTTCGCGTGCGAAACGCTCGATTGTATAGATTAAGTTACCAGTTATGGCGTTTTCCAATACCAAATCGCTGTTGCTGCCGATTTCAAAAGTTTCCGGTACAGGAGCCGCAGCGCCCTTTGTCAGCAGCCTGTCCAACATTTGTTCGCGGTTAACAAACAGGCGCAAATAAGCGCATTTGTTGTAATTACACACTAAATAGCAGTATAGGCACATAGCCCTACAACCTGAGGACGTATACGGCGCCAGCCAGTCTGAAACCTTATGGTTCGGCACATACCGGTGTGTCTTCCTGACTGCGATGATAAGATGGCTTTTTAGCTTGGGAAAGTCCCGATTCTCCGCCGCTGTCAGTTCCGGTATACGGTTATGATTCTCTATCTTCATCCAGGGCAGGTTCGCGTATTTGCCCAGGAGATCCCGCCCCAGCTTATACTCAAGCGCACCCGGCTCATAATACACTGCATCAAAGCGTATATTCATTCTGAATCCCTCCCGTCTTATAGTTTGCCGGAAATAGCGGAAAACTATTTAAGACTGAAGGATTCACTATTATTGAGCAAAACATCAAAAGTCGACGGTATTGCCTAACAGTAAGAAGCTTGATATAATGGCAAAAGCAAGCGCATAGACCGTTAGGTTTTTTTCTCGAAGTAGCCAGTGCGGTCCTGTCTAGCTAGACACGTATGCCCAAAAACTTTTGGCACAGGGTAAATCAGCAACTAGACCACCGAAACGGGGGATTTAAATGGGAGACGATTCCACAGAAGAATGGTGTGTTTATATACTTAAGTGCAGCGATGGGACTTTATATGCCGGGTCTACAAACAATATGAAGCGACGCCTTGAATCACACAATGACGGTTCGGGGGCAAACTATACGCATTCCCGCCGGCCAGTCGAACTGGTTTATCAAGAGCATTGCGGTAACCGTTCAGAGGCTCTAAAAAGAGAAGCCGCAATAAAAAAGCTATCACGGCGAGAGAAAATCGCGCTCTTGTCCCAAACTGAGCGATGAAAAGTTCTACCAACGCACGTTGTGCTTAATTTCCCGAACCTTAGCGCTTCCATGCTGTTCTTCTCAAGAGGGCAGAATCGTGCTCCGACAATGCGAAATCCAGCCGCAGAAAAATAACGGGTGACGTTATCTCTTAACGCCACCCGTCTGTTATTTAGTCGTCAACGCTGACTGCCAGTGAGCCGCCGCTGCAATTCACATTAATTATTACAGTACCGTCTTCGTTATTAATGACGATCTGGCCGCAATCAGGCGAGCAAACGGGGTCGTCTCTTCTTCCCACTCGAAAACCTCCCCTTGACCAAACCGGTCTTTTTTATCTGAGCGCTGTGCTGTCGCTAATCTTCAACAGACTCAACCTGAAAACAGGGATCTATTTCCCCGCCGCAGCAATTGCAATTGATGATCACGGTTCCGCCTTCGTTATTAATGACGATCTGGCCGCAGACGGAAGAACACGGCGAATTAGAATTACCGCCCACGCTGCTTCCTCCTCTCGACAATTTCATATGCATCATATGATGAAAGAACGCTTCGCGTGCATTTAGACTCTCTTTGCCGTGCGACGGTGCGCTCTTATCTTCTCCCTCAGCAACTGGAGCAGGGTAATTATAATTGATTAAAAATTCTCCTTTGGCATTGCTGATGACTATCTGTCCGCAGCCCGAAGCGCAAGGTACCTGCTCCATGCCAGCTCCTCCCTGCAGCGTTTACGCTAACATATGCCGAAGGAGCGCATTGTGCCTACGGGAACTTTCGCTAAATGGCTTCCCGCGCTGTTTGGTCGCTCAATGAAAAAGCCAGTTCCACAGCTTCCCGGGGAGTTTGGGCGTAATGGATTTTAACTGTCTGCCTTGGGTCTAGATAGCCGTCGGGAGCCACGGCGCGCACCAGATCAGCCCAACCGCCGCTGCCTTCCAACACCACCACATTCTTTCGATTTTGGTAGGCCATGGAAAGCTCGCCTAGCGTACCGTTGCCTCCTGCCACCATCACAACGCTGTCCGCGCTATGGATGAGAACCGCGCTGCGCTGTTCAAAACCAAGCCCGGTAGAGATGGGAACATCAACGTAAGAATTGGCCAGCCGCCTGTCGTCGCCGGGTAAAATTCCAACCACCAGACCGCCGGCCAAACTGGCGCCGCGGCTTGCAGCCGCCATGATGCCATCCGTACCTCCTGTGAGCAAAATTCCAGCTTTTTGGGCGATCAATTTTCCCACTTCTTCCGCCAGCGCCAAAACTTTTGCCGGCGACTGGCCGCTTTGACCGATTACCGCTATTCTTGCAGGCAAAGATATCCCCTCCCTTATCCACGCTCTTAATTATATCATACCGGGCAGGATTTGCTGCCGCCCTCACCGAAGAAAAAGTAAAAGAGGAGGATTCGCACAATGAATATCCGTACCACAGCGACGTCTGCTGAAAACAAACGGGCTTTAGCTGAACTATTAATCTATCGCGAGCTTCGCCAAAAGCCTTTATTCCAAGCGCTCTCCCGCTTGCTGGAAAACCCCCGGGATAACTATTATGAATTTTTCGCCTTTTTAGCTCAAAACGCAGTCCGCAGCGCGTGCATTCTGGGAGACTGCTGGCAGGACGCTTTTTTGCACGAAGTATTAAGCGCGGAGAATCTGTTCACTCTCAGCGCTGAAAGCAACGTTACCGCGGAGCTGAAGCGGGCGGTCCGTCACGATCTAATCAGACTGCAACAACTCTTCGCGCAGGATTTTCAGCTTTTGGCTCCCGCGCTGCCGTCTTGGAGAGGATTGGTCCAGGCAAAAAGTCCGGCTACGCCCTTTGAAAAGCTAATGGCGACCATGGCGCATTGTTCCGACTGGCCCGGTGAGCTTAATTCGCTGAGAGATTTCCACCAGCGCTATGGAGCGGGCGTCTTCTGCCGCTACTGGGCTTTCAAATGGGAGGGAAAACTCACTGGGATTGAAAAGCCGGATCCCATTTCCTTGCCTCAAATCGTGGGCTTGGAAAGACAGAAACAAGCTTTGCTCGCTAATACAAAGCATTTTCTGTCAGGCCTGCCGGCCAACTGCGCGCTTCTGCACGGAGCCAGGGGCACAGGCAAATCTTCCCTGGTAAAAGCAGTCTGCAGCGAATTGGCTCCCGCAGGGCTGCATCTTCTTGAGGTGGCAAAGGAAGAGCTGCAGACTCTGCCGGAACTTTTAGCCATCTTAGGTTCTCAGAAGACTAAATTCGTAATTTTCATCGACGACCTATCCTTCGAAGGGCAAGAGACAAGCTACAAAGCGCTCAAATCAGCCCTAGAGGGCGGCGTGCAAAGCAGGCCGGGAAACATTCTCATTTACGCTACCAGCAACCGCAGGCATTTAATCACAGAAAGCTTTACGGAACGGGAAGAGATTAACGGCGCAGACACAGTCGAGGAAAAGCTGTCCCTCTCGGATCGCTTTGGCCTGAACATTACCTTTCCTTCCCCGGATCAGGATGATTACCTGGCCATCGTCAGAAGCCTGGCCGCCTCGTTTCCCATCTCTTCCCAAGAGCTCACCCGCCGCGCTTTGGAATGGGAACGGAGGGCAAGCGGCAGATCCGGGAGACTGGCAAGACAATTCGTGATCGCCTTAGCCGGAGAACTGGGAATTAAACCCGACTGGCTATAGCCTGGCCGAATCTGTCCCCTAATTTTGTTTTAAATCTTCTGCCAAGGCTTTCTTGCTGAGCGCGCCGTCCACAAGGACGCCGGGACCGCCTACGCAGCCGCCGGCGCATGCCATTCCTTCCAAATAATCCGCGGCTAAGCCTTGCTTTTCCGCCAGCGTCAGGAGCCGCCGGCACTCGGAGAGGCCTTCCGCTCTCTCCGTTTTCAGGTTTTTGTGCTTGCTCACCGCAGCCGCGACGCCGCCGCTGACGGCAAAGCCGCGACCTGCGGCATCCGGCCGCTCCTCAAGCGCTAAGGGTTCTAACAGAGAGAGGTTTATGTCCTTAGCCACAAATAAGCAAGCCAGCTCTTCGAAAGTGAGCACCGCATCCACAAGCTGCGGCGCTTCTGTTTTTTTGGCAAGGCAAGGACCGATGAACACGAGATAAGCGTCCGGTTCACTGTCCCGGACTTTCTGTGCTGCCAAGGCCAAAGGGCTGGGAGCCTTGGAGACGTGTCCGGAGAGGCTGGGATACCGACTCTCCAGGAGCTTCCTATATGCCGGACAGCATGAATTGGTGAGCCAGTCGCTTCCCAGCTCCGCCGCCTCCTGCTCCGCCACCTGCGAGGCGGCAAAACCCAGTTCCAGACAGCTGGTAAAGCCTAACTTCTTCAGGCCAGCGAACAGATGGCCGAGAGAAACGCCGCGACCAAATTGTCCCACGGCAGACGGCGCCATCAAGGCGACGAGCTTTTTCCCAGCCAAGAGATTCAAAATCACCGGCAAGATCTCGGACTTGTAGCTGATGGCCCCAAAAGGACAGCTGATGGTGCACTGACCGCAACTGACGCACAACGCCGGGTCAATGACAGCGTGCCTGTCGTCGCCTGATCTGATGGCGTCCGCTTGACAGGCGCGTTCGCAGGGGCGCTGGATCTTGAGAATGGCTCCAAACTGGCAAGCTCCCACGCAGAGGCCGCATTCAACGCATTTTTGCTTTTCGATCACAGCCTTGCCGTTAATCACGCAAATAGCGTTTCTGGGACACACGTTTTCACAATTGTGCGCCACACAATGGCGGCAGGCGTCCGTGACCAAAATGCTGTC
>DIPB01000160.1:60956-65743 GCA_002426275.1 Firmicutes bacterium UBA5499
CACGCGATGCCTATCACCTGAAGCACGTGTCCCTCTACTTTCTTGCGCTTGAGCGCCCTGGTGGCAGCCTTCAAGAGAGGCTCTCTGTCGCCGACGGGATCCTCTCCTAAGCTGAGACGGATCCGCTCCTTGAGGACTGCCCTTTCTTTAAATTCGCAACAGCGATAATTCTTGATCCCCTTCTCAAATAATTGATAAGGCAAGTCTTCAATCTCGCGCAGCAATCGCCCAGCAAATACCAGGCGAGCTACTTCCGTGAGCACCTGACGGCGAATTTTGTCTATCTCTGAAATGATCCTTCTCATCGGTCATCCCTCCCCAGCTTTCGGAGCGTCTCTTTCAGCGCAGCGGGCGTCACATTGTGGTAGAGCTTGCCGTTGATCCTGGCCACTGGTCCGCGGTCACACTCTCCCAAGCAGCTGGTTCCCCGGACGCGTAGCTTCTCTCTCAGCTCTGACGGCAGCTCTTCCAGAGCTAGAAATAGATCTTCTCCTCCCATTAGGTGGCACGCAGTTCCAAGACAAATCTCGACTGTGATCATTCCTCTCTCCTCCTCAAAACCATTCCACTTCGGTCTGTTTGCCCAGACGCGTCAAAAGCCGGACCAGCTCTGTGACAGCTTGCTGACGGGTTGGATAAGCCACAGCGCTCTGCAGCGATTTGAAAGCCGGATTCAGCGCCGTGCCAATTAAAAAATGGATTTCCTCGCTGCGCAGCAGCTCTCTGGCAAGACATGAAGCGCCATCCTCCTTGGGCTGGATGCTCTCGCCGCTGAGCACCAAGCGCAGCCTGTCGATGACTTTATTCAAAGTAAGGATCCCTTCGGTCACTAAGTTCGCTCCCGGCAAAAACGCCTTAGGCGGCACGGTGGGATCATCGTAATTCGCTTTTGTTATCAGCCTCTGTCCCCATTGCCTGGCCACCATGTTGCCTGTGGCACCCCCCGCGATTACCTTCTGTCCGGGAAAGGCCCGCAATCTTTCGCAAAGTTCCCGGTCCAAGGCAGCGTCTTCAGGCGGACCGGACAGCAACATCATGCTCCTGGGAGAGCGGGCTCTGAGCACCACGACTGTGGCGTCGTCTCCCGGCCGATCTTGATAGAGGATATTTACAATATCTAAAATCTCGCTGGCCCACTCCTCAGGTTCAAGGGAAGCGTGGGCTTTCTTCGCCAAGTAATAACGCAATCCTTCCATCCCCCAGCCTAGCTCCAGGATCCCGCCCACCCCGGCATGGATGACGCCGTCGGAAAACAAAAACATGAGATCTCCCTCTTGCAGCGTAAACTCGCTCTGTTGAATCTCCTTTTCCCCTACTTTATTCTGACAAAAAGGCGGCTCCAGAAGCTGCTTATCCCGCAACAGCAGCGCCTGAGGGCTATCGTTCACAAGCAGCCGCGTCTGTCCGTCAGCCTCTGCGGCCAGCACGGCCAAGGTGGCATAAGCTAAGCCTCTCTTCTTGCAGACAGGCAAAGTCTGATTGATTGTGGCCATCACATCATCAAGGGGAAGTCCCCTGGAAAGGAGGGTGGAGGCCAGTTTTACGGTCATGGTGGAGAGGATGCCGGCTTTGACGCCGCTGCCCAAGCCGTCCGAAAGGGCCACCATGATCTCGTCGGGCCTGCGCAAAACCTCCACCGTGTCCCCGCAGAGCTCCTCCCCTTCCTTGGCCAGGGATTTTTGCGCCAAATCAAAGGCAAGCATGATCATTCAGCCTTTCTTTTATTGATTAAAGAGATAACCTCCCAGAGAGTGGCTTTGGTCTCGGCGGCGTTTTCTCCCAGCAAGCCCGCTATTTCCTGCGCAGTGTGCAAATGCTTGTTAATGACCCGGGTCGCCTTATCTAGGGTCTGTTCATAGAGCAAATCCAGCTCCTTCTGCGCTTGAATCTGCGCCGATAGATCCCGAAAAATTCCTAGCACCAGGTTATATTCCGGCAAAGGAATGATCACCTCTTCCACAGTGAGATGATATTGCGGGTACTCAACCTGGTCCAGACGGAGGACCTTACCTGTGGCCGCTACCTTGGCGAACGGTTCCGGCGCGATGAAGCTGGACAGGTGCAGGCCGATGGCCTCTTTCCCGTGCCTGTTGAACCAATTCTCAGCCGCGGGATTGAACTCTTGAATGATGAGATCCCGGTCCACTACGATCACGCCGTCTGGGGTGGAGCGCACCACCAGGTTGGCGAACGAGCGAAATTTTTCTTTCATATAAGAAACGCACATCTCAGGCTCCGCCTGACCTCTGAGCACGGCTACGGCCTTCTGGCGGCAAGACGGATAACCGCACCCGCCGCAGTTGGTTTCATCTTCCGGACGGTACTTGCCGATTCTCTTCGGCACCTCACGAATTTCTTCCTCTGAGAATTCCTGCTCCGGTTTTTTCCTGTTCGTATAGCTGCGCCTTCGAGGAACGGTCTTTTTGGGGGCCGCAGCTTTTTGCGTCCAAATGAAGACGCGCTCCCGCCGCTGCCATAAATTCTCTTGGGGGCAGGCCATGGCCGGACCCATCAAACAGCCGCCGCTGCATGCCATGGCTTCAATGAACTTAGGCCCCTTGCCTCCCCCCGCTAAAAAACGAAAAAGCTCCAGCAATGAATCAAGGCCGCTGATCTGCTCCACATCGCTTTTCCCCTCCAGCTGCGACGCCCGCAGCCCTCCGCCGGACATGGGGAAAAGGCCCCCCGCTGCCAGCCCCAGCTCCGCCTCTCCCTTTTCCAGAGGTTTGTCTGCCAAAAACTTATCCAGGCTGGAGAAGGTGATGGCCCCCCGCAGCACCTCCGGTTCTCCCAGCGTCCTGACTTCGTGAATCTTGGCCGCGCAAGGCCCCAGGAAGAAAACATTCGCTTTGGGATATTCCCGCTTCAGCATCCTGGCGTGAGCGACCATGGGAGACTCAATGGGAGCAAGCAGCGGCATCAAGCTGGGGAAATGTTTTTCCACCAAATTTACCACAGCCGGACAACACGAGGAAATTACGGTCTCCCGTTTGGTCTCGTAAAGCTTCCTGTAGCTTTGGGCCACCTGATTTGCACCTTCGGCCACTTGCCTTACCGCGCTCACGCCAAGCGCTCTCAAAGCTGCGAAGACTTGCGAGGGACTACGCCCGCCAACCCCGCAGGCCACGGAAGGAGCCACGCTCACCACAGTCTCCTCTCCGGCTTCAAGGGACTGTCTGAACAGAGGCAAATCGTCCCTGATCTGTTTGGCCTCCTGCGGACAGGCCTTAACGCAGCTGCCGCAGAGAATGCACACATCCTCAACCACCCTGGCTTGACCGCCGGAAAGGGCAATTGATTTCAAGGCGCATTCGCGCACGCAGCGATAACAATCCTGACACCGGGCGGGACTGGTTTGGATAATGGTATTCATTACGCCTCACCTGCTATATATTTTTGAAAAACTTCGTCTATGCTCTTGGGAGAAACGCCCAGAATCTCTTCCCCGTCGATGGACATCACCACTCCCTCTTGACATTTTCCCTGACAAAAGGAAGCTTTCACTTTGACTTTGTCTTGGAGCCGATATTCTTCCAAAAGCGCCAGCATTCTCTCGATCACCTGCTGCGATCCTTTTAAATGACAACCGCTTCCTATGCAAATAATAACTTCCATCGTTCCCGCTCCTTGCCAAAAAGATAACGCAGTCTGTTAATTAATTAACATAATTATAGCACAAAAACGAGGCAAAGCCAATGTGCGTTTTGCCTCCTGCTGAAAGCATGCGGCAGCTGAGAGCTCTCATTTCACCTCAGGGAGCGTATTTCGTCTTCTCCGCCGGTTTTAGGGCCCAGCTGCAGCATTGAGAGCCGCTTGAGGGCTTTCAGCTTGTCGCTGCGTCCTAGTTTGGCATTTTTGATCGCGTTTTCAAAGACGAAGATGCTGCTTTCATACTGCCTGTCCGAGACCGGATAAGGGAAGCCGTCCTTGCCGCCGTGAGCGAAACTGTAGCGCACAGGATCTTCCCGGCTCACAGGCGCCCCCCAAATCACCTCGGAGACCAAGGCCAAAGCCCTGATTGTGGCAGGCCCCACCCCTTGAACGGCTAAGAGTTTTTCAAAGTCGAGAGGCTGCTTTTCGTACGCCGCGATTAAGGCGCGATTGAGGTAAGCCGAGTTGGGCACAGGATGCGGGCGCGGCATGGTGAAGCCGGGCAGCACTCCTTGTTGCGGACTCCCGTGTAGGCGCGCTATTTCGCTCAAAGTCTCTTCTGGCTTCTGACAAGCCAGCTGAGCTGACAAGACCCGCGCCTGGCCGCTTTTGGGGGCCGTGAGATCCAAAACCGTCTTCGCTTTGGCGCCAAGGATCCCGCTGTGGGGTGCCGCGACAAATTCGCTCTGAGGCTCACCTAACCAGTGATAGCGGCGGGCGTAATGATTTTCTTGATTCATCCCCTGTTGGACAACCGCCCACCTGCCGTCTCGGGTGAAAGCGAAAACGTGATGATAAAGCTGAAAGCCGTCTTGGATTGCCGTATTATCCACTTTCGCGGCCATCCGGCTGGAGTAGACCAGAGTTTCCAGATCAGCCGCCAGGCCGTACTTTTCTCCAGCCGCTTGGATTTCAGCAGGAGTTTTCCTTGAAGTTGCGCCTTTGCCGCCGGCGATGAAAATGCCTAAATCTCCCGCCACCGGCCGCAGTCCTTCCTTTAAGGCTCCGGTCACTGTGGTGGTGAGGCCCGAAGAGTGCCAGTCAAAGCCCAAAACGCAGCCCAGCGCCTGAAACCAAATGGGATCCGCCAGCCTGTGCAGCACTTCTTCCGGGCCAAATTCCAGCACGATGGTCTC
>DIPB01000103.1 GCA_002426275.1 Firmicutes bacterium UBA5499
GAATAGCGCATCACGTCATCATCCTGAAAACTAACGGCGTCGCCCGCGTTTCTTCCCAGCCCCCTGATGATGACGTGATGCGCTATTCGGGATATCTGTTTAAAAAGAGCGCGGTAAGATTGAACAGAGGCTGTCCATGATGAACAGCCTCATATTTATTGCTACGTTTTACCTTTGAACGAATCCTAAATCAACGCCCTTCAATTCGCATGACAGAGGGAGGCCATTTTGCCCCGGATGTCTTCCTCCCCGGAGGACAGGATCACAAGATAGTCGCCCGGCATGACCTGTGTGCTGCCGCGCGGAACAAGCTCCTTCGCACCCCGGCGCAGACCGACCACCAACGAGCCCTTGGGCCACTGAATCTCGCTGATCCTGTTCCCCGCAGCTTCGCTTCCAAGCTCCACGGGAATTTCCATGAGTCCGCCTCTCTCCTGGGCAGGCAGTTTCCCGTTCTTCTGGACAAACCGCTCCAGCAGAGCCTCATAGATAGGTTCAACTTTCAAAAGATCCGATACCAGCAGGGAGAGAAACGCGCAGGCCGCGACCGGCAGCATGTGGATCAGCGAGCCGGACATCTCAGCTGTCAGCAGGATTGAGGTGAGCGGCGCTTTCACCGAAGATGAAAGCGCGCCTGCCATCGCGCAAACCGCAAAATCCGGTATGTACTGGCTTGGAAGCCCCACATGCGTTGCAACGATTCCAAAGATACTGCCGGTGAGCGTCCCCACGGCAAGAATGGGCATGAAGATGCCGCCAGGCACGCCGCTTCCAAAGCTCGTGCTGGTAAACAGCAGCTTGACCGCCAGCAGAACCAGCAGCATCAGAATGCCGCCCCGCGCACTCTCGGCGAATTTAATCAGATTCTGCCCGCTTCCGAGCGTGAGCGGCAGAAATATCCCGCATGGCAGAGCAAGCAGTAACGCAACGGTGGGCCTCGAAAATCCCGGCAGCCTGCTATACAGCGTCTGAAAGCCAAGAAGGACCTTGTTCATCAGCGAGCCGGCAAGCCCTGAGAGAACGCCCAGAGGAAGCAGCCAAAGATACAGCGGAAGCGGGAGTTGCAGCACAGACGTAAAATCCAGAACGGGTTTTAAACCAAAGAAATATTTTGAAACGAAATCCGCGGTTAGGGAAGCGGCGGTCGCGGAAAGCAGGATTACAGGAGAAAAGCTGCGGTGAACCTCCTCCAGCGCAAACATCACCCCGGAAAGGGGCGCGTTGAAAGCTGCGGAAAGGCCGGCCGCCGCGCCGCCAGTGATCAGGTAATTCTTTTCGATCCCGCTTTTGCTCATTCTCTTTGCCACGGCCTGGCTGCCAGCCGCACCGATCTGGATGGATGGACCTTCGGGACCCAAGGAAAGGCCAAAGAAACTGCTTAAAATTCCAGCCGTAAAGCGGACGAACAAAATCATGTACCACTTCATTTTCAGGCCAAAGAGGACGACTCCTTCCACCTGTGGGATGCCGCTGCCAGTCGCCATCGGCTCCAACTTGACAAGCCATGCGATAGTCAGACCCGCCATGACGGCGGCCGCGGCCCACGGCAGGATGAGGACGGGATAAACTCTAAGGAAGGCGAAGACTTTGGTCGCGGCGTCCGTGCCGTATTCGATGCCCAGACGATAGAGCACCACCAACAGCCCCGCGACGAATCCGGCCAGAATGCCTTTACCGGCGATATTCCATTTCAACTGATTGAAACTGGAAAGCAGTTGATAGATCCTTGTCTTTGACTCTTTCAATTATAGAAGCCTCCGCCTTATAATGACTGCGTAGTAATGAATACCGCGATAAGATTGGTCATTCAGCAGTCTTATTATAGCATTTTTTTCCTCATGAAAAGGCGGATAACCCGAATTTTACGGCAATGAAATGTTTAAATCCCATGCAACCCCTTGTCAATTCACTCAACTTTGTAAAGCAAAAGCTTGACGTCATACGCCTGCATGGCCAGAGTACTGTCAACTACCTCATTTGTCAGCAGATCGATCACTCGTGTGATCCCGGGCGCATCGCGATCCAAAACCGCAGGCAAAGGAACGGTCCGGGCTTCATTCATGTGGTTGATCACTGCCATAAGGTACCCGTCCGCGGTTTTCTTTTGCCGTACCTCAAGGACTGGATAGGGACACGCAATGTCAAAATGTCCCCGTTCTTTGCTCCAACCCAACATCTTCTGGATGCCGCTCTCCCGAAAGACGCCGTCCCGCGAGCCATATTCAGAGGTAATTCCCAACAACTGCGAAATCAGCTCTGCCGGCTCCCGGGAGGCGGCGATAACTTCGCTTCTGCTCCGCACAGCGCTCACTATGTTTTCAGCCAGCGGCAAACCGTATTCGTTCAGCTCCGGCACTTGCTCCAGACAGATAATCCGGACTGACGAGGGAAGGTCGGCCAAAGCCTCCATGGCGTCTGCCGTAATCCTATTTGTCCAAAGCAGCAGATAAGGAGTTTGCACGTTCGCAATCTGGTCTTCGGTAATATACCGCCACGGCAGGCCCCGGGCTGCCAAGGCGCAATAGAGCAGAGCCGGACGAGTATCTACCTTATTATAAACCGTTGGCTCCAGATAATAATTCTCTTCTGTCAACACAGCCGAAATCAAAGGCTCAGTCTCATGCAAGGAAATTACCCGGTCTGCGGTTCGCCTGAGATCCAAGATCACCTGCCGGTTAGCCTCCAGCATCACCTCCGTTTTATAGCCATTATCGGTAAACTCATCAGTCCAATCGTTATAATCGTAATTCGCAGTCTGCGAGCTGCCGTTGAGCGCATCCACAAAATAACGATAGCGGACTATCTCAGGCGTCCCTCTATAATAGTAGAAATTATGATAGAGATGTATTTCCGAGTTATAGCCCACCTTCCCGCTGATATCGGTCATCGCTTTAATTTTCCACTGGGGATATAGGGACTCACCGCCATCCCACCCGGCCAGGGTACATGCTGTAAGCGCTTTCTGGACGAAGGGGTCAGTGCTGGTCTTTAGGCTGAAATCCACATCGTCCAAGATTGGGAATACGTGCTCTGTAAACAAGTTATTATAAAAGTCCACAAACAGTTTGCGGGTGAAATGGATGAAATCAAGATAGCCGGCAGCGGTTTTTTGCGGCGCCTCGATCTCCGACGCTTTTGTATAGGAAGTGCCCCAAGCTTCGTTAATTCCCTCAAGGCTGCCGTGCACGGCAAGACAATAATCGCGATACACTTCCAGCATCTCCGGCTCTTTCAAGCTGCGCGCGGGGTAAATCTCGTTGCCTAAAATGATGCCGCCCAGGCGATCGGTCCGCTGCAATAGCTTTGTCCAAGTTCTGGTGGTAGCCGACAGAGACTTGCCTAAAATACAATTGTTCAACCTTTGCTCCGGTTCGACATCTTTGCCGATTCGCGTGGATAAGTACGCATCGTGAACCTTGATGTCAGAGCCGTATTGGATATTATGAAGCAAAGTGAACGTCAGATCGTATTTTTCCAATTTTTCCAGGAACATCCCTGTCCAACGCTCTAACTGCGAGCCCGGAGGTGGCGTCGTCCAAGTCCAGCTGGGAAGCTTGATGTT
>DIPB01000056.1:0-1521 GCA_002426275.1 Firmicutes bacterium UBA5499
TCTTTTCTGTTCCTATGTGCTACATGTATAAATTGACGGGATTTTAGGATGTATCCATTTGTACAACATGGAGACCAGGGTTTTCTAGTTTGAAATTGAGATAATCGTCACAGGTGCGCCTGATCCTGCATTTCGAATCGACCTTTCGTTCCATAGATTTTTCCCTGCGGGGCCTAACCCCACAAACTTTTGGCATGTCGATGTTACAGGCTTGGAGAAGGCCGGAGTTGATATACGAGTACAAAGTCTTTTGGCAGAAATTCATTAAGCTTTTTTGCGCAGCTTGTTTTTCGATTCTAGCTTTTTTCTTGGCCAAGGATCTTTTCTATTTGCTTTTCTTTTGAAGCTTGCAGCCCGGTTGAATGCACAACCGCTGCACGCCAGCCGGAGCCTAGTTGCGTATCTGAGAAGACAGCTATTTTATATGTGGAAGCTTTTGCATTCTCGGCAAATTTGCCGGCTTCCTGCCAGATGTCATTTTCCCAAGCTTGCATCACACATTCGTCAGCGATGTGAAAACTGTTAGACAAACGGATAATGCACAGCGTTTTGGAATCGGAAGCTAGTGGAAACATCTGTCCATTGCTGGCGGCGTCAAAGGCGAAAATAGGCCGGCTTGCAAGATCACCTTGAAATAGCTTTATCGTTTCTTGCAAAGCATCTCTGAACCAAACCGCGTCGCTAGTGTTGCCAGACAATGCCTGAGCTAAAAGCGGGAATCCATTTTGCTGTACGGCATCTCCTATGGTCACAGCTTAAAATCTTTACGATGGCTTTTGGGTGCACCGCAAAAAGTAACGGCAAAATCATCGGCAGGATAATTTTCATATTCGCCCTGGACTGAGCAGTTTGTAGTATCCATATGTAGTGATTCTACTTTGATGCCGTGCATTTGTGCAGCTCTCAGAGCAATCTTGGAAAAGACCGACCTCCGATCGATTTACGATAAGGGTCTAATGCAGAGCCTAATCTATCTCTTCTGTGAAATCATACCAATTGATGTTTGGGCCAAAGAGGACCTCGCAATCAACATCCTTGAATGACTCGCCAATCAGATAAACGGGAGTACGCTGATCAAAAATGTTAAGGATAAAAGCTTTGACCAAAGTGCCAACGCTCATTAGAGTTCTAGGGTCAGCGGGTCCGCAAGCTGAATCAATTATCTGCGGAATACTCAAAGCTTCAACCATGCCGTTGCCTAACTGATAAAGACCCATCTCAAAAAGGAATTCCTCAATATTTCTAATGAGCTATGTCTTGCATCGTTCTTAATCACCTCTAGAGATTCGGCAAAGGTGATTACCGTCCTTTGAAATGAATATTCGCACAATTTCTGATCCCTTGTTTTGCTCACATGCGAGAATAGGTTCATGCAATACTCTATCCATTCACTGAAGGAGATACGATGCTCATCGAATATCGTGCCTGTTGTAAGCAAGAACGTTTTGCCACAGGTGCATCAATAACGTTGAACACCATTGGCTGTCAAGCCGTACTTTCTAAACTTGTCCGAATCGCAAA
>DIPB01000056.1:1728-2595 GCA_002426275.1 Firmicutes bacterium UBA5499
GGGTGACGCTGGGCATAATGCTCCTCAATCTTGTCTTTAATGAACGATTGTGTTTGCGTCAAGTCGTTCTTTCCTTCCCATACAGTTATCCTACGAGATTCACTTTTTCGGCTACGGTTCATGCTCTCCTCCATACGCTGCATGGTATTACGATAGCACGAACTGCAACACTATGCAATTAATGATTTTATCTGCTTTAGCAGCCTATTTCGCTTCAACCATCTCTTTGATTTTAAGCAGTCTGGTTAAGTCGGCACGCTCATTTTCATCCAGACGCATGGTGATGGAATGCACCGCCCCTTCAAGCTGAGGGATCAGCACGTGTTCCAGGGCGTTCACCCTTCTTCTGGTCTTTTCGATCTCTTGCGAGAGAATCTGCACTTTGCGCTCCACAGTGGCCAATTCCAACAGCCTGGTCAACGCAGCTGTGAGCACCGAAGTCGCCTCGTCAAGTTCAGCTGAAGTCTGGGCAAAGCCATAGGGAAGCGGACTGCCAGTTTTCAATCCGGACACTTCCCAAGAAAAGCTTGGCACTTTGATGTTCATCAAGCTTTCTTCTCCCACCGTCAGCTGAACTTGCCGCTTGGGCAGCAACAGCGCAGCCTCCATCTGGGGGGCGCTCATCACTGCCCGTGCTAGCATAAAGCGCCGCATGGCGTCAGTCAATTCCCTTTCCAATTCCTCCCGCAGCTTTTGGTTCTCTCCCACCAGCTCCATAAACCGCCGCATCAGCTCGTCGCGCTTGTCTTTCAAGAGCTTGTATCCTCTTCTGGCTATAACCAGGCTCTTGCGCAGCCGCTGCAGCTCCATGCGGTTGGGATTGGCCTTAATCTCCATTTATGCTCTCTCCCCCCGGGAGATATTTGT
>DIPB01000056.1:2755-3024 GCA_002426275.1 Firmicutes bacterium UBA5499
ATATTCGTCTCTGATTCTTCTCAGCTCGCTGCGGGGAAGCAGGGACAACAGTTCCCAGCCCAAATCCAGAGTGTTCTCAATGCTGCGATCTTCATCTTCCCCTTGGTTTAAGAAACGTGCCTCAAACTCATCCGCAAAATTTGAGTATTTTTTATCCAGCGCGCTCAGGGAAGCCGCGCCTAAAATCACGGCCAGCTCCTTGGCCTCCCTGCCCCTGGCATAAGCCGCATATAGCTGATTGAGGACATCGGCGTGATCCTCTCTGGTCT
>DIPB01000116.1 GCA_002426275.1 Firmicutes bacterium UBA5499
AGTGAAAGGCGGCGCCTGCAAAAGTATATTCCCTAATCTTGCCGGCGCATCTATGATACCATCCCCATTACCCCCACCATTCCTCGAAAAATTCGTTAAATCTATCTCAATCCATTTCCAGGCAGATCCCCAGTTTAGGGTGCTTTCAGCGCTCCACGTTAAATATTGGAACCACTCCCCCGAGGCATCGTGGACAGTAAAGACAATGTGATTGCCGCTATTGTTTCCGTAGACCCAAAAGCCGATCTTTCCCGCCGCCGCTGGTAATTCCCTCGGAACATTCAATTGAATATCAGACCACGTCCAAGAGCCGGACGGAAGATTGTAAGCGACTTTCAGAGAATGGTTACCCGCTTTCACTATCTCAGAGGATAAAGCCAAGCTGCCAGTGGCGAGACCGCTGCTAATTTGCATTCCCTCCGCGCTTTCAAACGGCTCCACAGTGAGGCTGGCCGCCCAAAGGCCGCAGCAGCTGGCGAAAACAAAGAGCGCGACAAGACAGGTTTTCCGAATTCGTTTCAAAAAGCTCACCCCCATCTATGTTACAAAACTAAAAACAAGATACGCTCCCAGACTATGGCTGTCAGATTAAATCTCTCCGGCTGTAGCTACGGGCCATACACGCAGGTCGCAGAAATAAGGGCAGGGCAGCGTCAGATCTGGGTTGATGCCTGCGGCATCTTCCCTGTTTCCCTTAAAACTGAGCTCCAGGCGAAAAACCGCTTGCGAAATCTAACAGCCTGACCCATCTCTGGAAGGCGACGAAGGCATAAACCGAAAACCCCTGCGGACAAGATCGTACGCAGTAAGAGCGTCTGCCTCTGTGGGCAGCTGCGTGCTGTCTGCTCCTTCTCCCCAGCCGCCAGCTGGACTTCTTCACTTACTGTCTGCTTTTCTCCAGCCAGTCCACAGCGGCTGCCAAGTCTGGAAAGTTTTCCCGGTACTGTATACAAGCCGCAAAGCATGGCCTGAGGCGTCTCCATAGCAGTCTCTCTTAGCGCAAACACAAGATCGGTTTGGAGAGCGCCACTTCCCCGCCGGCCACGCGATTGAACGCTTCCAGGCGCAAGAGATACGGACCTGCCGCCACCATCCGTCCTTTGGCGTCGCGCCCGTCCCAGACAACCAATTGATCGCCGCTATCCAGCGAACCCAAGTCAAACTTCCTGATCACGGCGCCCGCTAAGTTGAAAATAAAGAGCTTCACTTCGGCCGGCTGTCGCAGGGTAAAGGCGATGGCAAGCTGACTGCGCAGCCCGCGAAGATTCAGGGGATTGGGTCCGGCTGTGAAATTGACGACGCTGAATTCGCCTTCATCAAGTTCAGTCACTGTGAACGCCACTTCAGAAACTTCAGATTCGTTATTCGCCCTGTCAACAGCTTTGATTTTCACAATGTGAGCGCCTTCAGCCAGAGGCTCTGTGAGCGCATATGAGTTTTCTGAGATCGTAATCCATGTTTCCGCATCGTCCAGCGCCAACAGATAGCTTGCCGCGTCCGCTACGGCTTTCCAATGCAAGGTGGGTTTATTATTCGTAATTCCGGCGCCTGCTTGCGGATAGAGCAGCAGCGGCGCTATGGGCGCTGTATTATCCACTTCCACGGTATCATTAACAACGGTTTCGCTTCTGCCATCAGCTGTCTTTGTGATTGTCACTGTGTATGTATAAATTCCGTCCGCCGCCCACACGCCCTCCTGATCTTTTCCGTCCCAGGTCAAGGTTAGCTCTTGATCCACCGCTTGGAACGCCTCTTCAGCTGTGAATACTGTCTGCCCGGAGGCGTCTTTAATTTCCAATCTGGACGTTGTGTCTGCTGAAGGAAAGAGGCTCACGCGTAGGGCAGTCTTTCCTCCTTGCTGATTTTGGGGAGAGAGCAACTTCGAATTTTCCACTCGTACGAGTCCGTACAAAGCCTCGGGATCATAGAGAATAAATACGGAATCAGAAGGTTCGCCGTGGTTGCCCAAAGCATCGTAGGCGACTAACCATAACTCATTGACGTCCTCAGTGACTAAAGGAGCTTGACAACTAAAGCTTCCGTCTGGCTGTGTCTGCACGCCAGTTGTCACCGCCTCTTCCGTTCCATTGACGCGCCTTTTAACAGACACAGTAGCCGTCTTGCCAGGCTCCAGCAGAATTTTGCCTTGCACGTTGATGTAGGGACGGTTATTCTGCAGCACTTCCCCTTCTTTTGGAACAGGATAGTTAATCATTACCGCAGGACCGTGATTGACAACTTCAATGGTTAACTCTTCAGTATCAAGGCTCTCGCCCGCCACATTCGTCAGTGACAATCTCACAGTGTAAATGCCTTCTGCAGCTGGCGCGCCGTCAATTGTCCCGTCCCACCCGCAGACGCCAAATTTATAAATCGGCGTTTGATCCAACAGGGTCTTTACAGCTTGATTCTGCGCATTGTAAATTGTCAGGGTGGCCAGAGCGTTTGTAGTCAATTCAAAACAGAGCTCCGCAGTCTGGAATAAGGCGGAGGAAATTGCCGCTTTATCTGCATCCAGGGAGACAATGCCGCTTTTCTTGGCAACTGAGACCTTGCCGATATAAGCGTCGTCTTGAAAACCACCGCTGCTGCCAGGCACCCAAATTCCCAAACGAAAGTCGCCGGTTTGCCCACAAGTTCTGTTGGCAAAGACAGCATCCGGCAGAAAGATCGTGGCTTCTTTCCAAGTATTTGTATTAGTGCGACTAATCACCCCTCCCAATTTCGCCGCTGAAGAGGGAGAATCGTATTGCAGGCCAATCAAGCCGGTACCGTTATCATAATATTCGATTGTGATATTCACTGCGTTGCTGCCGTCATAAAGATAATCGTCTGCAATATCATAGAAAAGATAGTTCGCGCTGAGGGAACGATTCAGCTTTACCGCTTGCCTTGCGCCAATCTCCACAATCTCTCCCTGCCAGGACTCACCGCCGATACCGCTTAGCAGTGCAATCCCTTGCTCATCCGCATTGGCTTTGTCCGAGTAAACGCTGCCGCTGTCAGACGCGGGTGTCAAAAGACTGGTTGGCAGTGTCAAACTCTCTTCCGCAGCTATGGCCAGAGGGATTATTTGCTGCTCATAGCCGCTGCGGCTGAGCACCAAATTACGGTTTCCCGGCGGCACAAAAAGCGAGAAGTTTCCCTGGCTGTCCGTTTTGGTGACGCTGGCTGGAACTTCGCTGACGGAAACTATGGCATCGGCTATGGGCAGTGCAGACATTGCGTCAATTACTGTGCCACTAACGCACCCCACATTTTCCGCAGTGAAAGTCAGGTCGTCAAGGTAGATGACCTCTTCTTTTTCAGTGAAAGGCGGCGCCTGCAAAACTATATTCCCTAATCTTGCCGGCGCGTCTACGATGCCATCTGCATTGCCTCCCGAGTGCAGGGAAAATTTCGTTAAATCTATCTCAATCCATTTCCAGGCAGCTCCCCAATTTAGGGTGCTTTCAGCGCTCCACGTTAAATATTGGAACCACTCCCCCGAGGCATCGTGGACAGTAAAGACAATGCGATTGCCGCT
>DIPB01000188.1 GCA_002426275.1 Firmicutes bacterium UBA5499
GTTGAGATATCGCACTTATAGTTTTCTTTGAAAAGATTGCTCATGGCGTTGCCGCTGATGATATTGGATACTTCAGCCAGAGCTGAGGTGACAAAGCTATCAAGCCCGTTAATCTCCATGCCGGACATGATCCGAACCATCTGGAGAGTCATCTCTTCCTGGAATTGGTAGACTATAGTGCCGGTAAGATCGCCTGTGACCGCAAGCAGCACGTTCACTTGCTTATCCGTCTTCTCTGCTCCCGGCGAGCGTCTCAAATCCAAATCCAGCATCAATTTAAATACCTGAATGGTGGCCTGGTAAAAGGGATTTACGTACTCGGCTTTCATGCCTGCTCACCCCCCAGGCTCTCTACCCAGCGGCCAATGCGCTGATCCTCCGCAGCCACGTGGTTGATCAGCCATGCCAACAGCTTGCCGGCGAATTTTTGCACCAAATCTTCGTCATAGCCTTCATCTGAAAATTTCCGGGCAAACTCCAGGACTTCCGCCGCAAAATCCGTATGGATTTTTTTATGCATTTCTCTGCCAGGATAATCGACTTTTTTCTGATATTCTTCCTCATCGTGAAAATGCACCACCACATAATCTTTCATGAATTCCATGGTGGACTTGACCTTAGCCAGTTTCTCCTCCCAGGCGCCGTCAGAACGCAGAATCACGACAAAATCTTCCACCCTGTGGAACAGTTCCTTGTGCTGCTGGTCGATGAGCGGCACTCCGATCTTATATTTTTCTTTCCAGATCAAAAGCTTTCCCCCCTCATTTTAGGAATAATAACTATCTTCCTTTCTAAGAATCGGCACAAAAGAGCAACTTCTGAAGCGCTTTCACTGCCCAGCGAACAACGCTTCCACAAACTCCGCGGGTTCAAACGGCCGCAAGTCTTCAATTCCCTCGCCCACGCCGATATACTTAACGGGCAAGCCCAACTCCTCTTGAATGGCCAGGACAATGCCGCCTTTGGCTGTACCGTCAAGTTTCGCTAAAACAAGACCCGTGACTCCCGCCGCCTGATGAAAGAGCCGCGCTTGAGAAAGACCGTTTTGGCCTGTTGTGGCATCTAAAACCAAAAGCACTTCGTGGGGCGCTCCGGCTTGAGCTTTGCCCATCACCCGCTTTACCTTCTCCAGTTCGGCCATTAGGTTAACCTTATTCTGCAGTCTACCTGCAGTATCTACCAATACCAAATCCACGGCCCTGGAATTTGCCGCCTGCAGGGCATCAAAAGCCACGGCAGCGGGATCGCTTCCCGCCTGGTGCCGGATAAACTGCGCGTTGGCTCTTTCAGCCCAGATGCCCAGCTGCTCGATGGCTCCGGCGCGGAAAGTATCCGCAGCGGCCAGCAGCACCTTTTTGCCGGCTGCAGCCTCTTTGGCCGCCAGCTTCCCCACTGTGGTCGTCTTGCCGGCTCCGTTCACTCCCACCACCATGATCACTGTGGGCTGGCCGGTCGCTCTGGCGAGGCCGCGCTCTCCGACCGAAAGCTGCTGAATCAGCAATTCCTTCAACAGCGGCAATAATTCATTCGCTTCCCGTACCTTTCGCGCCTTGACTTCAGCGCGCAGCCTAGCTGACAGCTGACAGCTGGCTTCTATGCCCGCGTCCGCTTGAATCAGGATCGCTTCCAAATCTTCATAAAGTTCTTCGTCTATGGCACCGCGGCCTAAAATCGCGCCCAGCGGTCCCAAAATGCCGCTCCTGGTCTTGCCAAGTCCGTCTTTTAAACGCTCCCAAAGTCCCATGCTCGAACCTCCTAAAATGCCGCTTTATAAATTGCTTCTAAATCGGCTACCGTGCAGCGACGCCTATTGACAGCCAAGTGTCCGCTCTGCGCTGCATCCTCAGCCATCTGGGGAATTTCTTCCGCCGCAACTCCCAGCTCCCGCATTTTCAAAGGAGCCCCCAGTTCTCTTGCCAGGGAGCGAATCACCTCCGGCAGTTCTCCGCGACTGCCCAAAGCGGAAAGGATCTTATCATATTGGTCCGAGCTTACGCTGGCGTTGAATTCCAAGCCATACGGAAGCAGCGCCGCCACTGCGGCGCCGTGAGGAATCCCAAACCTGGCGGAGAGGGGAAGAGCCAACGCGTGAACCACGCCGAGCCTGGTCTGGGAAAAAGCCAAACCGGCCAGATTAGCCCCCGCCAGCATCTCCTCCATTGCCTGCCGGCTATCTTGGCCTAGCACAACCTGGGCCAGTCTATGTTTAATCAGCTTAATGGCTTGAAGCGCCAAGGGTTCGGTATAAACCGTGGACTCCAGCGAAAGCGCAGATTCAACGGCGTGGGTCAAAGCGTCCAAGCCCGCGTTCAGGCGCACTCCTCTCGGCGCCGTGCCTGCCAAAACCGGATCCAAGATCGCAAGCGAAGGGATGATCCGTTTGCTCCAGAGCAAAAACTTATAGCGCCGCGCGGGATCTGTGAGCACGCTGGACGGCGAAACTTCGCTGCCAGTTCCCGCCGTAGTCGGCAATGCGACCAAAGGCAGCGGTTGGTTGGGGAAACGTTCCGCGCCCTCATAGGAGGCTAACGGACCGTTATTTGTGGCCATCACGGCTATGGCTTTGGCCAGATCTATGGCGCTGCCACCGCCCACGGCGATGATGCCGTCTGCGTCTGGCGCGTTCTCCTTGAGAAATTCAGTCCCCTGTTCAACCAAGCCGAGTTCCGGCTCAGCCGCCGCCTGGGCGAAGGTGACAGCGGCGACGCCGCCTTTTTTCAAACTTGCTTCCACGGCGTCTACAGTCCCGCAAGCTTGCACATTTGCTCCCGCCACGACAAGCGCGCGGCGCCAAGGCAAATTGGCGCCAAGCTCTTCGTGCTTGCCCGCTCCCACAATAACTCTGGTCTTCAAAAGAAATTCCATTCGCTTTCCCTCCAAGTTTTCGCTATCGATAATTTAGCGCGATCCGCCGCTCCGGTTCACATTTCTTCTCCAGACGGCATATAGTTACACAGAAGCATGCAGAAGGGAGAGAAGGACATGTTTGCTTGCAGCCGTGAATACGCCGAAGGAATTAAAAGAGCCATTGCCGGGGAGATGGCGGCGATCAATTTCTATCGCTGTCTTCTCCAAATGGCGCAAGATCGGACTGACCGGAAGATCATCAGCGGAATCCTGCAAGATGAAGAGCGGCATTATCGTACATTTTGTTCCCTTTACCAGAGCCTCACAGACTCCAGGCCGGATCTGAGGCAGGAAAATCCGCAAATGCCGCGCGATTATCTGGAAAGCCTCTTCGCCGGCGTCATTTCCGAAACAGATACGGCAGACTTCTACAGCGAATTAATCGTAGCCACCCAAGACCTGACGATTCGCGATCTGATCTTCGAGATCATGGTGGATGAACTTAGACACGCTTCGCTTTTGAATCTGCTATATGCCAAAAACAATTGTCATCATCACGATAAGTAACTTGAACGCGAGGTTGTCCCCGGACAGCCTCTTCTTTTCCGCGCCGGGCGAACAAGCTTAAGCCGCTTTCAGGGCTTTAACTCTGATTCTCACGTAATCCGCCTGCCAATGCTCGCCCTTATATAAATTTGCTTTCAAGTTGGCCGCCGTCTCGGCGATGATTTCGTCCGCCAGCCGACTAGGCAAGCCTGCAAACGGCTGGGTGAGGAACATTTTTATCCAGTTCTCAAGGCCTTCTTCTCCCCCTGCCAGGTCCGTCGGTCTGTCAAATAAAGCCGCGTAGACAACTGTGAAGCCATGCGCTTCTAAAAGGGACGCATATTCGCCGATCGTAGGGAAAAAGAAAACGCGGGGATAATTTAGCTTACGCCTGGCAAAAGCCTTTTCCAGCTGAGAGTGAATCAGCTCGTTATTGCCTTTGCCGCCGAATTCGCAGACCAACTGTCCGTTTGGTCTCAAAGCCCTGGCGACACAATCAAGCAAGCTGTCCTGAGCCCTGATCCAGTGAAAGACGGCGTTGGAGAATACGGCGTCAACTGGCTCCGGCAAAGAAAAATCCGTCGCCTCGGCCTGGATAAACTTGAGCGCGGGATACCTGCTTTCAGCAATTTCCAGCATTTCAGCCGAAGCATCCAAGCCAATCGCCTCCGCCCCCAGGGCCGCGATTTTCTGCGTTATGGCGCCGTTGCCGCAGCCCAAATCCAACACCCGGTCTCCCTTCCCAACCTTCAGCAAATCCAGCGCTGCCGCACCGTATTTATATACGAACTGAAAATCTTTGCTATAAGTTTTTGCATCCCATTCCTTCTTCATCTTCAGAGCCCGCCTTTCAAACTTAAGATAAGTATATCACTAGACAGTCAAAAGTTCTCAC
>DIPB01000106.1:0-5382 GCA_002426275.1 Firmicutes bacterium UBA5499
CTCGACAAAAAAACGCGAACACGCTCACTTACTGCCCATTGATGAATTTGGTCGATGTTTTTCAATCCGCAAAAGGAACCCAAAATTACGATTGTCAGTGCCTCCCCAACATTGCAAAAATAACCGTTATGCTTTTTGGTCGTTGCTATGTCTATAAAATACTCTACGATTTTCATCTGCTTCCATCCTCTCTTGCAATCAGTTGATCACCGATTCGACTAGAAGTGGCTGGAATCCTTTAAAATGTTATATAGTTTAAAATTTCAATCTCATAGCTGAATCAGCTAAATTTGAAAATTGATTTCCGTGCGAAGAGAAGAAGTGAAGAAAAGCTCCTGGAGCATTATCCAGAAGCTTTTGTATGTTATTGGATTAAGGTAACCAGATCGCCGACCTTTAAGGTTTGTCCGGCTTCGGTTTTAATGATCGTTCCCACCGAGGCGCCGTCGTAGACTTCTGAGATTTTAATTTGGCCGATCTCTTCTTTCACCACTCTGATGACGGCTCCGGTTGCCGGATCTTTAATCTCTCTCAGCTTCCGCTGAATCTGGAAGATGTCGCCAACTTGAACCTGCTGTTTCTTGCCGATATTGAGAGTTACTTCCTTGCCAGCCACATCCGCCACCTGGCCGGTGATGGAGCGCTTGGAGACTGCTTTTACCTCTATGCCTTGGCTTTTTTCCACGATTCCTTTTACAACTTGGCCCACAGCCGTTGCGGTGGCTTTGCCCAGGATCGTGGCGTGGAATTCTTCGCTCTGGAAAGAGAAGTCTTGTAAGGTGCCGAACATCGAGCCCAGAGCCAGATTGCGGGCTTTATCCTGTCCGTCGCCTCTGAGGGCCGAGATGATCTCGCCAGTCTCCACGTTCACCAGCCGCAGATCCAATTGTACCGTGGCTGTGGCTTCGCCTACCTCTCCTAAAAAGGGAAGGCTGATTTTTTTCTCTTGCATGTCAAAGCGGGTGACCGTGCCCATGAGCAGAAGCTGAACGCCCAGAAGTTTTCCCATGCTCACAGCTGTGCTGGTGTCCACAAGACCCGTCTCTGCCAGTATCTGTTCGCCCAATACTTCGCGCAAGCGTTCCCGCTCGAAAACCGAAAATTTACCTGTATTTACCAGGTCGGTGACTACCATATCTGAAATGCCGGTTCCCGGATCCCAGTTCCAATTCCACCAGGTTTGATTTTGCCCAAGTTTGAAGGGAAGAACAGCGATTCTGATTTTAGCCGGCTCTTCGGCGGAAGAGGTGGCAGCGAATAGAGCCAGCGCTAGCAGGAAGCCGATTAGTTTGTTTTTCTGCATACGTTCAGTCCTTTCTTTTCAAGGAAGATTTTCCTGATTGGCAGGTAATCGCCATGCTGGTACAGAAACTTAAACTGATGGTGAGCCGTCTTTGGTCATGCACCTCCATTGTCGTCTGGGGATGCTATTTCAAGCTTAACCTTCGGCATCGTAAGGACGCAGAGGCAAAGCGTTGATTTACATGCTACTAAAAATCATATCACATAATTGAGCCAATGAATAGATATTTTTGACCATTTTTGTTTTATAAGTCTGGCGGCGGGGAACTTGAAGTTTTAAGGAAGGATTATTTTGAACGATTATCTTGTGTTGAATTTGGGAGATTTGTCCGTAGCCTTGATTTTGATTGCCGTTACGATAGCGCTCTCAGTCTGGCAGAAGCTTGGTCTAGAGGGCGATTTGCTGGTGGGGACGATTCGTGCCTTTGTGCAGCTGATGGCGATGGGCTATCTCCTGCAGGGAATCTTTGATGTTGAAAAATGGTATCTGGTGCTTTTGATGCTATGCGTGATGATTGCGTTTGCCGCCAGAACCGCCTATGGGAGACAAGCTGTAAAGTGGCGGAGTCTGCTTTGGCAGCTAACGCTGGCTATAGGGGGAGCGAGCCTTGCGATTTTGAGTGTGGTCGTTTTTTTGATTCTGAAGCTGCATCCTCCGTATCAGCCTCGTTATGTGATTCCCCTGGCGGGCATGATCATCGGCAATAGCATGAACGGTGCGGCCTTGGCTGTGAATCGGCTCACAGAGGAGATAGAGTCTCATCGTGGGCAAATCGAAGTGGCGTTGGCCCTTGGCGCCACAAGTAGGCAGGCGGTTGCGCCTTACTTGCGCCAGTCCCTCAGAGCAGCTATGCTGCCCACAATCGCCAGCATGATGACAGTGGGGATCGTGCAGTTACCTGGTATGATGACCGGGCAGATTATAGCCGGCGCCAGGCCAGAGGAGGCGGTGCGCTATCAGGTAATGGTAGCCTATATGATCACAGCCGCCACAGCTCTAACCACCGTCTGGATTTCTTCTCTGACCCTGGGCCAGTTTTTTACCCAGGCGCATCCCTTGGAGGTTAACGTAAATGGAAATCAGGCTTGACGACGTCAGCCTTACCCTTGGCGGAAAGCGGGTGCTGGAAAATTTGTTTTGTACCTTCCCGTCGCGGAAAATCTCAATTCTCTGGGGACCGTCCGGCGCTGGGAAATCAACTGTTTTGCGGTTGCTCAATCGCCTGTTGGATCCGACCGCGGGCGTGATCTATCTGGACGATAAACCAAGCAAGCTGTGGCCTGTTTTGGAGCTGAGGCAAAAGGTGGGCCTTATCTGCCAGCTTCCTTACATGTTCGCCGGCACGGTCTTAGACAACCTGGCCTACGGGCCGGCTTTGCGCGGCAATAAGGGCGATTTTCACGTCCGGGGCCTAGAGCTTCTGCGGATGGTGGGACTGGAGGAAGAGTTTTTGCTGCGCCCTGCTGAGCAATTGTCTGTGGGACAAAAGCAACGGGTGAATATTGCCAGAACTTTGGCCAATGAGCCGGAGGTGTTGCTCTTAGACGAACCAACCAGCGCTTTGGATGAGAAAGCCAGCGAGCAGATCCTCTCTTTGCTTGGCGATTTGCACGCTGCCCTTGGACTCACCATGGTGATGGTCACCCATGCTAAAGAGCAGGCCCAAAAGCTCGCGGATCGCGTGGTGATGCTTCGGAGTGGGAAGCTGGAGGCTGAGGGCGGCAGGGAATTGTTGGCGTGATTGTCACATTGGCCGGCAGAAAAAAGCGCTGTCAGGATCGCACCTGGCTGCTTTGCGCCGTACGGTCTCTGGGCTGCCGTTGGCATAACATTATAAACAGTTATGCGGGCAGGTGTCGTAGGCGCCCAGATCGATGGCTGAGCGGCACAGGCAGTTTTTTCTTTGCGCCTTGTCCTTAGGTAGCTTTACGCTGACTCCCAGCTCTGCCAATAAAGCGCCGTCTATGCACGCGCCGGGCTCGATGCCGAATCTAGGGTCCAGCTCTTCGCAGCAGCTGAAAATCTCCATGCCGCATCTTGTGGCGATCCGTTTCAGGCTTTGGCAAAATCCTTGCATTTGCTCGGGAGTAGCGAACGGATCCAGCGGTAGGAAGCCGTTTGTTTTTTTCAGCTCCCCAAGGCGCGGTTTCAGCTTAGGATAATAGTCAAAGAAGCTGATCACGACGCGCCTTGTGGCTCCTTTCAGAGCCTCGGCCAGCCGCCGGAAGGTTTTCAGATGATAGGCAAAAGGCGTGGCATTGGAAATGATGATGGGATCATAGCGCCAGACCACGCGCGCAGGTCCCGCCTGCTCAGAGAGCCGGCGGAAGGTATCGAGGCGGCTGGGAAGCTGGGGCAGGCCCGGTTCCAGCAGCGGATAGTTGTTGAGCGTGAACTGAAAATAATAGACATAGCCGCAGCTGTCCAAAAAAGGCAGATGCGGCAGAAGCGGCTCCGGATTCTTGCTCCAGAAGACAAAGGCCGTGACATCTTCGCTCTTGAGTGAGATCACTTTGCGCTGCTTGGGATTGTACGGATTTTGCCACTGGCAAAATCCGGCCCTTATCCTCTCCAGCAGCCAAGGAGTATAAAAAGCTGGAAGATCCGTTCTTCTGCTGGCGCTAATGATCATGGTCTTCAGTCCTTTCAGAGATAGTATAGCAAAGATCCGCGCGTAAATGAAGGAGAACCTTGTCTTCACGTGGAGTTTTGGCAGTTCAGACATTAGTGACAAGCTCAAAGATCAGCACTCTAGGGAGGGAAAAACTTGAACGACGTTGATTTCATGCCGCCGGAGGCGGCCACGGAAAAAGCCTGGGGAACGCTCGCAGTTGAGAAAAAGCAATACAAGCCTTTGGAAGAGGTTGAGCTCACGGTTGGAGAACCCGCTTCCGGCGCGGAGACGTTTCGCTTGGAGTGGTTCGACGGCCTGGGCAATCTCTACGGCAAGGCGGAAGGAAGACTTGTTGCCGGAAAAGGCAGGTGCAGTTTTCAAGCCGGCGGTTTTCCGGGCATGCATTATGTGCGGCTGTTTTTCGATGAGGCGCAGACGCATTCCCGGCTGGTGAATTTTTATCTCAAGGCAGAGACGGAATTCGCAACGGGCGACAGCGCCTTGGATGCACTCTATCCCCTGACCAGGGAGGCTATGCTCCTAAACAGGCGCCGCTATCGTTTGCCTGAAGGGGAAGTGGTGGGATACACCACAGCGGATTCCATGCAAACTTTAGCCTATTGGCTGCGGGATATGTTCTATAATGAGGGCGGCTTCCTGCTTTTTGAAGCGGACGTGAAAAGCGGCTATGAATCGCTGTTTCTGCGGCAGTATCCCGACGGCTCCTTCCCGGACGGGGTACGGGCGGACGGGAGCACTTGGCGCATGATCTCAGAATCTGATGTGGAATACATCGCTGTGCTTGCCGCCTGGACCACCTGGATGGTCACTGGCGACGAAGCGTGGCTGAAGCGCAATCTGCCGAGGGTTGAGCGGGGCTTTCACAAGCTAACAGCGGATCCTCTGCGCTGGGATAAGGAAGTCGGCATGGTGCGGCGGGCGCACACGTGCGACACTTGGGATTTTTCCATTTACCAGGGAGATACTTTCACCGCGCAGACGCCGGCTGTGGCCGCCACCTGCGATCAATCGGGCGTCTATGCGGCGCTGCTGTGTCTGAGCCAGATGTACGAGCATTTAGGGGACTCTGCTCGGGCGGAGGAATATCGAAAGGAAGCCGCCGGCTTCCGGGAGCGAGCGCTGTCTTATTTGTGGGACGGGGAAAAGTTCCAGCATCATCTGCATCTCGCGCCTTTTTCGCACGGAGAGTTTCCCGAAAGTTCGCAGCTTGCCATGGGCAATACCTGGGCCATGACGCGGGGCTTGGCGGACGGCGAGATGAGCCGGAAGATCATCGCTTGCTATCGCAAGCGGCAGGCCCAGACTCAAGCGCGCTATCCCTGGTGGAGCTTGGAGCCTGGTTATCCTCAGGAAATGGGGGCCTTTTTGCAGACTGGCGCTCATATGCAAACCGGCGGTTACTGCAATGGCGGCCTGATGCCCTGGGCGGGCGGCTGCCTTGCCC
>DIPB01000106.1:5453-7425 GCA_002426275.1 Firmicutes bacterium UBA5499
GGCGGCTGCCTTGCCCAGGCGGCGCTGGAAAACGGAGAAGAGAGATATGGCGCGCGGTTGTTGTTGGATTATGCTGAGTTTTTTCAGCGGGCGGGAGGGGAACTATACACCTGGTATTGGCCCAATGGTGAGCCCGGGTTTCGCACCGCCAATACCACGGGCCACGACGGCTGGGCCATGGGCCATTGGCTGCAGGCCTTCTGGCAGGGCCTGGCCGGAATCCGCATGCTGGAGCCGGCTTTAGCTGCGGTGAAAATCGCTCCCCGCTGGCAGGCTGCAGGTTGCCAGCGGGCGCGAGTTGTGTTTCATCTGCCCTCTTCAGACAGATATCTGGCGTACACATGGCAGCAAGAGGAGCGAGAAATCCGGATGCAGCTCACAGGCGTTCAGCGGCGCGTCCAGCTGCAGCTTTTGGCGCCTGAAGACGCGCAGGTGACGCTGTACGTAAACGGAGAGAAAACGGCTTTTGCGACCGTTCAGGCTGGTGAGAGCAGGTATCTGCAAGTGGAATTGGCAGGAACAGGGATTTGGCAGATCCGAGCGCTGTGGTAGCTTGATTTTTGTCCGAGGATCAGGTACAATAATGGTAAACATTCTGTTAATTTGTAAGAGTGAGGCAGGTCTTGGCGATGAAACAAAAACGCAAGCCCCTGTACCTGAAGATCAGAGAGCAGCTGCGAGAGGAGATTCAGGCGGGCAAGTGGAAATGCGGCCAGTGCATTCCCACGGAAATAGAATTAAGCCAATACTACAGCGTCAGTCGTTTCACGGTAAGGCAGGCGATCCTGCAATTGGTTCAGGAAGGGTTGCTGGAGAGGATTTCCGGTCGCGGAACATTTGTCAGAGAGGCGAAGGCGTCTAGAGTCGCCCGGGAGCAGCAGCTGCTGGGGGTTGTGCTGCCTTACCAACCTTCAGCTCATACGGGAGAAATTCTCAAAGGCATAGAAAGGCGAGCTTCGCAGCTGGGAATGCGCGTGGTTTTCATTAACTCGCAGCAAGCGGAAGACGAAGGGCAGCTTTTGATCCAATTGCTCACAGAAGGGGTTTGCGGTCTCATTTACTATTGCTCGGAATTGGATAAGACGGATGAGATCGTGATGATGCTCAAGGAGAGAGCGGTCCCTTTCGTGTTTGTGGATCGCTATCCTGTGGATATTCCCGTAGATTATGTGGCCACGGATAATTTCCAAGGATCTTATGAGGCCATGAATTATCTCTTGCGGCAAGGCTACAGGAAAATCGCCTTTGTCTCTTGCGATAAAGGGGCCAGTACGGTCAGCCAAAGAATGAAAGGTTATGTGTTAGCTCACACTATAGCCGGCCTTACCCCCGCCCCAAGCTTATGCTTCGTATCCGCCAGGCCCGAACTCACCGACGGTGAGCTGGAAAAGGTTTTGGCAGCTAAACCTGATGCGATCTTCACTACGGATCTCATCGCGGTGCGGCTGATGAATATGGCTTTCAAGCGGGGAATAGAAGTTCCGCAGCAGCTGGCTTTGATCGGTTTCGATAATTCGCCCATCGCCTCTTTGGTGAATCCGCCGTTGACTACTGTTGAACAACCTACCGAAGAGATGGGCGTACAGGCTGTGAACATAATTGCGGGCAAACTTGCAGGCGATCAGGAATACGTGCAGCTTACTCTGCCGACAAGACTCGTGGTCAGATCTTCCTGCATTGCCGACAGCGTTGAGGAGTAGCGTTTTGCAACATTGGTTAAAGAAGTTTTCCGCCGGCTGCCTGATTGGGCTGGGGGCTATTATCCCGGGAGTCAGCGGAGGGGTAATCGCCATGGCCCTAGGCTTATATGAGCCGATCTTAAAGGCGGCAAGCGGGTTTTTTCGTTCGCCGGGGAAAAATATCAGGCGCTTAGCGCCCATTGCTCTGGGGGCGGGGCTCTCTGCGGTGGCGTTCAGCGGGGCGATTTCTTGGCTTTTGGGCGCCTACCGTCGGCAGGTTCTCTTTTTGTTTA
>DIPB01000106.1:7554-8624 GCA_002426275.1 Firmicutes bacterium UBA5499
AGCGTGCCGTCGTTTTTGCGGGCAGCTAATCGAAACGGGTTCAAAGCATGCTATCTTTTGGCCGCTGCGCCTGCCCTGCTGTTGGTATTGTTGATGCAGAGAATTCCTCCCGGCGCCGGAGAGCAGGCGATGGATTTTTCCATGTTAGTCTTGAGCGGCGCGATTCTGGCAGTGGGCATCATTGTCCCGGGAATCAGCGCTTCTTTCATTCTGCTCTACCTGGGGACATATGAAGGCATCTTGAAGGGCCTCGCCACAGGCGCTTTTGACGTGCTAACTCCAGTCGGGATCGGTTTTCTGGCTGCCGCGGTCCTCTGCGTTAAGGCGCTGGCCTATTTGTTTGAGCATTATCACGAATATGCTTATTACACTTCGCTTGGGCTTTTGCTCGGTTCTATGCTTCTGATTTTCCCGCCTCCGGGGTCTGGTTTCACGCTCCTGCTTGATTTAGTCGTCTTATTAGGCGGTTTCCTGGTGGTTTTCTGTTTTGAGAGGAAGAAAGAACGTCGCTAGTCGCCTATGCCTGAGATACAGAGAGACTTTAGAGCGGTCTCTCTTTTTTTATTGTTATTGCTAGGATGTTTACAGCTGATACTGGGAAGCTTGCCTTTGCCGGAACTGCAATGGCGTCAGCTGCGTCTTTTGCTTAAACGAATAATTGAAATAGGCTTGCGAGCTAAATCCGGATTTCAGGGCGATCTCCGCCAGCGGAAGATTGGTGGAAATCAGCAATGATTCGGCAGCCGCAAGCCTTTTTTCTAACAGATATTGGTGCGGAGTTTTCCCTAAATATCGCTTGAACATTTTATGGAAATAAATCGGGCTGAGATTTGCTTTTGCGGCCAGAGACGCGAGGCTGACTTCTTGGGCGAAGTTGTCGTCCAGAAAACTGGCCGCCTTCTTTATGGTCTCAAATGTTGGTTCGGAAAAGCGCGCGCTTTGCAGATATTGGTTTTGTTTAGAAGCGTAGATCAGGTGGACAAGCTCGTATAGTTTGCTTTTCAAGAGGAGGCATTTGGCTGGGTCAGGACTGTTTTGGACGTTGATCATGGCTCTGAAAATGGCGGCGC
>DIPB01000139.1:0-268 GCA_002426275.1 Firmicutes bacterium UBA5499
GCCCCCTCTCCAAAAGTGGTAGTAGAAACTGCCCGGTGGGTTCAAAATCCCACGCTCTCCGTTACTTAAGAGGAAAGCCAATTGAGCTATAACAGCGAAAGTTTGCTTCAATTGTTTTCTCGTTGCACTTCGGCGCCAGAGACACTGTTGAAAGCGGCGTTGAATTGAGCGAATGACATTTGGAAATTGGGATGGGACGTGGCTTTGCCGCTCCCATTTTCGCGTTTTAGGAGGTCAGAGCTTGAAACTTGCCTATTGCAATCGGCGC
>DIPB01000139.1:447-1263 GCA_002426275.1 Firmicutes bacterium UBA5499
TAATCGGCGCGGCCAACTGCTTGAGCATCCCATTTTAGCCCCTTTAGGCGCGAGCTGTGGTGACCTTTGGGAGCTGGCGGCAGATGAGCTGATTCCCTTGCCCGCCGGCTCCACCCTGGCTTCCCTGCCCGGCAGGCAGGCTGTGGGGATGACGCGGGGGGGAGAAGCAAAGCGGCTGTCCGGCTGGGCTGTGGGCGCTCTTTTGCCTGCCGGTTATCTGAGGTTGCTGGCGCCTGCTGGGATTGCTTCAGACTCTGAAGAGCTGCCGCTATTTGGATATACTGCTGTTTGTTTTCAGGACGGCCAGTTGAAAGTTGCGGCCCTGCAAGTGGAGGACGGCCGGAGGTGGGCGCCGGCTAATTTTAATCTTCCGGAGCTGGAAACTGGGATTCGGGAGAAGACGCAGCTGTATCCCGACAACCGTCTGGTGCGGCATTTGGCCAACTGTGCCCGTACATATCAGTGCTTCACCGCGCAAAACTTTTTTTACTGTCGCTGGGAGGCCGGAATTCCTGTTTCCGGGCATTGCAACGCCAAATGTCTGGGCTGTATTTCCCAGCAGAGCAGCGACTGCTGCCCTTCGCCCCAGAGCAGGATCGACTTTACCCCCAGCCTCCGGGAAATCGTGGAATTGGCGGCGGACCATTTAGCGCTGGGAGAAGACCCCATGGTCAGCGGCGGTCAGGGCTGCGAAGGAGATCCCCTCCTGGAAGCGGAACTGTGGGCTGAAGCCATCGTGGAGATCCGCAAGCGGACCAAGCTGGGGAAAATCAACATCAATACCAACGGCGGCGCTGCGGCAGGCTTGAAGCTGGT
>DIPB01000139.1:1403-1616 GCA_002426275.1 Firmicutes bacterium UBA5499
GACGCTGTGCGGATAGGGCTCGTGAGCGCGAATCCGGAGTTTTATACTGCCTATCACAGGCCGGTTTACGATTTTTCGCAGGTGGTCGCTTCCCTGCAGACAGCCAAGGAGCATGGCGTCCACACCGCGCTCAACCTTTTGACTTTCCCCGGGCTCACGGACAGAGAGGGAGAATTGAAGCGTTTGGCGGATCTGATTGGACGGGCGGGCGTG
>DIPB01000139.1:1716-3723 GCA_002426275.1 Firmicutes bacterium UBA5499
TTTAGAGCAGCTGCAGCTGAGGAATCTGAACATCGACCCGGATTTGATGACGCAGTTTTTGCCTTATGTGGAAGGTGAGGCCCTGGGGCTGAGGGAGTTTCTCTCAAGGCTTAAAGAGGCCTGCCCGGCTCTTGAGATCGGCTCCTGGAGTCATTAGCTGGAAGAGAAAACTGGCAGGAATCAGGCGAAAAAAGTAGAAATAGAATGAAAAGGAGCGACGGCATGGAAGCATGGCTGGACAAACTTAAGTTCAACGAGCAGGGACTTATTCCGGCCATCATCGTGGATCACGTCCAAGGTGATGTGCTGATGCTGGCTTATATGTCCCGGGAATCGCTGCTGGAGACCCTCAGGAAGGGCACCACTTGTTTTTGGAGCCGCAGCAGAGAGAAGCTGTGGACTAAAGGAGAAACATCGGGGCATCTGCAAAAAGTGCGGGAGATCATTGCGGATTGCGATTGGGATACGCTGCTGGTGCGGGTGGAACAGGTAGGGGGAATCGCCTGCCACACCGGCCGGCGTTCCTGCTTTCATAATGTCGTAAAGATAAGGAAGGTGGACTGAGATGGCGGACGCACAGATTCTGACAGAATTATACCAGGTGATTAAGCAGCGCCAAACTAACCCCAAGGAAGGTTCCTATACAAATTACCTTTTTCAAAAGGGACAAGATAAGATTTTGAAAAAAGTGGGGGAAGAAGCGGCGGAGACCATCATCGCCTCCAAAAATAACGCCAAAGACGAGATTGTATATGAAACCGCGGATCTCTTCTATCATCTCATGGTAATGCTGGCCTATCACGATATCCAGCCGGAAGAGATTTGCGATGAGCTTGCCAAAAGAAGGCGGGAACAAGCCAAATGAGGCGCAAAACGCCCAACAGACGCGGCCGCTATTTTGCGGTTGGGTTGCTTTGCCTGCTTTTGTGGGGGGGAGTTTTCTTCTTCAGCGGCGGGAAGACAACCCAGCCCCGGCGGCCAAGCGCTAACTTGATAAATCTTGCCGAGCCTTTGGTGGATTATGCCATTCCTCTGGACGCCGCCAGCGCTGTGCTCATGGACGCCCAAAACGGGCAGGTTCTGTTTGCTAAAAACGCGCACAAGCAAGTACCTCCGGCCAGCCTCACCAAGATGATCACAGCTTTGGTGGCAGTTCAGGGGCGGGAGCTGGATTTACCGGTCAAAATATCTTCTGCAGCTGCGCGTACCTCCGGCACCAGGGTCGGCCTGGCCGCGGGAGAGGAGATTCAGCTGGGGAGCCTGGTGGCAGGCATGCTTCTGCGCTCAGGCAATGATGCGGCCGTGGCTGTGGCGCAAGGGCTTGCCGGCAGCGTGGAAGCTTTCAGCCGACTGATGAATCAACAGGCGGCTGAATTAGGCGCAGACTCGTCTCAGTTTATGAATCCTAACGGGCTCACGGCAGAGGGACATCTGTCCACAGCCTATGATTTGGCTTTGATCGCCAAAGCGCTCCTCGCCGACGAGAGTTTAGCCCAGATTGTGGGCTGCCAAAAAACTCTGGTGCCTTGGGAAGGCGGGAAGCGTGAAATCCAAAATATCAACAGATTCGTGCGGGAATATCCCGGCGCTTTGGGGGTCAAAACCGGATATACGGATGAAGCCGGCTTCTGCCTGGCGGCCGCTGCCGAGCGCCGGGGAAAAAAACTTATTGCCATAGTTTTAGGCTGCGCTTCAAGTCAGTCACGCTATAATGACGCCATCAGGCTGCTGGAACAAGGGTTTGCCAATTACCGCTACTTGTCCACAGGCAAAGGAAAAGCTAATTATCCGGCGCAATATCACGTAGTCCGCAAAGGACAGACCCTGAGTTCTATCGCCCGGCAGTATAAGCTCACCGAGGGGATCTTGGCCGAGGCCAATAAACTCGGCCCGCCTCACCGCTTGGATGTTGGCCAGATCTTGCTGATTCCATGAAACCTGAAGAAGCGGCGGAGGTTGCCATTAAATGCGCCATAAAATTGACGGACTATGCGGAAGTGCGCGTGC
>DIPB01000139.1:3803-6539 GCA_002426275.1 Firmicutes bacterium UBA5499
CTGGACACCAGCGAGGAGCTGACGTACGCCGACGGCTTTGCGTTGCCTCCCCGGCGCAGCCAGAGCTGCGGCTTGGCTGTGCGCCTCTGGAGGGGCGGCTGGGGTTTTGCCGCTACCTGCCGGCTTGAGGAGGAGGCTATCCGGCAGACTGTAGACTTGGCCAGGGCTTTGCTCAGGCCTGGTCGAGGGACCTTAGCTCCTCCAGAGACAGTTGAGGCGCGCTGGAGGGGGGAGTGCTTGGCGGATCCCTTTGCGCTGCCCTTGGATTGGAAGCTGCAGCAGCTGGCGGAGATCGCCTCGGCGCTCCATGGAAGCCAGATTACGGCCAGCAGAGCGGCTTTCGGTTTCAGCAAGCGCAAGCAGCTCTTTCTCAACAGCCGCGGGGCCAGAATCAGGCAAGAGAGCGTGGAGACCGGCTATAGCCTGAAGGCTGTGGCTAAAGGCGCAGGCCAGGTTGTGACGCGTTCTTTTCCCAATTGTCTGGGAGGCGGCTTTGCTCAGGCAGGCTTTGAATTCATTCAGCGCTCGGCCCTGCCCCGGGAGGCGAGGAGAATTGCCGCCGAAGCGGCGGCGCTTTTGATCGCGCCGGCCGCTCCCAAGGGGAAAATGGATTTGCTCCTCGCAGGCAATCAGCTTGCCCTGCAACTTCACGAATCTCTAGGTCATGCGCTGGAATTAGATAGGGTTTTGGGCCTTGAAGAGAGCCTCTCCGGCGGCAGTTTTCTCAGAGCGGAAAGCTTGGGGAAGCAAGTCGCCTCGCCGTTGGTGAATGTCACGGCCGACGCCACGGCGCCTCTGGGGGTGGGCAGCTTTGGCTTTGACGACGAGGGGATTCCAGCCCAAAGCCTGCCTTTGCTCCGCGCCGGAAGGGCAGTGGGCTTTCTGAGCTCCCGGGAACATAATCTCACGGGCGAAAGCGGCGGCGCCATGCGCGCTGCCGGCTGGCGGGACTTGCCCTTGATCCGGATGACGAACGTGAACTTAGAGCCCGGTTCCCAGACTCTTTCCCAATTGATTGCGGACATAGATCGCGGTTTGCTCATTGATACGCCTAATTCCTGGAGCATAGATCCTGAGAGGCTGAATTTTCAATTTGGAGCGGAAGCCGGGTATTTGATCAAGGGAGGAAAGATTCAGGGGCTGGTGCGCAATCCTAGCTACGGCGGAACTACGCCAGATTTTTGGCGCAGGTGCGACGGCATAGCTCGGGAAGCGGCTTGGCAGACTGTGCCCAACTGCGGCAAAGGCTTGCCTGTACAGGTGCTACGGGTTGGCCATAAGGTTGCGCCGGCCCGTTTCCGCGCCGTGGACGTGCTGGGAGGCGGCAGATGAAAACGGAGTTTTTGGAACGGCTGCAAAGCAAGGCTATGGGCTGCGGCCTGCCTTGTCAGCTGATTTTGGTCAGCGAAAAGCTTCTCAGCCTGCGGTTGGCGAACTCTCAAATCATCCAGCCTGCGGTCAGCGAGAATTTCTTTGCCTTTGTGAAAATTGAGAAGCGAGGGCGCGTCACCAGCAGTATGGCGGCGGGTCCTGAGGCTTGGGCGGTGGATGAGGCCTGGCAAGGAGCGGCGGAGGCAGAGCAGGGCCCCAAGACGGGTCCGCTGCTTTTGGCGCCGGCTTGCCGGCAGCCGGATCTGGACTGCCCGCCGCCTCCTGAGCCGCGGGAGTGTCTGGCGTATGCCGAAGACGTTCTTGGCAAATACCAAAAATGCGCGGGCAGGCTTGCAGTCCGGCAAAGGCAAGTGGCTGTGATTAACTCCGCAGGGTTGCTCCGGACGCATGCCGGCCAGCTGGCACATTTTTTTGTGAGCGATCTTGGCTACTTTGAGGCGGCGGCTCCCAGCTTTCGGGAGCTGAGGCGCCTGCCCTGTGAGCTTCTTGCCGCGCCTGACAAGCCCAAGGCCATTCCCCAAGGGGGCTGCCGGGCGCTTTTGGGGAGCAGAGCTGTTTCGGATTTGGTGGAAGGCATCTGCCAGTGCGGCTTCGGCGGCAGGGAATTTTTGGAGGGCAGAAGCTTTCTCAACGAGACGAATCTGGTGGGAAACGAAAACTTTACCCTGACAGATGACTGGCGGCTCACTGGGGGACTGCCTTTCGATTTTGAAGGCACTTCCCGCAGCTGTTTGCCGCTGGCCGAGCGGGGACAAGGCCAAGGGCCGGTTACGGATCTGGCCTTGGCTGCCAGGCTCTCTTCCACTAGCACCGGGCACTGTCTTCCGCCGTGGGAAGACGACGGCGCTTTGCCGCTCGATTTAGTATTGGCGGCGGGAGAAGAGGAGGATCTGCTTTCCACTCTAGGAGACGGGCTCTATTTGCCTCGATTTCATTATTTAGGCCTGGTCGACCCGCAGACTGCAACCTTCACGGGCACGATCCGCGATTGCCTTTGGATAGAGGACGGCCGGCCTGTGGGCACTGTGCCGCCGCTGCGGTTTACAGTCAGCTTTTTGGCTTTGGCCAGAGAAATCCAGGCCGTGGGCAAGGAAAGAAAGCTCATGGCCGGCAGCTGGGGGAACAATTTAGTGCCCGAGCTGATCGTGAGCCGTTTTAACTTTGAATAGGAGGAAAAGTTTTGGATTTTCTAGCGCAACTGAATCCCAGTCAAAAAGAGGCGGTGCTGACGCTCCAGGGACCCCTTCTGGTGGTGGCGGGCGCCGGCAGCGGCAAAACCAGGGTTTTGACATACAGGATCGCGCAGCTTTTGCTCTCCGGAGTGAGAGCAAGCCGGATCTTGTC
>DIPB01000032.1:0-5733 GCA_002426275.1 Firmicutes bacterium UBA5499
GCCCCAGACCATGTGCGCCAAGGGATAGTAAACCAAGATAGACCAGATGCCGATGAAAATCAAAAGCGCCGAGAAACGGATTCTCTCCACCAGAGCGCCTGTGATCAAGGCTGGAGTTATGATGGCAAACATCATCTGAAAAATCGCGAAACAGACCGTTGTGGGGGCGAAGGCAGATGCGGCCGAGCCCTCAGTCAGACGCATCCCGAACCAGTTCAAATTGCCGAGAAATCCGCCGATGTCTCCGCTGAAAGAAAGAGAAAAACCTATTAAGACCCAAAGTATAGATGTCAAGCCCATGATGGCAGCGGACGACATTATTGTGTTAACAACGTTTTTCCGTTTGACCAGCCCTCCATAAAAGAAAGCGAGGCCAGGGGTCATGAGCAGAACTAGAGCCGACGATGTAAGCATCCAAGCTATATCGCCGGAATTTACAACGTTCATGGCATACCCTCCTCAAATAAAAATTTCAACTTATTATTAATAAATGCTTAGATACCGCTGGACCTCCCACTGGTGAACCTGCAGACGGTATTCATCCCACTCCTGCTCTTTGGCCCGCAGGAAGTTTTTATATACATGTTCGCCTAAGGCTTCTCGCAAAAGCGGATCCGTCTGGAAGACGGCCAGAGCATCTCCCAGGCTGCCGGGCAGGTTGTCGATGCCCTCGGCTTTGCGCTCTTCCTCTGTCATATGGAAAATATTGTCATAGCGCTGCGGTCCCGGAGACACGTTATTTTTGATTCCGTCCAGCCCCGACTTCAGGATAACCGCCAGGGCCAGATAGGGATTGGCCGTGGGATCCGGATTGCGCATTTCGATTCTGGTGGCTACTCCCCGCGCAGCCGGCACCCTGATCAACGCGCTGCGATTCTTGCTGGACCAGGAAAGATAAACGGGCGCTTCGTAGCCGGGAACTAATCTCTTATAGGAGTTAACGGTTGGGTTGGTTATGGCGGCCATGGCTCTTGCGTGTTTCAGAATGCCACCGATATAGTGAAGAGCGATTTCGCTGAGCCCGACTTCGCCATTGGCATCATAAAAGATATTTTTATCGCCGTGGAAGAGGGACTGATGCAGATGCATCCCCGAACCGTTCTGGCCGAAAATCGGCTTCGGCATGAACACAGCGCAAAGGCCGAACTTCTGAGCTATGGTTTTGGTAACAAACCTGAAAGTCGCGATATTGTCGGCTGTGGTCAGGGCGTCGGTGTATTTGAAGTCTATCTCATGCTGGCTGGGAGCCACCTCATGGTGAGAAGCCTCGATTTGAAAGCCCATGTTTTCCAGCGCCAGCACGATCTCCCGCCTGGCGTCTTCTCCGCGATCCAGCGGCGCCAAATCGAAATAACCGGCCTGGTCGTGCAGCTCGACTTTCGGATAGCCTCTCTCGTCAGTCTCGAAGAGGAAGAACTCCGGTTCGGAACCAACGCGCATGGAAAAGCCCATCGCTTCCGCTTCCGCCAAAACTGATTTCAAGATCCCTCTGGGACAGCCGATGAAAGGTTCGCCGTCGTCCGTATAAACATCGCAAATCAGTCTGGCCACAGCCTCTTCCTGCGGGCGCCAGGAGAAAATTGCGAAAGTGTCCAAATCCGGCTTCAGGTACATGTCAGATTCCTCAATCCGCACAAACCCTTCAATGGAAGAACCGTCGAACATGATTTTCCCGTCCAATGCGTTCTCCAGCTGTTCCACTGTGATGGCCACGTTTTTGGTCAACCCCAGGATATCCGTAAACTGCAGCCGCACAAACTTCACGTTCTTTTCTTTTGCTTCTGCCAAAATCTGCTCTTTCGTTTTCGCCATCAAAAGCAACCCCCTCATGTCAATTTATGATTAGATTTTACTCCGTAATGAAGTCGATGTCAAGATTAATGTTAGGTTTTTTGAGAATAATACCGGTATACATGTTAAGTTTTTCACAAAATCTCTCATCATTATTGGTGCGTATAGAGATGAGCGTACGGACGCACGCCTTGGGGCTGAATCAAAGTGAACTGCTGAGCAGAGGGAAGCTCCACGCCAAAAGAAGCGGTCCAAGCTGCAACCAGGCCTTTCAGCTCCTCATCTTCATCCGCGGTTACCTGACTGGTATTTACCTGAGGAGCCACTTGCTCCGGGGCCACAAGGCCGCGCACATAGATTTTCCCGCCGTGAATGCCGGTTGCCAGATAATTTCCCACCAGAGGATTGCGCTGTCCTTCTTTGAGCTCCTGTCCTTGACCCAAGACCACGATCCTGCCGCCGGCCATGTATTCTCCCAAAAAGTCCCCGGCGGCGCCTCCCACGACGATAGCTGGCTGCCTGTCAGCTATTCCCTTCATATGAATGCCTGCTCTGGAGCCCACTCTGCCTTTAATCAAAATCGTGCCTCCCCGCATGCCATAACCCACAAGATCGCCGGCATTTCCCCAGACTACAACCTTCCCGTCGTTCATGGTATCACCCAAGCCGTCCTGGGCATTGCCTTTAACCTCAACCGCCGCGCCGTCCATCATCGCCGCAAGATTATTCCCCGGCGTTCCTTCAATGGCTAATTTGACGTCTTTCAAGCCGGCGGCCAAATACCTCTGACCGCAGACAGCTCTTAACGTAAAGCATTTCTCGCCCTGAGCTACTTTTTGTCTCAGCATAGCGTTTAACTGCTGATAATGAATTCCCTGGCACTCAATGATCCGTTCCATGATCACACCCCCTCCCAGCCGGCTGCTGGGTTTCGTCGTCAGGCCAAGCCTCTTGGGGCAGCGACAGGAAAGAAGGCTGAACGTAGCCCACTTCAGGCAACTCCACCTTCTGCTCTATTAACTGCCGATAAATCCCGCTGCGCTCCGGCCTATTCAGCAAGACTGCGCCGATAATTCTCTTTCCCTGCCATCTGAGCTGGGTGAGTTGCTGCGTTTTTCGATCGTAATCTATGGTCTCGTTTTCGGAATCCTCCCGCTCACCGGTCAGGCCCATGGTCACGATGTTATGTCCTAAAATGGTGATAGAATTGAAAACAATCCCCGTCTGGGAAGGACAGCTTCCCCCTGCCATGACGGCGCCTGCAATTCTCCCTTGCCTTGCCGCATGAGGCAGGATGGCCATCACCCGCCTCTGCCCTGTAAGCGGTTCAATGCTCTCGGTCACATCGCCTGCAGCGTAGATATCTGTCAGATTCGTTTGCTGCTTTTCATTCACCAAGATCCCTCGCTTCGTCTCCAGCCCGGTCCCCTGGCATAACTCTAAATTGGGCCGTACGCCCACCGCCAAGACCAGCTGATCCACTCTCAGCTTCAAGGAATCAAGATAACAATCAATTTGCTTCCCTGCTTTTTCCACCTTGGTGATCGTCTGGTTGAGATAAAACTCCAGCCCCTGCCCGACCAGGAGCTGCGTTAAAATGGCAGCCACCTTCTGAGGCAGGATGCTGCCCAAAATCTGGCTGCCAAGCTCTGCCACCGCCACTTCCAGTCCCAATTCCTTGAGACTTTCCGCAGCTTTCAAGCCGATAAGCCCTCCTCCGACTACTAAAGCCCGCTCTCCTCGCCTCGCTACCGCAGCCAACGAGCGAGCATCCTGCCAAGTGAAAAAGGAATGAGTCCTAATTCCCTCTTTGCCCTCAAAAGCGGGCACAATAGGGGTGCCGCCGCAGGCTAAAAGCAAGCGATCATAAGTTAGCTCTTGTCCGGTTGCCAGCAGCAGGCGCTTTTGAGCCGGATCCAGCCGGGCAGCCTTCACTCCCAAATAAAGCTTTACCTTCATTTGCCGGTAAAAATCAGCCGGACGATATAACTGACGCTCACACTGCTGATCCGCAAGCCAGTGCGAGATCAGCGGACGACTGTACGGCGGTTCGTTTTCCTCGCTGACCAAAACGATCTCCCCCCGGCTATCGAGCCTGCGAATGGCTTCCACGGCATTGAGTCCGGCGATGGAACCTCCCACGATCAGATAACGCATCAGCCTACCTCCCCTCCTCATAGGTCAAGGCCAGATTAGGACAGGCCTCTACGCAGGCGGGAACTTCCCGCCCCTGGCACAAATCGCATTTGAGGGCCCGCCTCCGCCCGTCCAGCGTGATCAGCTTCGGCGCCCCGTACGGACAGGCGGCCTGGCAGGTGCCGCAACCGACGCACATCTCCTCATGCAGGAGAACTACGCCTTGTTCATTTTTATAAAGCGCGCCGGCGATGCAGCTTTCCACGCACTTGGGATCCTGGCAGTGGTGACACTGTACTGCCATGGAGACCGGATATTTTTCTTCCACCCACATTCTGGCCACCGGCTTTGGGTCTTCCCGGGTCATCGCTTTCAATAAATCCTGGCTTTCCGAATGTGCAGCTATGCAGGCAAGCGCGCAGAGATGACAATTAACGCAATATTCCGTTTGGCAATGAATTCGTTTCACAAACTCTCCCCCTCACATGGAAGCGCCAGCTTGCCTGACGCCTAAAATCTCCAGTTCTCCGGCAGTCAGACCTACTCCACGCAGCTGCAGGCGATTGCCGCACATACTCTCCAGGGCGTTGATGCCCATTCCTCCCATGAGCTCTTTCAACTCGTGGGTCCACGCGCTGACGAGATTGATCAATTTCTGCGCGCCAAGGTGTGGATTTACTCTCCGGGTGAGATAGGGATCGGCTGTGGCAATGCCCCAGCTGCATTTGCCCGTATAGCATTTGTGGCAAAGCTGGCAGCCCAGAGCCATCAGAGCAGCTGTGCCGAGATTTACGGCATCGGCTCCCAGGCAAATGGCTTTTGCCAGATCAGCGCTGGAGCGGATGCCTCCTCCAGCCACCAAAGAAACTTGGGACCGAATTCCTTCCTGGCGCAGTCGCGTATCCACAGCGGCAATGGCCAACTCAATGGGGATGCCCACATTATCTCTGATGGTCTTAGGCGCGGCTCCCGTACCTCCCCGCATGCCGTCCACCACCACAATGTCTGCTCCTGCCCGGACGATGCCGCTGGCGATGGCTGCCACATTATGCACGGCAGCGATTTTCACGGCCACCGGCTTCTGATAAGCCGTCACTTCTTTCAGCGTATCGATCAGCTGCCGCAGATCTTCGATGGAATAGATGTCGTGATGGGGAGCGGGCGAGATGGCGTCGGAGCCCTGGGGGATCATTCTGGTCTTTGCGATTTCCGCTGTCACCTTCCCGCCGGGCAAATGTCCGCCGATGCCGGGTTTTGCGCCTTGTCCCATCTTGATTTCAATGATTCTGCCTGACTGAAGATATTCCGGATCAACGCCGAAGCGTCCTGAGGCAACTTGTACAATTAAATTGTTTTTAAACGGCTTGAGCTCTTCAACTAATCCTCCCTCACCGGTGTTGCACATGATACCTAATTCAGAGGCGGCCTGGGCTAAGGCTAACACCACGTTTTTGCTGATGGCGCCGAAGGACATGGCGGAAAACATCAGCGGCGTCTCCAATTTCACAGCCGGCGGCAATGGCTTCGCCAGCTGCCAGGAGCCGTTTTTATTGCTTATCTCTACCTTATCCGGTCTTCTGCCCAAATATGTCCGCACTTCCATAGGCTCCCGCAAAGGATCGATAGAGGGATTCGTTACCTGACTTGCATTGAGGAGCAAATGGTCGAAATAAATAGGATACGTGCGATCGCATCCCATGCCGGTGAGCAATGTAGCGCCTGTTTCCGCTTGCTGACACAAATCTCTCCTGTGGGATTCAGACCAATAATAATTGGGCCGGCCGATGTTGTGATACTCTTCAATGG
>DIPB01000032.1:5846-6077 GCA_002426275.1 Firmicutes bacterium UBA5499
AAGCCCTAGTGGGACACATCAATACGCACCGCTGGCAATCCACGCATTTATAGTCGTCGGCGATCACTCTGTCCGCTTGGGCATCATAGGAATGAACGCCGAAGCCGCATTGTCTGACGCAAACTTGACATCTGGTACATTTTTGCTCGTCGCGTTTGACCTCAAATTCCTGGTGCATTAGGCTACGTGGCATAATACCCCCTCCTCCAATTGTCCAATCACTGCTTCTCC
>DIPB01000149.1:0-3568 GCA_002426275.1 Firmicutes bacterium UBA5499
ATGTTTTATTTTCAGGGTAGATACCGGCAAGTTGGGGCGGCGAGGACAGTAGCGCGGAGATTCCTTTGGAAGGGAATTGGCGTTTTCAGACGATGCCTGAAGATCAGGCCCCAGATCTTCAATATGCGGCGGCAGATTATAACGACGGCGATTGGGATTGGCAGAATGTGCCCGCTTACTTTGAGAACGTGGGAGTCATGGGTAAGTCTCGGGTCTATGACGGCATAGTTTGGTATCGGATTAAATTCTATCTGCCAAAAGACTGGGAGGGGCGTCTGCTCACTTTGGAGATCGGCGCCATCGATGATTTTGATTGGACCTACGTCAACGGCGTTTTAATAGGCAAGACGGGAGCGGAAACAGATAACTATTGGCAGACGGCGAGAAATTATCCTATCCCTTCTGAAACGCTGAGTTTTGGCGCTGAAAACACCTTGGCCATTTGTGTGCTGGATGAGCACGGCGATGGCGGAATCTGGAAAGCTCCCGTTAGGATCACTTCCGTCCAAAAGAATACTGTTCACATTGACCGGCAGATTGGGTATCTTAAGCCAGGCGATGAATTTAGCCTTTCGTTGAGCCCTAATCTGACGAAAGTCGGAACGCGGCAGCTGTTGCCCGGAGTGCGCGTTTTAGCTGATTTTGAAGATCATGATCAGACGCCGGCGCTGCTCGCGCAGGATAGCAATTGGCTCTGGCTGGGAGCTGATATTTTAGGACAAGGAGACGCCGACTTAAAATTAATCGCTTCCTTTCTAGATACAGTTCAAGCGGCTCATACCTATCCCCCCACAGATCAGAGCAGATACATCAGGGTCAACGACTATCAGCGGTATATAACTGTAAATAATAATACTAATAAAGATGTCGCCTCTGAGATCCAAACTAACGCGGCGCTGGAGGACGTGTTAGGCGCGGAATTGATACAGGAGCTCCAGCCCGGAATTTCCCGCGTCAACATTCCCAGCGCTAATCCATGGGGTTCCGGCAGATATTTTCGCAAAACCGCCCTAGAGGTTAAGCCAAAGGTGCGGGTGACCATCGCCGATATGTCCGAGAAAGTCTGGACCGGCGGGGCGGAAGTGAATTTCCAGGCAGAGGGAGCGGCAAGTTATAGTTATCGCTATCCCACAGCGGAGGAATACAGTTATCTGCTGTTTGTGGATTTCAGACTAAAGGCGCGTGGCGCAGGCTCCGGAAAGCTGGAATTCAGTTTGGAGCCGGATAGGCAGAATGTGAAGATAGTCATAACCCGTAAGGCAAAGAATAACGCAGTATCGCAATGATCAGCTGAGCTTGCGGTAGGGTAAGATTGAGTTCTGTCAAAGTGATGACGCAAAAGAGAAAAAATAGGGAGGAAAAGCTATGACAACAAAGACGATTGGAGAGGAGATATCTAACGTTCCCTGGGAAGAAAGGCCTTCAGAAAGAGATATTATCTGGCGTTCTAGGCGAAATCCTATTATCCCAAGAAATTTGCTTGCTAATTCAAATAGCATCTTCAATAGCGCGGTAGTTCCCTTTCAAGAGAATTTCGCCGGCGTCTTCCGCTGCGATAATAAAGCTCGAGATATGCACTTGCACTGCGGGTTTAGCGAAAATGGGATTGACTGGAAAATCAACGAGGAACCGATCGCCTTCAGTTGCGAGGATTCGGAAATAAAATATGAAAGAGGCTACGATCCGCGGGTTTGTTTTATTGAGGACCGTTATTATATCTCATGGTGTAATCTTTATCATAATCGTCCTACCATCGGCCTTGCTTACACTTTCGATTTTAAGAAGTTTTATCAACTGGAAAACGCTCTGTTGCCATTTAATCGCAACGGCGTTCTTTTCCCAAGAAAGATCAATGGGAAGTATGCTCTGCTTAGCAGGCCAAGTGATAACAGCCATACGCCCTTTGGGGATATTTACTATAGCGAAAGCCCGGACCTGACCTATTGGGGCCGTCATAGATTAGTGATGGAAGCCACTACAGGCTGGCAGTCTACAAAAATAGGCGCGGGACCAATTCCAATTGAAACAGAAGAAGGCTGGCTTTTGCTCTATCATGGGGTGCTTAATTCCTGTAATGGCTTTGTTTACAGCTTTGGGGTGGCGCTTTTAGATCGGGATGAACCGTGGAAGGTAATCAGACGGAGCTCGGAGTATTTGATGAGCCCTCAAGAGTTGTACGAATGCGTAGGAGATGTACCTAACGTTGTCTTCCCATGTGCCGCTCTTTGCGATGCGCCAACCGGTAGGATAGCGATTTACTATGGCGCCGCCGATACAGTGGTAGCCCTTGCATTTACAACTGCGGATAACTTATTGCAATTTGTGAAATCTCATTGAAGTTAATATTGCATCCATAATTCTCCCAACGTATAATGAAGGTGACGCAAAGCTGGAACAATCTGGCTGTGTTAAGGGAGGGTATTCATGGACTATCTCGCCGAGAAGCTCGCGACTCCGATCATTGACCGGTACGATGTGCTCGTCTGCGGAGGAGGACCCGCGGGCCTGGGCGCCGCAATAGCCGCGTCCCGGCTGGGACTGCGCACGTTGCTTGTAGAGCGTTATGGTTTTTTGGGTGGAGCATGGACAGCTAATCTGGTTACCCCCATCTTCGATGCTACGGACAAAGGCGGAATCGTCTCCGAGCTATGCGGGAGGCTGCGCGCCCAAGGTTGGATTGGCGGGCTCATCGGCGCCAGTTGCGATTTGGAAAAACTGAAGGTGCTGCTGGACGAGCTCTGCACGGAAGCGGGCGTGGAGTTGCTTTTCCATACTCTGGTGGTGGGCGCGATCCGTGAGGGAGAGAAAATAGGCGGCATCGTAACGGAAAATAAATCCGGCAGGCAAGCTTTCAGGGGCAAAATCGTGATCGATTGCACAGGAGACGGAGATATCGCGGCAAAGGCCGGGGTTCCTTTTCAAGTGGGCTCTGAGCCGCTTCACTCGACCCAGGCCATGACGACCATGCTGAAACTCCATAATGTGGATTTCGTGCAAAGACAGCCTCAGGAGCTTTTGGCCTTAATGCAGGAAGGACAAAAGAAGGCTCCCGGATATGAGATAGGCTTTGATTGTCCCTGGCTGATTGATTGCCCCGATGGCAGCGCCGTTTTGCAATATGTTCATGTGCGGGGCCGGACGGGAACCGACGCCAAAGATCTGACGGCAGCGGAGCTGGAAGGCAGAAAGCAGGCCTTGGCCGCTTATGAATTTCTCAAAGCAAACGTGCGCGGTTTTGAAAGGGCAGTTTTAGAGCAGGTTGCACCCCAGATCGGGGTGCGAGAGACGCGGCGGATTAAAGGCGAATATTATCTCACAGAAACAGATTTAAGAGCGGGGAAAACTATGGACTTCCCAGATGCGACTTTCATTTGTAATTTTAACATAGATATTCACGATGAGGATACCAAGAAGCAGACAGTGGAGCGTATTCCGCCCTATACGATCCCGTATCGCTGCTTGGTGCCTGTGGCTGTAGATAACCTGCTGGTCGCGGGACGCTGCATCTCAGGCAGCAGGGTTGCCATGGCCGCCTATAGAGTCACGGGAAATTGCCTGGCCATGGGGC
>DIPB01000149.1:3687-6091 GCA_002426275.1 Firmicutes bacterium UBA5499
GGGCAGGTGGCGGGGACTGCGGCAGCTTTGGCGATTCAGGGAGGAATAACTCCGCGTCAGGTTTCATATTCCCAGTTGCGGGAGAAGCTGGCAAGCCAGAAGATGATCCTTGCCGACCGATAACGAGGAGTGAGAAGTAAAATGCAGCCGGAATTGATTGAGAAAGACCTGGTAGTAATCGGGGGAGGACTCGCCGGCATCTGCGCTGCGGTGGCCGCCGGCAGATTGGGCCTTGCCGTCGCTTTGGTAACAGACAGACCGGTATTGGGCGGCAATAGCTCCAGCGAAATTAGAGTCTCCCCCTGCGGGGCAGCTTCCGCTTTTCCCGACGGACATCATCTGTATGCCAGAGAAACCGGGATCATCGAAGAGATTAAATTAACGCAGCGTTGGCGCAATCCCGAGGGAAACGCGGCGCTGTGGGATATGGTGCTTTTAGATTTGGTGACTAAGGAGCAAGGAGTTCAGCTTTTTCTCAACACCGCGGCAGGCGACGTTGAGATGGCCGGAAGCGAAATTCGCGCGGTAGCAGCAAGACAGCTGGGCAGCGGGCGGGAGTTCCGTTTTGAAGCTCCCGTCTTTGCGGACTGCAGCGGCGACGGATTCATAGGCGCTAAGGCCGGAGCTGAATTTCGCATGGGCAGAGAAGCCAAGAGCGAATTTCACGAGGAATTTGCCCCTGAAGCTGCCGATGCGGTCACTATGGGCAGCAGCATCCTCTTTTATACCAAAACTGCCGGCAAGCCAGTCGCCTTTATCAGACCGGATTTTGCCTATGATCCGAAAGAGTTGCATTTTCTAGCTTGGCGCAAGCCTCGGCCAGAGCACAGCGGCAGCGACTATTGGTGGATAGAATACGGAGGCGTTTTAGATACCATCGCCGATCACGAAGCTATTCGCGACGAACTGTGGCGTATAGTTTACGGAATTTGGGACTATATAAAAAACAGCGGCCGCTTTGCGGCGGATAACTATACTTTGGAATGGGTCGGCGCTATTCCCGGCAAACGCGAATCCAGAAGGCTGATGGGCGATCACATACTTAAAGAAGCGGATCTGTTGACTCCCGCCGTCTTTCCGGACGCCGTCGCCTACGGCGGCTGGCCGGTTGATCTTCATCCCCAAGCTGGCGTTTACGATGAAAACACGGATTGTGTAATGCGCAAGCCGGCAGGCATCTATGATCTGCCGCTCCGCTGCTTGTACTCAAAGAATATTGACAACCTCATGTTCGCCGGCCGCGACATCAGCGTCAGTCATGTTACCTTGGGCTCCACCCGGGTGATGAATACCTGCGCCCTCTTGGGGCAGGCTGTGGGGACTGCCGCCTGGCTTTGCGCGAAATATGATGAGAAGCCCAGGGCGATAAAGAACCAGCATTTGTCGGAGCTGCAGCAGCAGCTCATCTTAGACGATTCCTTTATAATCGGCAGACCTAATCAGGATTCGCGCGATCTGGCGCGCCAAGCGAGAATCTCCGCCGGCAGTCAGTTTCAGTTTTCCCAGCTGACAGCCACTCATACCAGACCGCTGCAGGAAGGGTTTCGGTTCATGTTTCCCGACGGAAGAGCGGAATATTGTGAGCTCTGTTTAGATTCCCCGGAAGAGGCGGCGCTCTCTGTTAAAGTCTGTGTTACCGAAAGACCGGAAAACTCTCAGCCCCAAAGACAGGTGAATGAGTTGACGCTTTCTGTTCCCAAAGGGAAAGAGCGTTGGGTGCGGATTCCTTTGGCACTGGAGCTGCCGGCAGAAAACCCTAAGTGCTGGCTGGAATTTTGTCCTGCCAAGCCTATGCGGATCCATCTCAGTCACGAGCAGATTGTAGGGGCAGCCTGCTTTGATCCTGCGTGCGGTTACCTGCTGGAGAGCGCGCTTTTGCGGTCGCCGGCTCTAGACGTTTACGCTCCGCAGCAGGTGGCAAGCGGCTATCACCGTCCTTACGGCAGGCCTAATCTTTGGCTGGCGGCGCCTAGCGGCGAGCCGGAGTATTTGGAACTGGCCTGGCAAGAGCCGCAGGAAATAAAGGAGGTTGTTTTGCGCTTTAATACGGATCTGAACTTTGAACTCTTAGCGCACCGTCCGGGTGGCAAACGGACAAATCCGGAACTCGTGAAGCGCTACAGCGTAGAAGCGCAAGTGGACGGCAGATGGCAAACTCTCTTGGCGGAGGACGATAACTTTCTGCGGACGCGGCGACATTCTTTTCCGCCGGTGGAGACCGGAAAAATGAGAATTCTGTTGTGGGAAACGTACGGCAGCCTGCTCAAGCAACTGTACGAGGTCCGAATCTACTGAAAATCTGGGCTTGCTTACAGTTTACATGTTGCGAGAATATGATGAAAAAATTTATTCTTTTCGCACTGCGGCAGGGATCGCTTTTCAAACTGTCGAATTGGACAATAGG
>DIPB01000159.1:0-569 GCA_002426275.1 Firmicutes bacterium UBA5499
ATGCCGCCTCCCGCATAGCCGGAGGTAACCCCTTGTATTCCCGCAATCCCGGCAAAAACAGCTTCCAGACACCAAAAACACCCTCCCCCAAACACTGCGATCCCCTTTTGGCCCGGCTGCAGTTTGCGAGGCAGAAAATGCAGGGAAACCGAATTCACACAGTGCCGGGTATTTTTTTCCGTAAGACCTTCGCCTGTAAAGACATGTCCCAGGTGCGCTCCGCAGTTGGCGCAGAGAATTTCCGTCCGCTCTCCGTCCGAATCCGATTGTCTCCTAACCGCACCCGGCATTTCTTGCTCGAAACTGGGCCAGCCGCAATGAGCCTCGAATTTGGCGCCGGCATCGTAAAGAAGCGCGCCGCAGCGTTTGCACAAATAGACGCCGTCTTCATAGCGATCGTTGTATTCGCCGGAGAAAGGCCGCTCTGTTCCTTTGCCTTCTATCACTCGTTTCTCCTCTGGCGTTAAGGGATTGTAAGCCATGAGCTCTCCTCCTCGACCGGATAAATAGTTACCGCTTTTCTCGCTCAGATTCTTGGATATGTTTCCACATAGGTTTTGATCCTATAC
>DIPB01000159.1:679-3221 GCA_002426275.1 Firmicutes bacterium UBA5499
ACATAGGTTTTGATCCTATACTGCGCTGCTTGTAAGCTTTCCTGATTTTCTCGTTCCAGCCGTCTGGCCTGGCGCACATTTGCGGGACGTGGCGACCACATCGCTCGTTAACATTTAGAAGGATTCCCAGCCATAGCGTTTCGCTTAAGCGATGGATGGTGGTATTATTTTGGCAGTTGCCTGTCAATTTACTTCCCTATTTTTGAGCGCTTAAGTCAGGTTGCCGCTATCGACTTCATATTTCAATTGCAGGGCAAGCGCACGGCACTGTCGCGCGATTCTATATTATCTCCGCAAAATATTAGGCTCGGTTGAATTTCCATTCATTCACGGCAAGAACTTTGTCCAATGGAACGGAAAAGAAAAACGCCCTCTCAACACACTACGAACGCTGATTCTTTCCCCACTAGCTGTCTCGAAGTGTCAACAATAAATCAGGGTAATTGGTGATGATCCCATCCACCTTCCACTGAAGAAACCCTGCCATGGTTTGCGGATCGTTCACTGTCCAGACATTGACCGCAAGTCCTGCCTCATGGGCTTTAGCGATTTCTTCGGCGGTAATGCTTTTAAAATGAGGATGCAGGGCCTGGGCGGACACAGCTTTGGCTTTGGCAATGGGATCGGCTTCCGCGTCATAAAGAATTGCAGCCGGAAACCGGGGCCAGGTTTTACGCAGTTGGGCGATGACCCCATGCTCAAAACTTGAAAAGAGAAATTGAGCCGGATCGCCCCACTTGCTTAGCTCCGCCGCCACAAGCTCCGGCAGCCTCCTTTGCCGCGCCGCATTCTTCAGCTCGATGTTCACCTGTACCTTGCCCTGGGTCAGGGCTAGAACCGCTCTAAGTGTGGGAATCGGCTCAAAAGGAAGCCCTGGCCAAAGTTTTGCGGCGTTAAACTTCCTTAACTCTTCCAGGGTATACGCATCAACAGGACCTATCCCGTCCGTTGTCCTTCCCAGCTCCAGATCATGGATCACCACAATTTGTTCGTCCGCCGTTAAATGCACATCTAGCTCTATCATCTCCGCGCCCGCCTCTATGGCTTTGGCGAAAGCGAGCAAGGTATTTTCCGGATATCTGCCGCTGAAACCCCTGTGGGCGATTATTTGAGTCACGCTGTCATCTCCTCCCAATTTACTTAAACGCCCTTCTCTTCCGCCAAAGGCGAGAGGCCAAGCTGACCTAGTATTCTCCCGGGCTCAGCTAGCTTCCTCTAAAAGTCTGTTCAGCCCCCAAAGTTCAGGAAAGACAAAATCAGGTTGCCACGGGCTCGTCTTCAAGTCTGCTTCCTTGGAGACGCCGCTGAGAGTAAGAGCTGTCTTAAATCCCCAGCGGCCCATGGCGATATCTGTCTGGAGCCTATCTCCCACTAGGAGGATTTTTGCAGGTTCCAACGCCAAGTATTCTCCAATCGCGGCCGCCATGATTTGAGAGGGCTTGCCCGCCACCCATTCCACTTTTTTGCCAGTCATGCCTTCAATGGCCCCAATTACCGCGCCCGCATCCGGCAGCTCCCCTTCTGCGAAAGGACAGGTGCGATCGGGATGGGTGGCGATAAAATGGGCGCCTCTATTTATAGCCCTTAAAGACACTACTAATTTTTCATAAGTAAAGGTGCGATCAAAGGAGGCGATTACATACTGGATCTCCTCTGGCTTTGTGCTGAAAGAAAAACCATTCTGCTCAAGCTCCAGCCGCAAGGCCTCCTCCCCTATGGGGTAGACCGCGGCTCCGCTTGCCGATTGCCGCAAGTGCCTGCAGAGAACAACCGATGAAGTAATGATCTCAGCAAGCGAAAGCTGGATTCCCAGCCCAGTGAGCTTTTTAAAATAATCCTGCCTGGTGCTTAGGGGGTTGTTAGAGAGAAACAGCACTTTTTTCCCCCGCTTTCTAATGGCGGCTATGGTCTCTTTCGCTCCGGGTAAAAGGGTATCTCCCAGATAGACCGTGCCGTCAAGATCAAATACATACGCTTGAAAATCCATAGTTCTCCTCCTTAATAGCTTCATCCAAAGGCGAGGTGTTTTAACCTCGCCACATCCGCTTGCCGAGACTGTCAGCTCACTGCTTCGGAGTTTTCTCTTCGCCTGCACCTTTTGCAGAAGCTTTAATCACTTGTATGCCACGCTGCCGATAAACCTCTAGAAGTTGATCGTCGGCATCGCTGTCTGTGATGAGCACATCTACCACATCCAATGGCGCTACCGAGGCGAAGGCAACCCGCTCCAATTTACTGTGGTGGGAGACAACAATTACCTCTCGGGCTCTGCCGAGCATGGCTCGCTTGATCACGGCATCCTCGTTGGAATACTCGGTTATGCCTTCCTCCATGCTCAGGCCGGCAGCGCTGGTGATCAGTTTATCCGCGTTGATTTCGCTAAAGCAGAACTCAGCTATGTGCCCTATGGCGGAAAGGCTTTCTCGTCTGAGGACGCCTCCGGCCATAATGAGCTTTACCTTAGACTTCGCCGCTAGCTCCATGGCCACAGGCAAAGAGCTGGTGACAACAGTCAGATTTAAGGCGGGGTCAATTGCCCGGG
>DIPB01000159.1:3330-4290 GCA_002426275.1 Firmicutes bacterium UBA5499
AAGGCGGGGTCAATTGCCCTTGCCACCTCCACTACCGTAGTGCCAGTGGCAAGGAGGATTGCATCTCCCTCCTGGATCATGGCGGCAGCCACTTGAGCGATCTGTCGTTTTTCTTGTACGTCCTCGCCTTCCCGGGTAAGATATGGCGGCTCGTAGCCAACTGGCAACTTGCTGACCGCCCCGCCGTAGACGCGCTCTAGCTTGCCTTCCTCTGTGAGCTTTGCCAGGTCTCTGCGGATGGTCATAGGACAGACGCCCAGTTCCTTGGCGAGTCTGCTGATGGAGACGCTCTCGTGCCTGGAGACTAGCTCCAAAATCCTTCTTTGTCGCTCTTGGGCTAACATTTCTGAGCTCCTTCGTTCATGTTTTGATCCATTAATGTTAGTCTATGTTAGTTATTGTTCATTGTTGTTATTCTCTACCGTTCCCCAAAAACCTGCCCGCGGCGGCAAAATTCTTTTTAAATTTGTGTAAATTATCTAAATCAGCTCTGGCAGCATGCTCTTTTTCGTTTTTACTCTGCTTCTTCCCTGTTGCCTCTCCCAGGCTAGCTTCTGCGCATAACCGCGCATGGCGGTAGAAGCAATCTTGAAAATGCTTCTTTCCGTCTTTTTCTCAGCCGGCCCTTGACGTCCGGTTCGCTTTAACATACAATGAAATTAACCTGAACCGAGGGACCGCCTGAGGCAAGGGGGAGAGAACAAGAAAGCAGACGCTCCCTCTGGGAGCGTTTTTTTTATTGCGGAGGTATAGACCATGGCAAATAGAATCGGCGTGGTGGGAATTGTGCTCGATGACCGAGAAGCAGCCCCCCAGGTGAACACAGTCTTGAGTCACCATGCGGAGATTATCTCAGGCAGGCTTGGCCTGCCCTATCGGGAACGGCATCTTAATGTAATTGCATTGATCGTGGACGGCACCACAGATGAAATCGGCGCGCTCACAGGCAAATTGGGAGCT
>DIPB01000159.1:4473-7289 GCA_002426275.1 Firmicutes bacterium UBA5499
CAAACGCACTGATCGCTAAACTCGCCGCCGGGCAAAGCCTCAGCCGCGGGGAGCTAAGCTACATCCTATCCCAGACAGACCAAGAATTCTGGCAGTCAGTACGCAGAAGAGCAGACGCGGTGAGAGCGGATTACGTTGGCGAGGCTATACATTTGAGAGGGCTGGTGGAGTTTTCCAACTACTGCCGCTGCAACTGCCTATACTGCGGCCTGCGCCGGGAAAACAAGGCTGTCAGCCGCTATCGGCTGCAGCCGGAGGAACTAGTCCGGACAGCTCTGTTTGCGGCCGAATTAGGCTATGGCACAGTGGTGCTGCAGTCAGGCGAGGATCTCTTCTATACGGGAGAGCTTTTAGCGCAGATCATCAAAGAGATTAAAGCCAAAACAAACCTGGCCATCACGCTCTCCGTCGGCGAGAGAACAGAGGAAGAATACGCGCTGTGGCGCCAAGCGGGTGCGGATCGCTATTTGATACGTCATGAAACTGCGGATCCGGCTCTTTATGCAGCTCTTCACCCGCAACGAACACAGCGAGAGCGCGTCGGCTGTCTTCAAACCCTCCGCGCTTTAGGCTATGAAGTGGGATCCGGCTTCATGGTGGGCCTGCCTGGCCAGTCTGCGGAAACTTTAGCCTCAGACCTGTCGCTTCTGCGGGAGCTTGATGTGGATATGGTGGGAATCGGCCCTTTCATCCCCAGCCCCTCCACTCCTCTGGCAGAGGAGTCCGGAGGCAGCTTTGAGCGAACTGTCAATCTGGTGGCTTTGCTCAGATTAATGCTGCCGGAAGCCAACATCCCTGCCACAACTGCCATGGGCACGCTGCGGCCCAATGGCAGGGAGATCGCTTTAGCAGCCGGCGCCAATGTGATGATGCCCAATGTGACGCCTACCCGTTATCGCCCGTTGTATGAAATCTACCCCGGCAAAATCTGTACGGGAGAGGAAGCCGGAGAATGCAGGCTCTGTATCGAAGGCAGAATCAAATCCATCGGCCGCACGGTAGGCCAGGGGCAAGGCGAAAGTCTAAAATACAGAAAAAGAAACGCAGCGGCCGGAAAGTACGCCTAGGAGATAAAAGAATCTGCTCCCGGAAGGGGCAGATTCTTTTTAATGATCGTTTACTGAGCCGTCAGAAGTCATTGAATTTGAAAATAGATCCAAGGGCTATTTCGTTCAGGACTTTCGTTTTGCTTTAAATAATCTGAAAACGATTCCGCAAAGCACCCATGATCTCTCTCTTCCGAATTATAATCAGTTTCGGCGGGACGAGGTTGTGTTCGTCGATAAAAACGAGCGCGGCGAGTCCACTAATCTGCAAGGAAAGTACGGCGCTATTCCCGTCTTTAACTACGATGAAATCATGAGTGGCGAATCTGATGGGTAGAACAATGTTGTCTCCCCAGCGCCGTTCTGAAATTAAGAAGACACAGTCGTATTATCATTTTTTACGAAGGGAAGACCGAAAAATACTACTTAGACTACTTTGCGGAATTTATAAAAATCAGCAGTCGCTTGTCTGTTAGACGGCCAAAGCGCAGAAAAAGAATTCCATTTTCCCTAGTATGGATTATAATATTGATATAAGTGTTTTTTAATAGGGATGGTGTTCGCCATAGATAAATTCGCACTTCTCAAGCAGTATTTTGGCCACGGCAAGTTTCGCCCAGGACAAGAGGCACTGATCGACGCACTGCTGTCTGGTCGAGATGTGCTGGGGGTCATGCCCACCGGAGCAGGCAAGTCTATTTGCTATCAACTGCCGGCACTGCTGCTGCCGGGGCTTACTCTGGTTATTTCACCCCTGATTTCCCTGATGAAGGATCAGGTGACCGCTCTGTCTCAGATCAGAATTTCTTCTGCCTATATCAATTCCTCCCTCGCAGCGGCTCAGTACCGCGAGGTGTTTCGCCGCGCCAAAAGCGGCGCCTATAAAATCATCTACGTGGCGCCGGAACGGCTGATTACCGCTGACTTTCTTCAGTTTGCCGGGGAAACGGAAATATCGCTTCTGGCAGTGGACGAGGCCCATTGCGTTTCCCAGTGGGGTCAGGATTTTCGCCCCAGTTATTTAAAGATCGCTGAGTTCGTAGGTTCTCTTGCCAAGCGCCCGGTAGTCGGCGCTTTCACCGCCACCGCCACTGCGACGGTGAAAACCGATATTGAAAAGCTCCTTCTGCTACAAAACCCTCTACGTATCACCACCGGCTTTGATCGGCCCAATCTCTATTTTGAGGTTGTACGTCCCAAAAGTAAGGACGTCTATTTGCGGGTTTTTCTTGCCGGACGACCGGATCAAAGCGGCATCGTCTACTGCGCCACCCGAAAAGCGGTGGAATCTGTTTGCGACAATTTGCGGCAAAACGGCATCGCTGCCACGCGATATCACGCCGGGCTGGAGGATGCGGAGCGGAAACAAAACCAAGAGGACTTCGTCTATGACAGAGCGAGGGTTATGGTTGCCACAAATGCCTTTGGCATGGGGATTGACAAATCCAATGTCAGCTTTGTGGTGCATTACAATATGCCGAAAAATATCGAAAGCTACTATCAGGAGGCGGGCCGCGCCGGACGAGACGGGGAAAAAGCCCATTGTGTGCTGCTTTTTTCTGCCGGCGATATACAAACGGCAAAGTTTCTCATCAATAACGCCGAGGGAAATGAAGCGCTTTCCGAGCATGAGCAGGAGCTTGTTCGAAAAAGGGAGCTACAGCGATTGGAGCAGATGGTCGCTTACTGCAAAACCGCCGACTGTCTACGCGCCTATCTCTTAAATTACTTTGGGGAAAATGCCGCAGCCAATTGCGGCAATTGCGGCAA
>DIPB01000020.1:0-1179 GCA_002426275.1 Firmicutes bacterium UBA5499
GGGGCCTGCCGTGGCGGTATATTTCCGAAGACCAGATCGCGCACGTGAAAACCCCGTATCTGCTGCTTTGGACCGATAGGATTACGGCAGACGCCATGGAGGCTTTGGCCGACCTGCCCTCGTCAGTCCGGATTATCTGTCTGGAACAAGTGCCGGAGCTGAACGAATACGGTCTGCCGCTGGCTGAGGAGATAGTGGAGGCTGTGCGGAGCAGAAGCGAAGTCATCCCCGCCTCCCGGGAGCCGGCTGAGCTGGTCAGTCAAGTAAGCGAGATTGCCCCTGAGTATGGAGTTCGGGACGGCGTCTTCCTGGAAAGCAGCATCCAAAAGATACCAAGTTGGCGTCCCCAAGGGCATTTTAGCCTTTCGATCCCCTATCCTGCGGTTGAGGTTCGCCAAAGGAAAACCGCGGACGGGTACATTTTGGCCGTGATCAACAACATGAGAGAAGCCAAAACCGTTCCTTTGCCTGCGGTTTTGGATCACGATGCGCCCGGGATCACGCAGGTGATTGATCTGCTGACTGAAGAAAAAGTGGACGCTGCGCTGGACCTGAAAGCACTAGAGGTTAAGCTTCTGTTCTATAAAAATTAAACATCCCACGTCGCATGGGCAGGCTGAATTCCACCAAGGCTTTGGGATCGGCTCCCAACTCACGTTCTCTCCACAGGTGACGAGGCGGAAAGCTATTTTGCGCCTCAGGCCGCAGGGTTCGATTCTTATCAGCCGGACAAAGGCTAGCTGCTGCTTCGGTGGGTGGAATGCTACTATTTCACGGCCACAGCGCGCTTAAAGGACGGCGGCGANNAAGCACTAGAGGTTAAGCTTCTGCTTTACAAACGATAAGCAAACTCATCTGCCGGCTGGGGCGCACTATGCCTCAGCCGGCAGTCGTTGCGCGGAGGAGAGAGCCGGGGAGGTCATCAGTCTGATTGTCGCCGACAGGAGCATTCAATCGAACTTCAGTTTCCGGTACCTCATCGACACCAGCTTGCTGCTTGAGATTGACGCGCAAACGCACTACGGAGAGAATAATCCCAAGGACAATCGCAGCTTCTTCAAGCAAAAGAAAATCTGGTCGGAAGTCAAGGATGAACTGCTACATGGCGCCGTATTTTACAGAGATACTGTCAATGGGCAAGATCGTTGAAAGACTTTGGCGCCAAGCAGCGAGTCTAAA
>DIPB01000020.1:1325-2795 GCA_002426275.1 Firmicutes bacterium UBA5499
TTTGTTGCAAGCTTTATTCTTTGATGAAACTATTCGTGTCGAAAACGCGCCCAGAATGCCGCAGCAGGAGGCCTTTTCGTTACCACTTGCCGCTTGCTCCGCCGCCGCCGGAGCCACCGCCTCCGAAGTTTCCTCCGCCGCCGCCAAAGCCGCGGCCTCCGCCGAAGCCGCCTGGACCTGAGCGTCCGCCTCCGATCCAGAAGGGAGGAAAGCCGCTTCTGCCTTTAGTGCCGCGTCCCTTTCTGGGCCAGGAAGAGAGAATCAGAATTGCCACGATGACCCAGAAGATCAGTTCCCAGTAATCGAAAGGCTTTTTTGGTTCTTCGCTTTGGGCGCTGCCTCCCAGCTTAATGGAGACTTGCCTGATGATTTCTTTTATCCCCTGGGAATAGGCGCCTTGCCGAAAGGCAGGGGTGGCGATTTGGCTGATCAGCTTACCTGCGAAGGCATCCGGGATCTCACCTTCCAGGCCATAGCCAACCTCAATGCGCACGGACCGTTCATTGGGGGCAATCAAAAGCAGCAGCCCGCGCTCGTCTTTTTTAGTGCCGATTCCCCAGTCTTTAAACAGATCCACCGCATATTCTTCCACTGTGCGATCGCCTAAGGAGGGCACTGTCGCCACCACCATAGTGGCGCCGGTCTCCTTCCACAGAGAGTTTAGCTGCTGTTCGATCTGCTCTTCTTCCTCCGCGGAAATCAGTTTCGCATAATCGTTAAAAAGTTTCTCGCGTTTGGGCAGCTGGCTTGAGAAAGCAAACTGCGGTAAAAGCAAGATTAAAAACAGCCAGAGATATTTGCGCACTGCAATTGCTCCTTTGTGTTAAAATTCAACCTTTGGCGTCTGACGAGCCTGGGGACTTGCTTCCCACATCTGTTTGGCTGTGAGTCCCTTCATGGCAGCCACAATGCTGCGCGGGAAAACGCGGATTGAAACGTTATATTCGCGAACAGCGTCATTGTACCGCTTACGAGCTACGGCCAAACGGTTTTCGCTTCCAGCCAGCTCATATTGCAGATTAGTGAACTGTTCGCTTGCTTTCAAGTTCGGATAGTTTTCCACAACCACAAGGAGCCTGGAGAGAGCTTGATCCAGTTGGTTATTAGCTTGCATCTTTGTTTCGGGAGTAGCCGCGCCTGCAAGTTTGCTGCGGGCATCTGTTACTTCGGCAATGGCGGCCTGTTCATGCTTGGTATAACCTTTTACGGTTTGCACCAAATTAGGGATTAGGTCGCTTCTGCGCTGCAGTTGATTATCAACTTCTGCCCAGTTGTTATTTACCGCTTCTTCTTTGCGTACGAAACTGTTGCCGATACTGATGAAGGCAGTGAAGAAAATCAAGAGCACAACAAGGATGCCGATGATCCAACCTAAGCTTTTTTTCACGCTAATCCTCCCCCTTTAGATCAATTATAATATAGCGCGCAGCAGGTTACAAGGGCTAGCTCCAGAAAAGCGCAGGTGCGCAG
>DIPB01000138.1:0-939 GCA_002426275.1 Firmicutes bacterium UBA5499
AGTGGACGGCCGCGCCCCGATTTTTAGAAGAGTATTCGAACTGGCACAGCCGGTGGAAGCTATTGCCAAAGCTAGAGCCTATATTAGCGGTCTGGGCTATTATGTCTTCTCCCTCAATGGCAAAAGAATCGGGGAACGTCAATTGGATCCAGTCTGGACAGACTACGGCAAGAGGGTATTGTACAGCACCTATGATCTGACGGCCGCGCTCCGGGATGGTCTTAACTGTTTGGGCGTCACCCTTGGGGTCGGCTGGTATAGGCTGTTGCGTTTCATCGCTCGGATCGAAATCACCTACGCGGACGGTTCTGTACAGAGCATAGTCAGCGAGCGAAACGGCTGGCGCTACTCGTACGGCCCGATTGTGGATAATTCTCTTTACTTTGGGGAGAAATGGGATCTGCGAAAAGAACAGCCCTTTTGGGACTGTCCTGGGTTCGCTGCGCAGGAAGAGCTGTGGCGATTGCCGCTATTGGTGGATAGTCCCGGCGGCGCGCTCCAGGCGCAGCAGGTGGAGCCAATCGCCAAGCTGAGACAATTGACGGCAAAATTGCTCCATTCTCTTGCAGACGGTAGTTTTGTCTTTGATTTAGGGCAGAATATCGCCGGCTGGGTGCACATTAAGGTTCAAGGGCAAGCGGGCGACGAGATTGCCGTTTATTTTGCTGAGAATCTGGAGGCGGACGGGACGTTGGATCAAGGCACTCATCGGCGTTGCACGTCTCCGGATGTCTTAATCCTCAAAGACTCGCAGCCTGTGGAGTGGGAGCCGTCTTTCACCTATCACGGCTTCCGGTATTTTCAGGTTAGCGGTTTGCGCGGTAAACCTGAGCCGGGCTGTGTTCTGGGCATAGAGGTTCGCACCGCTGTGAAGGAAAGAGGTGGGTTTGAATGCTCTGATCCTTTCTTAAATCGGCTTTTTGAATGTGTTCGTTGGAC
>DIPB01000138.1:1021-7311 GCA_002426275.1 Firmicutes bacterium UBA5499
AATGTGTTCGTTGGACGGAAAGCGATAACTTGCACGGCGTGATGACGGATTGCCCGCAGCGGGACGAACGGCTTGGCTGGCTCAACGATCTTACGGTTCGCCTGGAAGAGGCGATCTATAATTTTGAATTGCCGCAGCTGTTGCGGAAAGTGGAGCAAGATATTGCGGACGCGCAGGGACCCGGAGGCGCCATTAAGGACGTAGCTCCATTTTCCATCTCACATTTCGGCAATGATCCGGCGGATCCGGTTTGCTCTAGTTTTTTGCTTTTACCGTATCTCATGTACTTGCATTGGGCGGATAAGAAAATTATTGAACGCCATTATGAAGCGGTGCGCGGGTGGACGCTCTACCTGCATAAGAACAGCTCGGACGGCTTAGTGGATTTTGGCTATTATGGCGATTGGGCGTCTCCAATCATTTATTGCCAAGAGGAGAGCCCGGTGTCGGCCATTACGCCGCCGGCGTACATGTCCGCGGGATTTCAGTGCTTAAATTTAAAGCTGATGGGCTTTTTTGCTTCACTTTTGGGGAAAACACAGGATCAGCAGATGTTCGGAGAGTTGGCGCAGACTGCGGTCGCGGCTTTCAACGCCAAGTATTTGGACAGACAAAAAGGAAGCTATTGCACAGGAAGCCAGGCGTGCAACAGTTTCGCGCTTTGGCTGGAGATTGTGCCGCCTGAAATAGTGCCGCGGGTTGCCGCCAATTTGGCGCAGGATGTAATCGCGAAAGATTATCACTTGTCCACCGGCAATATCTGCACCAAGTATTTACCAGAGATGTTGGCGGAACACGGTTATGGAGATGTCGCCTTGAAGCTGATTTGTCAGCGCACTTATCCCAGTTGGGGCTACATGCTGGAACACGGCGCCACCACCGTTTGGGAACGGTGGGAGAGAGAGACAAAGGGAGGCATGAATTCCCATAATCACCCCATGAACGCTACCATTGGCTCCTGGTTCTACAAATATTTGGCCGGCATTTTGCCGGATCCCGTACGGCCTGGTTTCGAGCGTTTCTTCCTTAAACCGTATTTTCTGGAAGGGATTGATTGGGTCAAGTGCCGCTTGCAGACCTTGTATGGCCTGATTGAAGTGCGTTGGGAGCGAACAGCCGCTGGGATTGCGCTGTACGCCGTTGTCCCTTCCAATTCGGCTGCACAGGTGATCCTGCCTGAGGGATATGTTGCAGAAGACGATCAAGCTTTGCAGCTTATGTCCGGACGCTATCGGCTGGAGATCAAGAAACTGAAATAGATTTGGAGGAAAAGAAGATGTATCAACTTCCCTACAGCGTAATTCTCACTAATGTCGGACATTGTTGCGACAGGTACTTGAGCACGGGTTACTCGGATCCTTTCGCTTTGGAGGAACTTTTTGAACGAGTTTCCAGCATTGAAGGAGTTCAGGCGGTGGAGTTGATCGCAAGCTGTCTCAATTCACCTGAAGACGTGGCGCGAGTCAAGGAGAATCTCCACAGGACGGGGCTTGAATTATCGGCCATCATCCCTGATCACTTTGGCAAGCAAATCTGGGGTAAAGGCGCCTTTACGGCGGAAGATCCCTCGGTACGGGCCGCGGCCGTCTCGCATACCAGGAAAATGATGGATATACTGGTGGAACTGGGCGGCGACGTGGTTAGCCTCTGGCCCGGCCAGGATGGCTACGATTATCATTTCCAGGCCGATTACCTGCAAAAGCACAATTGGTTTGTGGAGGGCATACGTCAGTGCTGCGACTATCGGCCGGAGGTTCGCGTGGCATTGGAATATAAACCTAAAGAGCCGCGCAATCGCTGCTTTCTTTCCAATGTCAGCAGCACGCTGCTGATGATTCAGGAGATCCAGCGGCCAAATTGCGGTGTGACCATTGATTTTGGACACGCGCTGGTCGCCTACGAAAACGTGGCCGAATCAGTCGCCTTGCTCTCGCTGCATGGTAATACGCTTTTTCATTTGCACATGAACGATAATTACGGCTATTGGGATGATGACATGATCACAGGCTCGGTACATACCATTTCGTATTTGGAGTTTCTCTATTGGCTTAAAAAGACGAATTATCAAGGGTGGCTTTCCATGGATCAATATCCATACCGCGAAGATGGTAAGAGGGCGGTGAACGAGAGCTTACGCTGGCTGGATGGACTGACGAACGTAATGAATCGTATGGATGCAGACGAAGTGGAGAGGGTCATCCATAGCGGGGATGCCACCGAGTCGTCGGCTTTATTGCGCAAATATTTGTTTGCGAAGTAGGTTCGTTACGCTGGTTTTTCCTGATGGGCCATATTTGTCAGAGAAGCATCCAAAAGCAAGATGTGTCATTGCAAAAAGGCTGTCTGCAGGCGCAGGGTGAGAAAATGGTGACGGGGGTGATAAAGGCTCATCAGGGTTTGCTGAAAATGCAGTAATGAGACTAAGAACGATGGCAAGCCCAATCGCATGAAGTAAAGAGAAATAAGCTTTCGATTGTAGCACTGAGCTGTACATTAAGTTTAGAAAATTGACTCATCTGTAAACGGACCGCCGCGTGTTCAAACATGATCCATCTTTGACGTAGGACAGTGTTTCTGGCAGCGGCATTTTGGACTTTAGCTAAGCAAGGGCTGATCTGACAGCGAAATAAGCAGCGTAAGTTTCGGACTACTGTTTACGTGAAATTTTATTACAGCGAGGAGGATTTTTATTATGTCGAAGAGGCTTTGGCTGGTTTTAGGGGTAATCATTGTGGCGGCTTTAGCTGGCTGGGGAATTAATCGGCGGGAAAAGACCGATCAGCAGACAGAGCTGAATTCGGGGAAGAAGATCGTAGTTGTGATCAACTGCGGACCTAAAGAGACGGACAAAGTTGCTGTGAAAAATCTGAAAGCAGATATTGCGGAGTTCAATAAAATTTATCCCAATATTGAAATTAAGTGGACGGATCGCGGTTATTCTCCGGATAGTTTTGCCACAAGCATTGCAGGGGGAACAGCTGAGGACGTGATTACCCTTTGGGCAACCGAAGGCTATGTTGCAGAAAGAGGATACGCTTGGGATCTTACCAAGATGATTAATGATTGGGAGTATAAAGATCAATTGAACATGTCCATGTTGGAGCCATTCAAACGGAACGGTCGCTATTATGCTCTGCCCATGAGCGGCTACATCATCGGCATGTGGTACAACAAGAAAATTTTCCGCGATGCTGGTTTGACGAAGGGCGACGGCAGTTATCTAGTGCCCGAAAATTGGGAAGAATTTGCTAGGACTGCGCAGAAACTTACCAACAGGAAAAAAGGCATTGCAGGTTATGGTATTTATGGTAAAGGAGCCTATGCCGGCTGGGGCATGTTGAATTGGGTCTGGCAGGCGGGAGGGGATTTTGAAAAGGAAGTGGGCGGCAAATGGCGTGCGACCTTCGGAGAGTCCGAGACAGTGAAGGCCTTTGAGTTTGTTCGTGATTTGCGCTGGAAATATGATTGTCTTCAGCCAAATTTGCTGCTGGCGACTCAAGATGTATGGCCGCTTTTTGCCGCCGGACAGATTGCCATGACAAACGGAACTAACGATTGGACCCCTATTTTGATCAATCAGAATGGCATGAAGATAGACGAGATCGGAATGGCTCTCCTGCCGGCAGGACCCGCGGGAAGAGCAAATCAGCTGGGCGGAGATTACTGCATCATCAATCCCAATAGACCCCAAGAAGTCCAGAAAGCCGCTTTTAAATGGATTACTTGGAAACTGCTTAAGAGCGTAAGTCCAGAGTTTGTGAAGCGGACAGGTGAACAGATGCGGAGGCAGGGGCAAGTAGACAAAATTTCGTCTATTCCTGTTTTCACAGGCGAATTGGATCAAAAGATGCGCCAAACAGCGCAGGAATACAGAGATGTGCTGATTGATTTTCCAGGCGTGTGGCAGGAAGCCAGCAAATACATCAAGCCCGAGCCGCCGTTTTTCGCGCAGCAGTTGTATGGCGAGTATCTTTCGCCGGTCGTGCAGTCTGTGCTGACGAAGGAAAAGACAAATCCCAAACAATTATTACAGAAAGCTGCTAAAAGCTTTGAAGAGCGGTTTCTCAATCAAGGAAACAGCAGAGTGGAGGAATGATAATCTAGCGAATGCACCAAATTGTTTAATCCAAAAGTGAGGAGGCTGACTATATAATGCGAGAACAAAAGCTGATTACATTGCTCTGGGAGCTTATTTTCTTAACATACATTGTCTTTGGAAGTTCCGCATATACAGTTGATTTCAAGACGGTTAATTATCCAGTGCAGTCTGAGGCAAATTTTGGTACCGAAAAATATGCTCTTTCCTATCTGGGCTCAAGAGCGGCAACGGGTAATGTTAATGATGGAATAAATCTGGATTCATGGGTGGTCGGTGAAAAAAATCATTATGCTGTATTAACTTCCAATGGAACGTGGACTATATCCGAACTAAAGGGATTTGAATATTCGGTAGAAATAACGAATATGAATGTGAATTCTGAATCCATAGCGTACGTTGGTTTTATGAATGGTAGGAATCTTCCTTTGGATACGCCTTACGGTTGGTCTTCTCAGGGCATGCAGCAAGGAATAGGCATTCAATTTTTTAATAATAAAAATATTCAATTTTGTGTGTTGAACCCTAACCCTCTGGGCGGTCAAAGATATGATCCCGCAACCGAAACCTGGGGAAGTAGCAGTGCTGCAATTACAACATATACAAGTACGGATCGCTTTTTAGCTAAAGTAGCTTGCACATCAACCGGGGATTTCGTTCTTACCCTCTACAAAAATGGCGCTTTAGTCTGCACTGCTCGAAGAAGTATTGCATCAGTTACTGGGTTTGTCTATTGCTTCAGCGCATTGGGTGTTTACACTGGCATGAACGCATAAGACTAAGCAGGAAATCTCGCTCGTTTTGGCGGGGCGCATGCCGTTCCCGCAATCAGGTTGTGCCCTGTGGCGCAGAAGTGAGGGCCTCAGTGGAGATGCTTAAAAAACAAAAGCTCGCGCGCTTGGAGCACATGGTCAAAAATACCTTCTATCTGCTGCGCTTTGTCTGGAGCGTCAGCCCGCAGCGGGTGCTACTGACCTTCGCGTCGCATCTGCTCGGGTTTGGTTCTTGGGTGTTCTCCACGGTGATCTTCATGCGCTATCTGTTTGGCGCGGCCGAAATGACGCGCTCTTTTACGGAGGTGTCGCTGTTTCTGGCGTTCAGTCTGGCGCTGATGCTCGGCATCGCGGCCTTTGACGCGTATTTCAGCCGTTTTGTCCTCATCAATAACCCGCTATTGTATCGGAAGCTCAACCGCCGCCTGTTCGACAAGGCCACCAACGTTGATATCGCTTGCTACGAGAACGCCGAGTTCTACAACGATTATACCAAGGCGGCGAGCGAGATCTTCAGTCGCGCCGTGTCAACGGTGGACTCGTCTGCGCGGGCGTTCAGCGCCTTTTTCTCCTCAGCATACGTCATCATCACCATGTTTAAGATCAACCTGTGGGTGGGCCTCGTCTCGCTTCTCCCAGTATTCGCCAACCTCGTCTTCGGGCGGCTTGGCAGTCAGCAGGAATACGAAAAAAATATGGAAGCCATCCCTTATAACCGTCGGCTCGACTACGTCAACCGCGCCTTCTACCTCCAGAAATACGCCAAAGAGATCCGACTGACCCGCGCCCCGGCGCTTTTGGAGCGCACCTACGGCGGGGCGATGGAGGGCGTGATCGGCGTGGCAATGAAATACTGGAAGCGCCTGTTTGTCATCAATGCCATCAAGTCCACCATCTGCTTCCCGCTCCTTTTTGAAGGCACCTGGCTCCTGGGTGCGTATCTCGCCATGGTGCAGGAGGCCATCACCGTGTCCGACTTCGTGGTGGTGGCCAACGCTGCGGTGAGCACCACCTGGATGCTCATCAGCCTGACCGACAGTCTTGTCGCCATCTTTCAGAACGCGCTCTATACCGATAATCTCAAGACATTTCTCGGCCACCGCGATGCCATCCCGGAGGACCAGCCCGGCCGGCCGGTCCCGCGCGCGGTCGATACGCTCGAACTCAGAGATGTGTCTTTCCGCTATGAGGGAGCCTCGCGCGATGCGGTGCGGAACATCACGATGACCTTGCGGCGCGGGGAGCTGGTTTCCGTCGTGGGACACAACGGTTCGGGTAAGAGCACCCTCGTGAAACTGATCATGCGCCTCTACGACCCGACGGAGGGCGCGATCTACTTAAACGGCGTCGATATCCGGGAATACGAGCTGCGCGCCTATCGGGCGCTGATCGGCTCGACGTTCCAGGATTTCCAGCTTCTG
>DIPB01000138.1:7427-9219 GCA_002426275.1 Firmicutes bacterium UBA5499
TTTCCAGCTTCTCTCGATGAGCGTGACCGAGAACGTGCTGATGGGCAACGAGGTCGAAGGCGATCGGGAGCGCGCGGCGCTGGACGCGCTCAAAAAGAGCGGCGCCGCCGAGCGGATTGCGGCGCTGCCGAAGGGCGCCTCGTCCACCCTCACCCGTGAGTTCGACGACGAAGGCATCAACCTGTCCAGCGGCGAGGCGCAGAAGGTGGCCGTCGCGCGGGCCTTTGCCAAAAAGAGCGCCATCCTCCTTCTCGACGAGCCGTCCTCGGCGCTCGATCCCATTGCGGAATATCAGCTCTACAGGAATTTTCTCGCGCTCTGCCGCGGCAGGACGGGACAGAAAAAGATCAGCGTCTTTATTTCCCACCGTCTCTCCTCGGCCGCCGTGGCCGACAGGGTCTACCTGATGGAGGACGGGAGGGTCACCGAGGAGGGCGCCCACGACCAGCTGATGGCGCTCGGCGGCACCTACTACAGCATGTTCAAAAAACAGGCGGAAAATTACCTCCTGGAGGGAGATGGCGCATGAAAAAGGACGGAAAGCTTCCAAAGCAGCGCGACAGCCTGGCGCAGATCATCGGCAACAACCTTTTTTTGCTGCAAATCGCCTTCCGCGAAGCGCCGTTTTATTCCTGGCGCGCGCTGACCGGCGTCGCGCGCAACCGCGTGATCGTTTTTGTCGAGCATATCTACATGATCGGCTGGGTCATTAACGCCATCATCGACCATCGCCCCTTCTGGCAGGTGGCGCTTTTCATCAGCACGGTCTTCGTGGTGGTGGCCGGGTCGGAGAACTGGTGGGGCAACGTAGTCAACGCCCGCTTTTTGCCGGTGGGAAAACAGAAGATCGACCGCGCCATCCGGATGGAGCTCTATAAAAAGGCGGCGAAGATGGATCTCGCCTGCTATGACGATCCCGCCTTCTACAACGATTTTGTCTGGGCGATGGGCGAGGCATCGACGCGGATCGACCGGGTGCTGAACACCACCGGCAGCTTTATCGGTCACTTCGTCAGCGTCGCGGTGGTGGGCGGCTATCTGCTCACGCAGGATGCGTTGGGCCTTGTGTTCGTGGCCGTGTCCTTTGTCGGCATCTTCATCTTTTCCCAAAAATCCATCAGGCTCCGGCTCGAAGTCAGCGAGCGCACAAAACCCCACGAGCGCAAGCGCGATTATATCAGCCGCGTGCTTTACCTGTCCGACCACGCCAAGGAAATCCGCCTGAACAACGTCAAGGGCGCGCTTTACGGCGAATTCGACAAGGCGGCAAAGCAGGTGGAGGAGGAGGCACAAAAGGGCACGCGCCGCATCGCCGTCTATCAGTTTCTGATGGAGTTCGTGTTCAACACCTTCGTCAACGGGGCATATCTGTTCTATCTTCTCTACAAAGCCGTGGTCGTGAAGACCATCCCTTATGGTACGCTTGTCACGATGTACAACTCCTGCAACCAAATTCGCAACAGCATCTCCAGCTTCTCGCGCACCCTCCCCGAGTTTCAGGAGCACAGCCTCTATATCGACAAGATCCGGCATTTCCTCAATTACGAGGTGAAGATCTCCTCTCCCAAAAACGCCGTCCCCGTCCCGGAGACGGCGGAAGAGCTGGAGCTGAGGGACGTGTCCTTCTCCTACGGCGCGGAGGAGGTCCTTAAGCACGTCAGCCTCAAAATCGGAAAGGGAGAGAAAATCGCTCTGGTGGGTTACAACGGCGCGGGCAAGACCACGCTTGTCAAGCTCCTGATGCGTCTCTACGATCCGACTTCGGGGACCATCCTTTACGGCGGGCGCGGCA
>DIPB01000138.1:9376-11401 GCA_002426275.1 Firmicutes bacterium UBA5499
TACGGCGGGCGCGACATCCGCGAGTACGATCTCGCCGGATACCGCAACGTCTTCGCGACGGTGTTCCAGGATTATCAGCTCCTGGCGGCGACGGTGGGGGAGAACATCACGATGGACACCGCCCCGCTCGATCCCGCGCGGGCGGCGGAAGCGGCGGAACGGAGCGGTTTTGCCAAAAAGCTCGTCTCCTTCGAGAATGGCTTCGACACCGGCGTCACCCGCGAGTTCGACGAAAACGGCGTGTTGCTCTCGGGCGGCGAGAGCCAGAGCCTGGTCATCACGCGCGCGCTGTATAAGGACAGCCCGGTGATGATCCTCGACGAGCCGTCCTCAGCGCTTGATCCCATCGCGGAATACAACCTCAACCGCCTGATGTTTGAGCTCGAGGACAAGACCGTCGTTACTATCTCCCACCGGCTTTCCACCACTCGCATGGCCACCTGCATCTATATGCTAGAGAAAGGGCGCATCACCGAGCGCGGCACCCACGACGAGCTGATGGCGCTCGGCGGGGAATACGCCGAGATGTTTTCCCTGCAAGCGAAAAAATATAACCTTCAGAACGTTGCGACCGCAGTGGAAGATTCTCAGAACCCCATTACCCAAAACAGCGTTATCTGCTATAATAGTTGATGTCGGGTGGAAGGCCCTTAAGAGCGCGTATTTGGTTACCTACCCTTGCATAATAGTACTGGCGGTTATAGATTGTCGGCAGACAGAATATCATCCTGAAAAAGGTATTGCTGCTTTTGTTTTTAACAACCTCCTTTGTGCTTTTGTATTTCCCTGCGATCATGTCAAAAGAATGTTTTCTGTAAAGTTCCACGTTGGTTCGAAGCGATAGCATAAACAAATCACTTTACGCTTTTCAGCGATGCTACCATGTCAATGCTCTTAAACTTTCTGCCCATAATTTGCATGCGAAAAAATAAATATCAGAGCGCAGCCCACCGGCGTTTATGTTTATGACTTGCTCGTACAAAGAGAATATCGCGGTAACCGCATTGGCAGAGCGCTTTTCGAAATTGGTGTTGCTTTTCCAAATGACCCGGTATATGTCATGAGCGACGTTGACGGGTATTATCAGAAACAGGTTATCGACGGGAAGGGTCTATCTGTCAGGTGCATGTAAGGATACATCAAGATTGTAAAAGTAATTTGTGCGGGAGGTGCGATACAGTGGAATGGAGTAGTCTCTATCCCGCTGGCAACCAGCCAACTTTAGAGAAGATCAGCGAATATGTGAGCAATGGGCTTTGGACAGAATTAAATTCATTTTTGCAAAACACCTACCGCGTTCAACCGAAGCTGGCCCACAGTCAATGCTCCATGAAGCCGGGATGGAATGTAAAATATCAAAAAAGCGGAAAATCCTTGTGTACCCTTTATCCAATGGAAGGCTTCTTTATTGCACTCGTCGTAATTGGTAATAAAGAGATGGACGAAACAGAGCTGCTTATGCCTTTATGCAGTCAATATACACAATCGCTTTATCAGAAAACCGTTTTTTCCGCAGGTGGCCGTTGGCTGATGCTGGACGTGACGGAGCGTTCGATTTTAGAGGATGTGATAAAGCTGATTGGAATAAGAGTAAAGCCAAAGAAATGAAGTATAACCAGACTTAAAGTAATAAAACCCGAGGTCTGACAGGAGAAATTGGGATGAAAGATATATATGAAAAATTTGCGTATGACTACGTTGAATTTGGCCTGATAGAAGAATACTTAGGTGATGAAAAGGCTTTTCGGAACACGGAGTTAAAACCGTTTTGAATTGTGCCTGTGGGACATGACAACATCTTTATTATCCTGACGCAGTTAGCCTACAATGTTTGGGCAGCGGATTATTCGCAATCCATGCTGAAAATAGCGAATAATAATTTGAAAGAGCAAAGCCTGACTATTACGTTCGGAGGCTTATATAATGAATAATATGATTAAAATCAGGAATGAAGAAGAGGCAGATTATGAAAAAGTAGAAGAGATCACGAGGAAAGCTTTTTGGAATTTATATATTCCGGGGTGC
>DIPB01000164.1:0-6322 GCA_002426275.1 Firmicutes bacterium UBA5499
GCGCACGGTTCGGGACCGTGAGGCCCCGGGTTCAAATCCCGGCGCCCCGACCAAAAACAAAAGGTAATAAAGATTTATTGGTCTAAAAGCCAGTAAATCTGCGCCTTTAGAGGGCTTTCACTGAGAAAAGTGGAAGCTCTTTTTTATAGATTTATTGGTGTAAAAGCTTCACTCTGATGAGGCTTAAACCTGCAAGTAAAAGCATTCATGAGTGGCGCCCTTTTCAGAAAGCAGTAAAATAAAAAAAGGAACTGTTCGAGCTCTCGGTCGATCTCCAGAGCGGCCTAACGGCCGGAATCACCGGACACGGCTCCAGCTTCGGCGACATTGCGGGGAATATCTCATTATCGAGCTTGGCAGCTCGCCGGAGCTCGGCGGTGCCATTGGCTCCGGAGTCTCTGGGGGTCTGTCGGCTATTACAAATCTCATCTTATGCTGTTTATGATTATCATGATGGAATATTCAGTTATTCAACTTTCGCGCTGAAAAATGCACTCAAACCTTTGATTAAAGATAAAATCCAATAACAAAATATCCCCAATTTGGTAAAATAGAAGCAAGCAAGCCTCATCATATCAAGGGAAGAAGGGTGCTTTTGTGACTTCTATCAGAAAATAAGGCTGAGGGAAATATAGCATAATCGCTGTGCCAGAGGCTTTGTCCAGAAAAGAGCCGTATCTGGATCCCAGGCGCCGCTAAAACAGGAGGATTTTGGGATTTGGATGACGAAATACTAAAGCATGATCTCAATTTGGATGCTAGTGGGAGGGAACAATTGTGTGGCAGACTTTTCTAAAGGGCGGGCCCGTAATGTGGCCTATTCTAGGCTGTTCTGTAATCGCCCTGGCTATCATTTTGGAACGAATCGTAGTTCTCATACGATGCGGAAAAGATCCTTCCGGTTACCTTAGAAGGTTAATTTGGGCTCTGCGGCAAGGAAGGTGGATTGAAGCCTCATCTCTGGCAGATCACGCAGCCACGCCGCTTGAGAAAATAATCGCGGCAGGCTATAGAGAATTCCTTGAGCAAACCGATGGCAATTGGCAATTTGGCGAGAGTAATCCCTCTGAACAAAACGTACTGAGCTGTGTGGAAATGGCAATGGAGGCGCACGCGAAGACGGAAGTTGAAAAAATGCGGCAAAACTTTCCGCTTTTGGATGTGATCATTACAGTTAGCCCCATGTTAGGCTTGCTTGGTACTGTGACCGGAATCATCAAATGCTTCGATGTAATCAACTCCTTGGCCGGCGCCACAGATCCTCTCAGGCTGAGCGTTGGCATTGCGGAAGCGTTGATCACTACGGCAGGCGGATTGATCGTGGCCATCCCCGCCGTGCTTTGTTCAACATATTTAAACATTTTAGTTGAGAAAAACGTTGGTCTGATTAACCGCTGGGGCGATGAGTTCCTGCGGCTGCTCAGGGCGAAACGAGGTGAAGAACTTGAATATTCAGGTGCAAAGAAAACCGCCGCGGCTAGAGATAACTAATGCCGTAGACATCATGTTCTTCATGCTGATCTTCTTCATCCTCTTTAGCACCTTACGACATGGACAGGCCGGTATCGATGTAAATCTTCCTCAGGCTGTCTCCGGCAAGGCGATGCAGGTGCAGGATTTTGTGATTTCCGTCGATGACAACAAAGAACTTTATTGGGGAAATCAGCCCCTTGCCATAGGCGAGCTGGGACCGAAAATTGAAAGCCAGCTGCGGAAAAATCCCAATAGCAGATTTATCGTTCAAGCGGACCGGAATTTGCGCTATTATGATCTCGTGAAGGTGTTGGACAAGGCCAGGCTGGCGGGCGGTACAAAGGTGGCTTTGGCGGTGCAGCCTGCCGAAAGCCGCAATTAAGAGGTAAAAAAATGTCAGTATTAGCTAACAAGAGCTCAACTTTCCCTTTTTGGCTCGTCTTATCCGCTTTATTTCACAGTTTGATTTTTTTGATTCCCCTGTCCTCTTCCTGGGAGAAGGGAGAAGGCGCGCTCACAGTGGGAGAAATAGGATTGGTGGATATCGGCGAGGTGGGAGCGGGCGGTGAAGTGACGGAGGGGGCAGGAAGCGGCCCTTCAGACGGCGTCGCCGCGCTTCCTGGACTTCCGGAGCAGTCCGCCGGCACTTATGAAATTTCCCGGCAAGATCTGGATAAGTTCTTTTTCACAGGGGAAAAATCCGGTAATAACTATGTTGTCACCCCTGAGGCTGAAGGAAGCCGCACGGTAATCCCTTCGTCTGGTTCTCCCAGCGCTAATTCCGGTAATCCTCAGGCGGGAAGCTCTGATGGCGGCGGACATGGCAGCGGCGCTACCGCTGGTTCTCCCGACGGGCACGGCGATGGCTCGGGTTCTGGTCAATCCGGCACAGGTTCGGGAGGAGGAGGCGACGGCGGTCCTTCTTTGCCTGGCGCCAAAAGCATCCGCAGCACCAAAAACATCATGAATATGAGCGGCAATGAGCTGAGCCTTCACACCGTCGTGGAGATCAGGCCGGACGGTTCTTATGATGTAATCGAGCCCATCGCAAGCGGCAGCCCGGCGTCTGCCGCGGCCGCAAGGCAGTTCGCTGATTTAAAATCACAGCTCGCAGATTTGGCCTATCATAAAACTTATAAGCTGAAAATCACTTTCAGCTATTTTCCTGGAAAAGCCCAAGGGGAAATGAAGTTTGCGGTTGTAAAGTAGAGCTTGCCGTAAGGCAAATACTAAAATTCAGTTGGTGAAATTAATGAAAAAATATTTGCCCTGGCTGATGTCATGGTTCATGTTGTATGCCGCTTCTCAGGCTGCCGTGCTGGAAAATGCTTATCTTAAGGTCGTTGTCAACGACGGCCCTTTTGAAGCAGGCCGCTTCTCAGTGCAGACCACAGGAGGAGATCCGGCTCGCGCTGACGATGATGCGCAGGAGCTGCTTTATGGCGGCGCAGAGCCGTGGAGCTCTTATACCACCGTCAGGATCGACGGCAAAGATTACCTGTTCGGCGGCCCAACCCAGCGCAGGGCCGGCTTGAATTTGCCCACAGGAGAACATGTGACGGGGCCTGTCAAGCAAGGCAAGGCAATTCATACGGTCTACAAAATCCAAGATTTATTGGTAACGCAGATCATCTCTTTGGAGCGCACTTCCACAACCGGTCTGGAAGACGCCACGCAAATTCAATATCTCGTCAGCAATCAAGGAAAAAACGCGCATAGCTTCGGAATTCGTTTGCTCTTGGACACTAAGCTGGGAAGAGAAGACGGCGCGGCCATCCGCGTGGGGGAGCGGGCGCTCAGCACCGAAACCGCCCTCAGCGGCGGCTCTCTCCCCGATTTCTGGCAGGCTTTCGATAATTTAGCGGAGCCTCACGTGATCGCTCAGGGCACGCTGAAAGGCGGAGCGCTCATGCCGCCCGATTCCATCCTCATTGCCAACTGGGGAACGCTGGCTGATAAAAGCTGGAAAGCGCCGCTTAATTCAGGCCGCGGTTTTATCCGGGAAGGGGAAGATGAGCCTGATACGGCCTTCGCCCTCTTTTGGGAAGGGACTCTCCAAGCCGGTGAAACCAAGAGTTACTGCACTCACTATGGATTAGGCGGAGTTACCATCAGCCGAGGACGCTTGAGCTTGGGCGTTACTTCTCCCAAAGAAGTTTTAGATAACCAAAGTTTCAAAATCATCGCTTACATAGAAAACAAAGAGCAAGGCACAGTAGAAAATGCCTGGCTTAAGCTTCAGTTGCCGGCCGGCTTTACAACTGTGGCCCCTCTGGAGCGGAAACTAGGCCAAGTTAAAGGCGGTCAGTCGCTGACAGCAGAGTGGCTGGTTAGCGCGGGGGCGATGGCTGCTAAAAAATCCAGCTTCACAGTGGTTGTGGGCGGCGATCATTGTGAACCTGTGAGCGTAACCCGGCAAGTGGAGATCATCGGTCCTCCGGCAATAAGTCTGGATTTTAAGGAACCTACGATCAACATCGCCGATCAGCGTTGGGTCTTGGCCGACGATCCGGAAAAGAAGCCCATTTGGATTTTTCCCGTGCAGGTAACGGTTAAAAATGGAGGGGATAGCGCCGCGCAAGTTGAATTATCAGGTGAGACAATCTCCGGTTTGGAATTCGCCCTCCCGTATGATAAATACAAATACATCGGCGCTTTAGGTCCGAAGCAAAGTTATCAGTTCATTTGGTATTTTGCGCCCACAAGCTTTGCCGGAGGCAGAGGAGAGTTCAAAATCGCGGCCAACTATCATAATAAGACGGAGCAGACCACAGGCACTTTCTTTTATCCTAAGCTTCCGGTTAAACTGTCTTTGGAGCAAAGGAAAAGCCAATTGAAAGCGCACGATACCTTCAGCGTAGAGTTCTGGGCGCAAAACCTTTCTTCGCTGACAGGTTATTCGCTTTTGATCATGTATCCTGATTTTCTCGAACCGGTCAGCGTCTTCAGAGGGACTGCCATCAGAGAAGGTTCTTTCAACTGGCAGCAGGAACAAAAAGGTGTTATACGCGTTGAAGCCAAATTAAACCAGGCTCGCGACGTAAAAAAAGATACCTTGGCGACGCTGAATTTCCTAGCTAAAGCTGCCGGAGAAGGGGAAGTGCAAGTAATTCCTGTGAATCCAACTTCCGGTGCGGTTATCATCAAGTTAAAAATCGAGGAGGCAGAGCAGTGAGACGTGCCTTACAGATCATCTTAATCCTTGCGGCGGTTTTCAGCGCCCCTGCTTTGGCCGACTCTGAGGCTGACTTGCAGCGCATGATCGATGCCGGCTATCTGCCGGCAAACGCGGACGGAAAGTTGGCAGGAGAAGAGCCTGTGGATCGGCGTACCCTGGCCCATGCCATCGCCATGTTGCTAGCCGAAATCAGCGAGAATGCGCCTGAAGTAAAAGAAGAGCTTCTGCGCAATCTCACAGTTCAATTGCAGGCAGAATTGGCAACGCTGTCCGCCAAAACCAAAGAGGTTGAGGAGTCGCTGTCCCGCCTGGAAGAAGCGTCATCCATCGCCAAAGACGAGTTGGTGAACACTACGGCGCAAAGCCAAAAACTCTCGGCGGACCTCCAGGCGTCCCAGTCCAAGCTTGAAGGCCTAGCACAGAAGCTCGCAGACATGGAACAGGTTTACAAAACGCTGCAAGGGGAAATTGAGGGAGCAAAACAGACCAGCGAGGCAGCGTTTAAAAGGCAAGGCGACTTGCTTTCAGAGCTGGAAACGCGCGCTTCAACTCTGCGCCGCGAGACAGGAGAGCTTGCGGATTTAGTTCACGCAGTGGAACAGCGCAGCGTGCAGCTGGGCGGACAACTTGAGACGACTGAGGCGGCTTTATATGAAAACGTCAACAAACTGCAGTTGGATTTAGCCTCGAATACCTTGCTGCTGCGGGCCACAGAAGACAAACTGCAGCTGACTCAGGAACAAACTTCACAGCAGCTGGCCTCTCTGCGGGAGGAATTGGCCGCGTCTCAGGCCAAAATAGCGGCGCAAAAGAGCGACTTTGTCGCTTATCAAAATCAGAGCAATAGGTGGAGCAAGTTGGCTCTTTCAGTGGGAGCGGTGATTGTTCCCGTGTTGCTGCTGATGATTTATTAGGATAATACTTTTCCACTGCTGACATATAATACAAGCAAAGAGTTCAAGGAGGACGGGAAACTGGATCTGAAAAGCATGCTGCCGGAAGAACTGGAAGAGTGGCTGACAAGTTTGGGCTATCCCAAATACAGGGCCAGACAGGTTTTCGGCTGGATCAATAAACAAGGCGCCGGCAGCGTCCGGCAGATGACGAATCTTCCAGCAACGCTCAGAGAGCTGCTCCAGAAGGATTTCCGGACGGGGACAGTGGAAGCTGAGCAATGTTCTAAGGACGGCTCACGGAAGCTCTTAATCCGCTTTGACGATGGGCAAAGGGTGGAGACTGTGCTTTTGCCGCAAGGGACGCGCTTTACAATCTGTCTTTCCTCCCAAGCCGGCTGCGGCATGGGCTGCGCTTTTTGCGCTACCGGCAGAGAAGGCCTTTCCAGACAGCTTTCGGCAGGCGAGATCACAGAACAGGTTAGGCTTGCCGAGCTGAAATTCGACAAGCCTGCTTCTAACGTCGTTTTCATGGGAATGGGAGAGCCGCTCGCCAATTATGAAAATACTGTTCGGGCCATTAAACTTTTGAATCATCCTTGGGGCAGAAACATCGGCATCAGGCATCTTACTATCTCCACCTGCGGTCTGGTCCCGCAAATCCAGAAATTGAGCGAGCTTGATTGGCAAATCGTGCTGGCCGTATCCCTGCATGCCGCCACAGACCAACTGCGCGGGAAGTTAATGCCCATCAATAGTAAGTATCCTCTGAGCAAGC
>DIPB01000164.1:6470-14246 GCA_002426275.1 Firmicutes bacterium UBA5499
CGAGAATACGCGGCCCGCACAGGCAGGCGGGTGACGTTTGAATATGTCATGCTCAAAGGCGTCAACGACGGCGAAGAGCAGCTCAGGGCTCTGAGCAAGCTCCTCCGAGGCTGGCTGTGTCATTTGAATTTAATTCCCTTTAATCCTGCAGCCGGTCTTCCTTACACAGCATGTAGTGCCAGGGAAATCCGTCAGTTCGCTCTGCGTTTGGAGGCGCAAGGCATAGCTGTGACCGTACGCTCCAGCATGGGCGCTGATGTGGCGGCTGCTTGCGGCCAGCTTAGGGGAGGGAGAGTGGGGCATGAGCATCCTGGAAAAAATTGAGGACGGATTGGAGCAGCTTTTTGAAGGGATTTTTCAGCGCAATAAAGGTAAATTGGAACCTGCGTCCTTGGCCCGTTCTCTGATTCGCACTATGCAAAGAGCTGGCAGAAGAGGCGTGGAAAATATTTACGTTCCTAATTTGTTTCAGGTTCAAATCGCAGACGGCGAATACCGAGAGCTCGCGCCGCTGATTTCAGCTCTGGCGGAAGAGTGTCAGGAGGTCTTGTCTCGAGAGGCCTCGGAGCGCGGTTACAGCGCTGTGGGTCCGTTTCGCGTGGAGCTTGAGCCGTGTGGCGACCTGGAGCCCGGCAAGTGGAAAGTAATTCGGGCGGCTTTTGCGAATGAATCCGGCCAAACCATGGAGGAGAATACCAAACGCTGGTCGCGGGAGGCGCTGGCGCCATCCTTGCAGTTGCGCGTCCTGGAAGGCCCGGATCGCGGTAAGCTGGCGCCTTGGAAGGGAGAGACGCTGGTCATCGGCAGAGCAGTACACTGCGGCCTCAGCCTCTCCGACCACAATGCGTCACGGGAGCACGCTAAAATCCAGCAGCAGGACGACGACTTTTACCTCAGCGACTTGAACAGCACAAATGGAACCTTTCTTAACAGCCAAAAAATAGAGCGGAAAAAGCTTAACTTGGGCGATCTAATCTGCATCGGCGAGACCGTCATTTCATGGGAGAAAGGTTAATAGTGGAACGGCTAGCAGCGGTAATAAGCCTCCTAGCAGCTATTGGACGCTACTTTTTTCTTTTTTTGCTTTACCGCTTTTTGTGGCAGCTGCTGAAAGCCACCGGCGGAGGGTTGGATGCCGTCCGCCAAAGAGGCTTTTCCATTATGGTGACGGATTTGAGCAATCCTGCCAGCGTTCAGCGCTATTCCTTAGAAAACCAACTCACTGTCGGGAGAAATCGCGATAACCAGATAATCTTAAACGATCCGTATTGCTCTGGTAAACATTTGCGGCTTTGGCGCAAAGGTGGAAAAGTTTTTGCAGAAGATCTGGAGTCCACCTTTGGTACACTGGTGAGCGGTATCCCTCTGCCGAAGATGACTCCGGTTGAAATACAACCTGGCGCCAAGATCATGATTGGAACATCACAATTGTGCTTGCAAACAGAGCAGGAACGTTCATTCAACTGAGGAGGAGAAATATGCTCAGAGTAGGAGTCAAAAGCGATAAAGGGAAGGTACGGCAGCGCAACGAGGATTCCTACTGCGCCTGTGAGCACCTTTTTGCTGTAGCAGACGGGCTGGGAGGCCACCTGGCTGGCGAGGTGGCAAGTAAGCTTGCTATTGACCAGCTAGTGGATGCTCTCTCTGGGAAGCAGTGCGATGCGAAACAGCTGGAAGAGCTTTTTCAGCAGGCGAACGAGAAGATTTATCAATTGGCAAGCGTCAATCCCCAGTACCAAGGCATGGGCACAACTTTGACCGCAGCTCAGATCTGGCGGGATCAAATTCTCCTTGGACATGTGGGAGACAGTCGCGCCTATTTGTACAGAGCTGGGGAGCTTACGCAGCTAACCCATGATCATTCCCTCACGGCCGAGCTCTATCGTAAAGGCGAGCTCTCGGAGGAGGAAGCGGAATGTCATCCGCAAAGGCATATTCTCACGAAAGCTTTGGGCGTATCCTCCCAGCTCGATGTTGATACATCCATGGTGCGGTTTGCCGACCGAGATATCCTGCTGCTTTGTACCGACGGACTGCATGGGAAGATTTCCAAAGAGGAAATAGCTGAGTTTCTTCAGAAGCTCACCGATCCCCAGGAAACCGCGGAAAAGCTGGTCCATGCGGCTCTCGAGGCAGGCGGTCAGGATAATATCACAGTGCTCATCGTTCTCAATGCGGCCGATGAATTCGTAGATCATGAATTTTCCCTTGAGCTTGATGAGATTTTAGAGCAGTACCAGCAGCCTTTAGGTGTCTGTTAAATGTGGGTATCTTTAGGCGGCGCCGCTTTGCTTGGCATCGCGGTGGTGAATGTAACACTGCACCGTCCTTTGCTTGAGATGCTCTATGGTCCCCTGCTGCTTTTGGCGTTTGCCCTTGGCGCGTTTCTTTTGGGACAGAAAAGAGATAAAGTGCTCTTGGCTGCTACTTTTTTTCTTACCACCGTGGGCTTCATAGAGATCTATAGGCTTAAACCCGAGCTTGCCGCGAAGCAGCTGCTGTGGATCGCCTTGGGAATTCTAGTCATGCTCATCGCCTCCGCGCTGCGCAGTTATCGCTGGATTGAGCGTTACAAATACTTGCTTGGCACGGCTGGTTTGGCCCTTTTGGCCTGCACCATTTTGTTCGGCAGGGAAGTAGGCGGCGCTAAAGCTTGGCTGCGGGTGGGAATTTGGCAGTTTGAACCAGTGGAGATCGTAAAAGTACTGCTTGTTTTATTTCTAGCCGGTTATCTGCAGGAAAATGTCTCGGCTAAGCCTTTTGGCAAGCTGCCGCTCAGCTGGGCTGCCTGGGGTCCGGTGTTATTGATGTGGGGGCTTTCCATCCTCTTGCTGTTTCTGCAACGCGATCTGGGAGCCGCTTTGCTTTTGACAGGTATTTTCACGGCTATGCTTTATTTAGCTACAGGTCAAGGTCTCTTTGTGGGAACAAGTATATTTTTCACCGGGCTGACGGTTTTAGCTTCCACTTTTATTTTTGCTCACGTCCGCACCAGAATTGCGATTTGGCTTAATCCTTGGGATAAGTTATCGGGCAATGGCTACCAAATTGGGCAGGCGCTTTTTGCGCTGGCGGCCGGCGGCTTTTCAGGCAGAGGCCTCGCTGCCGGCGATCCGGGATTTGTGCCCGCGGCGCATACGGATTTCATTTTCGTCGCCATCGCCGAAGAGCTCGGACTGCTGGGAGCAGTCTCAATTTTAGCCGCCTTTCTGTTTTTGGTGGCCAGGGGCTGGCAGCTGGCAATGGAAAAAAACGATCGCCTTGGCTTTCTTTTGGTGTCGGGGCTGGTTTGCATTTTTGCAATTCAAGCTTTGATCATTATCGGCGGCGCCATCAAAGTCATTCCCCTCACGGGGATTACGCTTCCTTTCGTGAGCTACGGCGGCAGTTCTCTTATTACCAACTACCTCATTTTGGGATTGATTTTGGGCATTAATAATTGCCGACCGGCGGACCAGAGGGATTACTGATGAAAGATAGCCTAAAAAAAATATTTTTCCTTTTCAGGCTGGGAATTGTGATTCTGATTTTGGCGCTGACTTATTGGCAGATCATCGCAGGCAGCAGGATTGCAAATCTGCCGGAGAATCCCAGACTGGCCAAGCAGGAGGAAAAGTTGCTTCGAGGCAGAATTTTAGATCGTAATGGACAGATTATCTGCTCTACGATAGACGGGAAGCGGCAATACGGCGGACCTTCCTCTTTGGCGCCCCTGATCGGCTATATTTCCGGCCGCCAAGGCAAAAGCGGCTTGGAGTTATTTTTCAGCAGGGAGCTTTTAGGCCAGCTGCCCGCTCAGCGCCTGATTAATTTCGCTCGGCAGCTTTTCGGGAAAAAACCGGAAGGCAGCGATGTTTATCTGACCTTGGACTTGCACGTGGTGGAGGCTGCGCAAAGGGCTTTGGCCGGGAGACGCGGCGCCGTGGTGGGAGTTGACGTGCGGACCGGAGAAATTCTGGTTCTTGCCACGAGCCCTGCTTTTGATCCCAATCGCATCGGAGAGGATTGGCGGCGCCTGAGCCAAGACAGCTCGAGCCCGCTGCTGAATAGACCCTTGCAGGGGTTATATCCGCCCGGTTCCACTTTTAAGCTCATTACGGCCATCGGGGTTTTGAATTGGCATCTGATTGATTTAAACGAGCGGTTTTATTGCCCGGGCAGGATTGAAATCCAGGGACATACTATAGAATGCTTTCATGGCAAAGCTCATGGCTGGATAGATTTGAAAGAGGCCTTGGCAGTCTCCTGTAATGTGACATTTGTCCGTTTAGCCGAAAGGCTGGGCAAAGAGAGATTTTACGAGACAATTAAAAACATGGGCCTGGACCGCAAACCTGAATTGGGCGTTCCCGTAAGCCGCACCAGGATTCCGCCGTTCAGAGGCCAGGGCAGTTCTTCGTTGCCGCAATTGGCCATCGGCCAAGGCTCTCTTTTGGTAACGCCCATTCAGATGGCTGTGCTCGCCGCAGCTGTGGCCGACGGGACAGTGCGTTCGCCATACTTCCTCCGGCAGACGCAGGCAGGTGACAGAGTCTTGGAGCGCGGGCACAGCAACTGGCAAAGAGAAGTTAACATGGCGGCTTTATCTGTGCTGCGGGAAGATCTGCGCTACGCCGTGGCAGAGGGAACCGGACGTGCGGCCGATGCTCCCGGACTTTCTGTGGCTGGCAAAACCGGCACTGCGGATAATCCGCACGGCAGACCGCACGCTTGGTTTGTGGGTTTTGCGCCTTCTGAAGATCCGTCTTTAGCGCTGGCCGTGGTAATTGAAAACGCCGGCTCTGGAGGAGAAGCTGCCGCTCCGGTGGCAAGAGCAGTATTTCAGGCTGCGCGAGATTACGGATATTTTGCAGGGGTTCAAGATTGAGGGAGGGGAATGTGCAATTGGAAGGAACGATCCTTGGCGGCCGCTATCGCATTATCGAAAAGATTGGAGAAGGGGGAATGGCCCAAGTTTATAAGGCTCAGTGTACTCTCTTGGACCGAACTGTGGCCATTAAAGTCCTGCGCCCCCAATATGCCAGCGATGAAGAGTTTGTGGCCAGGTTTCTCCGGGAAGCGCAGGCTGCGGCCAGGCTGTCCCATCCCAATGTGGTTAACGTCTATGACGTCGGTCGCGATGGCGATACCCACTATATTGTAATGGAATACGTTCCCGGACAGACCCTCAAACAAGTGATCTCGCAGCACGCTCCCCTTGCAGTGGGCCAAGCGGTGAATATTGCAGAGCAGATTTTATTGGCTCTGAAGCACGCTCACGAGCACGGCTTAATCCACCGGGACGTGAAACCTCATAATATGCTGATCACCGCGGACGGCAGAGTAAAAGTCACAGATTTTGGCATCGCGCGTGCTGCCAGCGCCAGCGGCCTAACAGAAACAGGCATTGTTTTGGGCTCGGTCCATTATTTTTCGCCGGAACAGGCCAAGGGGCAGACAGTGGGCGTACAAAGCGATCTGTATTCGCTGGGCGCGATGCTCTATGAAATGCTCACTGGCAAGCTGCCGTTTGAAGGAGATACGCCCATCGCCATAGCATTGAAACAAATTCAAGAAGAACCTGTTCCCCCGCATAAATACAATCCATCATTGCCAGGCTGGCTGGAAGGCATTATCCTTAAAGCTATGAATAAAGATCCCCAAGAACGATATCTTTCTGCCGACGAGATGCTGCAAGATCTGAGGCGCTGGCAGTCCGTGGGCGACGATGCCACCACCGTCCTCAATACTGTCAGCGGCTATCCGGAAGCGCGGAGGCAGGTTGCAGCCTCTCACGGGCGCAAGCGGAAATGGTTCTGGTGGGTTGGCGGCACTTTTGCCATCCTGGCTGCGTTGACGGTTTTGGCTTTTATGCTTCCAGATCTCTTGCCGCAGGTCCCGGAAGTGCTGGTGCCGGATCTGGCCGGACGCAGCCTTGATGAAGCTGAACAGCTACTGGAAGAATACCAGTTGAAAGCCGAAGTCAGAAGCGAGGTTTATTCTTCCGATGTCCCTGCCAACCATGTGGTGAGTCAAGAGCCGGCCGCAAACAGAAAAATTAAGATTAACCGTACGGTTTGGCTCACCATCAGCAAAGGCCCTGAATATATGACGGTACCAGACCTGGTGGGACAGTCTTTGGAAAACGCGCAGCGTTTTCTGCGGCAAGCCGGACTGAAAATCGGCCAGGTTCAGGAGCAATATAGTTCAGACGTCTCAGCAGGCATCATCATCTCTCAGAATCCTCCCTCGCGGACGCGTCTGGCCCGAGGCAGCAGCGTGGATGTTTTCGTGAGCAAAGGGCAGCAACCAAAGCCTGAAACTGTGATCGTGCCCGCGTTTGTGGGCAAACAAGCGCAAGAGGCTCAAGCGCAGCTTGCGGAGTTAGGATTAAAGCAAGGCTCCGTCACACAAAAAGGAGCGGCAGTTCCGCCAGGGGAAATCATAGAGCAAAGTCCGCTGCCGGGGGCTGAAGTACCAAAGGAAAGCCCAGTAAGCTTTGTGGTCAGCAGCGGTCCTCCCTCAGCAACAAAACAAGAGGAGGATCTAGGCTATGTGCCCGGGCAGCAGTAAACTGCTAACTTTGCCTCAGCTTCGTCAAAAGGTTGGCAAACTGAGAGCAACGGGCTTACGCATGGTATTCACTAACGGCTGCTTTGATCTGCTGCACTGGGGACATTTGCGTTACCTCCAGACGGCGAGCGGCTTGGGAGATTATCTGGTGGTGGGGCTCAACAGTGATTCTTCAGTGGAATTATTGAAAGGCGAGACCAGGCCGTTGTTCGCGCAAGAGCACAGAGCAGAACTCCTAGCGGCTTTGACGTGCGTGGATTATGTCACTATCTTCTCCGAACCTACGGCCCGGGAATTAGTGGCAGTTCTTAAGCCAGAGGTATATGTGAAAGGTGGAGACTATGCGGATCCAAAGCTTCTGCCTGAAGCAGAGGAGGTCTTGAAGTATGGAGGAGAGATCAGGCTCATGCCTCACGCAGAAGGGATCTCAACGAGTATTCTGATTTCCGCCATTTCCCAAGGAAAGGGAAGATTATAACTGCTGACCGTCCGCTTATGGCGTGACGGTCAGAATTTTTCTAGCGACTTCCGGATATGACGCGATGAAACGCAGCTCACGGCTGGTGAGAGGCTTTTGGGTATGCACATTGGCGTATCTGACTAACTCTAAAATTTTCTCTGCCTCAGCATCGTTTTTAAACTCAATCTCCAATTTTTCATAGACATTGCGGAAACCTTTGATGCCGCTGTATTCGCCGGTTGTGATCATCCTTCCGGTATCAATGATCTCAGGGTCCCCCCGGCCCAGTTCTTCGTAGTCGAAGAGTTCGTAATTTCGGCGATCTTTCAGCGCCCCGTCCGCATGAATGCCTGATTCGTGCGCAAACGCATTGGCGCCAACTGCCACCTGGTTAATGGGGATCTCCACGCCAAAGGCGTAGGAAGCGTATTTTGCGATCTCCCAAGCTTTGGAAAGATTGATCTTTGAATCCAGTTGATAACGGCCTGCCAGACCGCTTGATTTGGTAATGGCCAAAATTATGGAGACCAAGTCGGCATTGCCCGCCCGCTCGCCCATGCCGTTGATGGTGGCGTTGATGTACGCGTCGACGCCGGCGTCGATTACGCCCTTAACCCCAGCCACGCTACAAGCCACAGCCATACCTAAATCATTGTGGCAGTGGAGTTCCACCGGGATTTTAATTGCCCGGGCCAGCTGGTTGAGACGCTCATAAATGGTAAAAGGGTCATCGTATCCTAAAGTATCGCAGTAACGGAATCGAT
>DIPB01000164.1:14320-16059 GCA_002426275.1 Firmicutes bacterium UBA5499
ATCGCAGTAACGGAATCGATCCGCGCCCGCTTCTAAGGCGGCGCCGGCAAATTCTATCAAAAAAGAAAGGTCGGTTCGGGAAGCGTCTTCCGCGTTCACGCCGATGGATTTGGCTCCCAGTTGTCTTGCGAGTTTTACTGCCCGGCTCATACCGTCCAGCACGTCCTGCCTTGTTTTTCTCCCTTGAAACTTACCGTGGATCATTTGGTCCGAGGTGGAGACAGACATGTTCAGATGCTCTATCTCAGGTACTTTGTTGAAGCTGCGCTCCACATCTCCTGTGATCGCGCGCAGCCATCCGCCCAGCCTGATAGGGGTGAGCACACCCATTTTTGCCAGTTCAAGATTTGCCCGCAGATAATTGGTCTCATGCCTTGTGATGGGGAACCCAAACTCGCTTTGGAAAATACCCATCTCATTGAGCATTAAATTGATGATTGTCTTCTGCAATTTGGCAAGTCCCAATCTTGAGGTCTGTACGCCATCACGATTGGTTACATCGATTAAATAAATAGTCGCTTTCTCGGACATGCAACAACCCTCCTTTTGGAGTTAAAAATAAACGTCGCGGTGGCAGGCGGCGTTTACAATAAATTTAACTTATGTTACCATAAAAAGAAATAAAAGTCAAGGAAAAAATAAATATAATAATCAATATATTTGCTCAAATCCAGAGGAGGATTCTTTAATGTTAGAAATTCCAAAACCAACCTTGGGCCGGTTACCCTTATATTACCGCGCTTTGGTCACTGCAGCGGACGCTGGACTTGAGATCATCTCGTCTGCTGAATTAGGTGAGAGCGCCGGAGTGGATTCCGCGCAGGTTAGGAAAGACATAACCTACTTTGGCCAATTTGGCAGGCCGGGAATAGGATATAATGTTCCGAATCTCTTGCTGGCATTAGAGCAAATTTTAGGCTTGAGCAATCCCAATGAAGCGGTTTTAGTGGGAGCGGGCAGACTGGGGATGGCCATTTGCAATTATCCAGGTTTCACGCGCTTTGGCCTCAAAATCGTGGCTATCTTCGATATTGATCCGCAAAAGCAGGGACAGCAAGTAGACGGTTTAGAAATCTTCCCTCTCTGGCGCCTGGAGCGGATTGTGAAGAAATTAGGCACTCAGATTGGAATTATCACTACCCCTGCTTCCTCGGCGCAGGGAGTTGCGAAAATGCTGATTGCCTCTGGCGTGCAGGCGATTTGGAATTTTGCGCCCGTTAACTTGAAGGTACCTCCTGACGTCATTTTGCGCAACGAGGACCTAGCCGTAGGGCTTGCAACTTTGTCGCATTATCTTTCCAGCGGCCACGGATCCCAGAAGCTCAAATAATTTTTTCGCAGATGAACATTTTCCTTCGCACTTGCGTCTAACTTAGTGAAAGGAGAACGAAATGGTCATATTCAGCTCAGCTATCGTTTCCAAAGAACTCGGCGAAACCGAAGTTTCTTTTCAGGAACTGGTAGCGTTATATAGACGCCCCATTTACAACCTCCTCTACAGGCTTTCCGGCTCCTCGCAAGATGCGGAAGACCTCACCCAGGAGGTATTCATGAAAGCCTTTTGCGCTTATGGACGCTTCCGTAAAGATTCCAGCCATTACACATGGCTTTACCGCATTGCCGTCAACTCATTCCGTGATTACTTGCGGCAGCGCACCAAAGGGCAATATCTTTCTGCGGAGCCGGAAGGAATATACTCTGTAGAAGGCCAGCTGGAGCAAAAGGAATTGGAAGCCACA
>DIPB01000164.1:16202-21510 GCA_002426275.1 Firmicutes bacterium UBA5499
CCGCCCAGCAGCGCCTTGTGGTGGTGCTTCATGATTTATTGGGCTTTTCATATCAAGAGATAGCGCAAATTGCAAATATTTCTTTGGGGACAGTGAAATCGCGCCTATATTATGGGCGGGAAGCTTTGCGAAAAATATTGAGTTCTCCAGCAGCGGAAGGTGAAGCCAATGATCGATAAATGTCCAAATGAAATGCTGCTTTCGGCATATTTAGACGGTGAGCTTTCAGAGCGCAGGTGGCTTGCCGTGGCATTGCATCTAGAAAAATGTGAAGCATGTAAAGAGAAATTGTCGCAGTTAGAGCGGACCAAAGCTCTGGTTGCGCAATTACCCCTCCAGCCTGCGCCCAATATTTCTTTCAGCAAGCAGCTTTCTCCGCCCAGGTCAGGCGGCGGAAAGTGGCTCCTGGCCTCCTGTTTGACTGCCGCGGCTGTATTCCTTTTGGCGTTCAGCCTGCAGTTTCACAAACCCAAAGTTGACGAGGCTACAGGGGGATACCTGCAAATTCACCGCCAATACGAACAACAGCTAGCCAAAAATATTGAACAGCTTGAGGAGGTTGAGCAGCCATGAGAAATTTCTTTCTTTGCGCGTTGCTGCTCACGCTCTTAACTCAACCCGGTTTCGTACTGGAAAACTCGCTCTTTCAGGCTGCACAGTCGGGAAGGGATGAACTGGTCAGCAGCAAACGACCAGTTGACGGACCTTGGCCGGAATATCTTCCTCCCGGATATAAATTTCAAGGTTTCAGCTATTTGAAGACTAAGAAATCCAAGATCACCTACCTGAGATTTGCCAATGGAGAAAAGCTCCTTTCGCTTTTCATCGACCCAAACGATGAGAGTGGACATAATAGACGGCACGATCATCCGGATGAAAAGAAGAAAGGCGACTATACTATATTCGAATGGAAAAAAGGAGGCGACAAGTACACTTTAATTGGTCGAGAATCTTTGAGCGTGCTCAAAAAAATCGCGAAATCAGTCAAATAAAAGGAGGAGCATCATGAAAAGAAAGATCTTGTTTTTCGCCTTTCTGCTAGTCGCGGCCATTGCAGGCACAAGTTCAGCGGCCTTCTCTTTGGAAATCAGAGGCGATCGGAAAACGGCTCCCAACGCCCTGTTTGCAGGAGTTGTTGCCAATTTCTTCGGCGTGGACAGCAAGGTTGTGTTGGATTTAGAGCGGGATTTAACACCTATTCAGGTAATAGGTTCCCTATATTCTGCAGGCGATGACGACGCGTACCTCCCGGATAGGGCCAGGGATTTTAAAAGGGGACATGGGTGGGACAGGTTCGATCGCGGCAGGAAAAACCACTGGTACCCGAAGCGGGGGAGAATCCCTACCACGTCTTCCCAAGAGCGGCGGATCTTCATTCGCTTTTTGCACGATTGTTACAGAGTTCCCGAGCGAGATGTGACAATTTGGTTGGGTTACGGCATGTCCTATGACGAGATCATCGTCTGCGTGAATTTCGCTCAGCGAGCGAAGTTGACGCCCCAGCGGGTAGTGGAGTTGAGGCGGGGCGGCCGCGATTGGTCCTGGCTTTGCCGGACCTGGAAAGTGTCGGAAAAAGATTTGGGATCCCTTCCCAGATTCCACAAGTATCATTATGGGAGAAAAATCAGAATCAGAAGATAAAAAAAGGCCGGGCGAACCCGGCCTTTTTCAATCAGTTTGTCAATGCCCGCATGGGAGCTGGGATTCTACCGCCGCGCGCGATGAAAGCGTCGGCGTTTTTTTCATTTACGCTCATCACCGGGGCGTCGCCAAGCAGCCCACCGAAACGGATCATTTCCCCCGGCCGTTTCCCGATGGCCGGGATCACGCGCACAGCTGTGGTTTTATTGTTAATGATGCCGATGGCCATCTCATCGGCAATGATGGCTGAGATGGTTTGAGGGGAAGTATCGCCTGGAATGGCGATCATGTCCAGCCCCACCGAGCAGACCGCGGTCATGGCCTCAAGCTTGGATAAGGTGAGGACTCCTGCCTGAGCCGCTTTGATCATGCCTGCGTCTTCGCTCACAGGAATAAAGGCGCCGCTTAGGCCGCCAACGTAAGAAGAGGCCATAGTGCCGCCTTTTTTCACCGCATCGTTCAGGAGCGCCAGGGCGGCTGTGGTCCCGTGCGTGCCACAGCATTCCAGACCCATGGCTTCCAGAATTTGCGCCACGCTGTCTCCCTCGGCAGGCGTGGGAGCTAAAGAGAGATCTACGATCCCAAAGGGTATTTCCATCCTTCGGGATACTTCCCTGCCCACAAGCTCTCCCACTCTGGTTATTTTGAAAGCTGCCCGTTTGATTGCCTCGGCAATGCCGCCTAAATCCAATTCCGGATGCGCTTCCACAACGGCCCGGATCACTCCTGGGCCGCTGACCCCGACATTGATCACCATTTCCGGTTCGCCAGCGCCCAAGAAGGCGCCGGCCATAAACGGATTGTCCGTGGGAGCGTTGGCGAAAACTACCAACTTGGCGCAAGCCTTCCCAGTTGACGATTCCGCCGCCCGTTTGATCACTTTCCCCATTTCAGAGACTGCGTTCATGTTGATCCCGGCCTTGGTGGACGCAAGGCAGATTGCGCTGCAGACCCTTTCGGTAGAACTCAAAGCTTCCGGAATTGCCTCCATTAGGGCCACATCCGCCTGAGAAGCTCCTTTTTCCATCAGCGCGCCAAAGCCGCCGATGAAATCGATCTGGCTTTCTGTGGCCGCTTGATCCAAAATCTGCGCCAAGAAAGGAAAAAAATCGGAGTGCCCCGCCGCCAGGGCCGGGGCGCAGATATCTGCGATTGGGTTTATAGCGATACGCCTGTTAATGATGGGGATTCCCAATTCTCGCTCCAACTGATCTGTGACTTGGACCAGGCGTCTGCCCTGTCCGGCCACCTTATTTTTAATTTTCCTGGCCATCTGCTGTGGCTGTGGATCCGTGCAATCCCTCAGATCCAGGCCTAAGGTGACGGTGCGGATATCCAAAAGGTTTCTTTCGATCATGTTCAAAGTTTCAATTATTTCTTCGTGATGATATAGCATAGTATTCCTCCTATACCCTGTGCATGGCGCGGAAAATATCCTCTCGTTGCACTATGATCTTGACAGACAGCTCCTTTTCAAGTTCAGCCAGGGCATCCTGCAGAGCGGAAAAATTTTCTGGGGTCTGGAGGCTGATTTGCATGATCATGGTAAAAAGGCCGCCGCTCATCACTCTCTGGCTGAGATCGATGATATTGCCCTGGTGGGAAGCAACGACATTGCTGACTTTGGCGACGATCCCGATCCGATCTTGTCCGACCACTGTAAGTACAAGGCTAACCACCGGATTACTCCCTCCTTTTTTGTCTCATCTCCCGTGGAACTTGAGCATAGCGGTTCTTCTCTTAATATGGTAACGTCACTGGCGTTGAACAATAATTTTGAGGCAGAACCACAATGCCATTATATCAAAATCAAAGCGCAAATGCACCAAAATCTTCATTTTGGAGCCATCTCACAGCGGCGACAAGCGGTTTAGACATGGGTAAAGATCCATCCCGGGGTTTGTGAAGGCTCTGCTATGTACCTGGCGGGAGTCCTTACGACGGATAAAGGACCTGGCCGTCATTGCTGGCATTGCCGTCAGTTAAGCAAAGACGTATTCGCAGCTATGGCTTTGCTTCAATCTGTGACACAAGGCACGGAAAAGATCGGTGCTTTGCGCTTGATGAGAAACCGAAAGGCGCCAGAACGTACTTTATGTTGTTGATATTAGCCGGCGGTTCCACATGGCAGTCCTTATATATCCTCTCGGGTTGACGATTTAGCCGGTGCCCATAGGGGAAGGAACCGGAGCTTTGGGAAGGATTAAACGCAAAGAGGACAGTTAATAATAAGCGGGACGGCAGGTAAAGAGGCGCTGGTGAGGTCAACCGCAAACTGTTATGGTGAACGTAGTTCCCTGAGGAATAAATTACTATTTGCTTTAGCTGCGAGGGAAAAGTCGAAGCGTTTGAGTTAAATTGCCGAAAGCAGGCCAGGGGAGCTTCTTCACTAGAGAGAATCAATTGCGCCTCACCAGTCTTCCGGTTCATAGCTTGCTTTGCGCCTTCACCATCAAGCGCGAGGCTCTGGAACCAGAGGCACTATGAAAGAGCAGGACCAAGAAGCGTCATGACAACCGCAATCACAATGATTGTGAGTTTTTAAATTTGAATAGCACTTTTCGCACATTGCTTCAAAGTTGCCGTCAACAAACGCTACGTTTTGCTGTAAAATGATAGCATAATCAAGCAATATGGAGGTGCGTTATGGCGCAAGTCAACATTCGAATAGATGACAGGTTGAAAGACGAGGGAGAGAAGCTGTTCCGAGAGTTGGGTCTCTCGTTCTCCTCGGCGGTCAGCGTGTTCGTCAGCCAAGCCGTGCGCGAGAGGGCTATCCCGTTTCTGATTTCCGAAAAACGTGCCGTGAAAGACATTACGCTGGCGAGCGAAAAAGCCCTTGCCAAAGACTGGCTTTTACCTAACGAGGACGCTGCATGGAAAGATTTGTAAAAGGAGACGTTGTCGTTGTATCATTTCCGTTCACTAATTTGAGTTCGTCGAAACGTCGCCCCGCACTCGTTTTGGCGAAGTCCGGCCCAAATGATTTGTTGCTCTCTCAGCTTACAAGTAAAAGCGTCGCTGATGAACGCGCCGTCGAGGTCGGCACTACTGATTTCAACACAGGCGGTCTGAATGTCTCAAGTAATGTCAGACCGAACAAGTTATTCACCGCCGAAGCGAGCATGATCGCATATAAAGTTGGAAGCTTGAAGCCGAAAAAGATGGCCGTTGTTGTCGCGGCAATAAACAAACTGCTCATAGACAGAGTAATCAGGTAAGAGGCCGCTCAGCATTTTTCTCGACCTTCCCAATTGGAGTTTCACATCAAGACTCCACAGATCCCGGACGTGAACTCATGCGGATCCTATCCTTCAATCACACAGAAAAAGCCCTGAAAAACGCTTTGATTCAATGTGCGCAAGCAGTAAAAAAGTTTCTCAACCTCAGCGTCGTTTGCAGGGTACGCTTGTTTACTTATATCCTTTTTAGTTAACGCTTAATTGTTTTCACGCTAATTATGTAACGCAATCGCCTTTAACTCCTAACCTGGGTTAGAGCAAAAAACGTAAGTTGGAAAGTATAAACTACGGCAGGCAGGATTTTGTAGATCTTTTGGGGAATATAGTAGGGAAGAAATCGGAAACAAGAAGGTGAATAAAGATGGCGATAACCCGGGAAACGGTAGAACATGTGGCCAGATTGGCTCGTCTGTCCCTTGGGGAAG